>NZ_CP081006.1:1245162-1556453 GCF_022317005.1 Mycobacterium sp. IDR2000157661
TTGACCGTCATGACGACGATCTCGGACCTGTCGGGCTCGGCCTCGGGAATGTCGTCACCCTCACGAACCGGATGCACGTCGTCATCCAGGTTGATCTTGGGAATGCGAACGTACGGCGCATCACCTTCGACCACGCCCGCCTTGTGCGAGCACGTCATGATGAGGGCATCAGGAATGGTTTCCCGGGCGGGCAGGCCCAGGACGTCCATCCCCCATGCGCCCTTTTCAGTAACTTGAACAGTCATTTCTTTCCTTCGGATGAGAGCGCGTTCGAGCGCTCATGGTTTGAATGTCTTACTTGGGTCCACGCCTCCCAGCCGGGTGTGGACAATGCGAGCGGCAGCAGCGCTCAGATAGCGTCGAATGGTCAGACGCTCGGTATTCAATTGCCGTTGTAAGCCTTCGTAAGGCCATCAAGTTAAGGTCATGATGAAGACCCCGTTTTTCAAATCCCGTCGGATTTCCGGTCTTGCCGCGCCCGGAGTGCGTACCAGCATGATGCACCTCGAAAAATTCGAAGGCAACCCCCCGGCGATCCGTCGCTGTGTGCCCTCGTACGCGTCTGATCTATTGCCCCGCAACGATTGTCACGTCACGCGTACGTCAGGCGTGCAGCGTTGACCTCAGCGCCTCCTACGCGTCCTCATCGTCGTCAACATGCGGCGTACCGATAGCGCCACTCGCGTACACGCCTGCACCGGACACCGGATCAATTCCGTCAGGGATCACCGCGTCCAGTACAGAGTTCCCGTTCTCGTCCCACACCGAGGACGGCCCGGCATTGCTCACAATCGAGGTCTTGCCCAACGCAACCTCGCGCATGACGCGCAGCTGCTCGTCCATGTCGTCGCACGACGTACCAAGGTGCTCGTACTTGTGGCGTCCTGACACGCACTTGCTCATGTTTCTTTCCTTTGTTGTCGTTCATGCACATGTACTCGGATCACTCGGATCACTTGGCGCAGTCGGAGCGCCTCTACGGACACTTTTCTTGCGCTCCGAGTGATCCGTTTGAACCGAGTGCTCCGAGTGCATGTGCATGTTCATCACACTGGCAACCCGAGGCGTAGCCAAATGGGCTTCAGGTCCCTCTTTCGGAATCCGCGAGGACCGTTCCTCACGCCTCGAACGCTGTTCACCTTGGCCGCTTCGTGGATCAGCTTTCCCAGGCGCTGAGCGTTGAGATCCCGTGTGTTGTCTCGATCCGTGTCCCTCGCCCAGTACTCAGGGTTATGCGCTATCAAGCGATTGGCCAAGCGCTCGGACGACATGAAGTTCTTGTCCTCTGGCCAGACGGCATGAAGATCCATCATCAGCATGACGCCGATTGGAGGCCTGTTGATCCCGCTTTCTCGCTCAGCGTTGAACTCTGCAATGGCGTGCTTGATCAGCTTGTCCGCCGTGGCACCCCATCGCTCCCCGCCCAGCACAGCAACACGCTTGAGGGCTTTCCACTTCTCCTTCAAACGGTTCTTGCATTCGGCTGGCAGTT
Source organism: Mycobacterium sp. IDR2000157661 (assembly GCF_022317005.1). Taxonomy (NCBI): domain Bacteria; kingdom Bacillati; phylum Actinomycetota; class Actinomycetes; order Mycobacteriales; family Mycobacteriaceae; genus Mycobacterium; species Mycobacterium sp. IDR2000157661. Next base: position 1,246,655 of record NZ_CP081006.1, read on the forward strand.
CGACTCGCGACGTGCCCGGCACCTGATCTCGGACGGTTTCAGCCCATTCAGCGATCCTGTCGTGAAGCTCCTTCGCCTCGTCCTCGATCTCGTCCCAGTCGGATTCCTCGACGTCTTCGCCACCGGGCATCATCACGATATGGATGCTGCGACTACGGGTGTCGTCAGGCAGCTGGGGACGATTACCGGCCATAGCCACCGGTGCAAACGTCGGCAACTTCATCGGGATGAAAGCACCGCCCTCACCCTTCACCATCAAGATGCGAGCACCTCCGACGCGGTAACCCGAGTTCAGGATGGCGATGAGGTCGTTCACTCCTTCCTTGTCGGGTTTGAGCGCTCGGTCGACTTCGTCGAGAAGCACTGTCGCCATGCTGTGTTGCAGGATGCGAGGCAAGACCGCGGGCGTCATCGACGCTGCCTGCACCGGGTTGTGGCAGAGACGGTTCATATGGTCGAGGAGCGTCGTTTTACCGGACTCAGGCGCGATACTCCCGATCATCAGTCGAGGCGTGGACTTGAGTTCAGCGACCAGGTGAGTGTGCAAGATCCATAGCGTGATGATGTCCAGGTCATCGGGGTTCATCACATTGACGAACCTCTCTATCCAGGTCCGCACGTCATCGAATAGCTGCTCGCTGTCGATCTTTCGCCGCCGTTTCTGAGGCGCCATCAGTCCTCGCTCTCTTTCACTAATTGCTTGAGCACCTGATACGGCACGTTCTTCAAGGACGGATGCCGAAAGAACGCCGCCTTCGTGCGTGCCCATTCAGGCTGTTGCTTGCATTCCCAGAGAATCCGTCGAGCGCGTCTCAGCCGATGCGCCGGCACAGGCCTCGTGTGGGCATGAAGCTTTCCGTCTTTGTCGTAAGTGAACGTCGTCGGACCTTTGCATTTCTCGGGCGATAGTTCGTTGATTCGCAGGTCTGGCGTCCTACGGTCACTTCCCCTTGCCATTTTGCTTTTCCGCTTCAGCTTTGCGTCGAGCTTTTAGACGCGCCTTCGATGCTCGTTGCCGAGCAATTTCTTTCGCTCTGTATTCCGGGTCTTGCATCCGGCGACGACGACGCTCGTTGAACCCCTCCAGATACTTTTCATATCCCGGATCTCCTTTCTTGGGAGGCGGCATTTTTACTCCTTTCAATTCCTACTGGTGTACTGCGTGTCACTACTGTCGCACAGAAGAACTCCGGCGCTATTGACAGCGAATTGACGTGCGGTGATGCATCGAATGGCATTTATCTACCAAGCATCCCCACGCAATTCACTCATGGGGACGTTGGCTGTTATTCAGGTTGTTATTGCAGGCGCTGAGATCGCTTCAGGCGTCCGTTTGATGCAAACGTGTGTCATTCCTCCGACGCGCTGAGTAAGTCGCGCCATTCATCGTCCAGACGCTCGACAGGAGCGACCAGCACCTGCATGTGGCCGTTCTCGCACTCGATGACGTGCCGCGAGAACACGTAGTCCCCGTTCGTGTTGTACGTCGAGTGCAACGACGTGATCGGCCCACAGCACGTAACACATTGGGGCAACTCGCTGCCCTCCAACAGAACCGAGACCTCGGTCGTGCTCACAGCACACCCACCCGCCCATTACGCGGTGGACGTGCCTGGCGCTCGATTACGTCTCCGATGAAGAGGCCGTGTTCGGGGCATCGCCAGGCGAAGAATGCGATTCCGGTCGCCCACCCGAGGACCGGGTCATCCTCACGCTTGAACTCGAAGCGGCAACGCGGCTGTGACGGGGCATCGCATTTCGGGCAAGGCCTGACTTCGAAAGGCGGGTGGTCCTCTGTGGAATCCCATGCGCACCCAGGAGGCATGTACCGAAACTCCTCAGGGACATTCGCAGACGGGTCATTCGGCGACCAGTTCCTGAACTCCCACAGGAGGTATTCGTCGTCGGTCACTGCCTCTTCCTTTCTTTGAGGCGGTCGAGCACCTTGTCCCGCTCGGTGTGGTCATTGACGGGAATGCCTGTCTTGCTGGCGTTGTCGCGCTTGGCCGTTGACGACTTGACGGGCGCGCCAGGTCGTGCCGCCTTGATGAGTTCACGTTGGGCCTTAGCGCTCATACGGCACCCGACACCTTGGTCACGAACTCATGCCAGTTGGTGAAGGGCAGCCACGTCTTTCCGTTCATGTGCTGCATCCACGAGATTAGGTCGAATTCTGTTTGGAGGGACGCAATCTCGATGTGGTATCCATTGCCTCGCTGACGGCACCTGTCATGGAATGCCAGCCAGGGAACGGAGCTATACCCGGCTTCGTTGTTGAAGTCGAAGGAGACATCGAGGCCACTCACCCCGTTGGCAACCTGGTCTCGCTCACGCTTGTTTTCTGCCCGCAGTGTCCGAAACGCTTCGTGGTCGTCAGCTACGACGTATCCATCTCGCTTCACCTGGCGATTGCATACCGCACAGTCCAGAGGCCTCAGTTTCTTACTCCCCGTCGCCGCGCTCATTCGCCGTCCGCCAGTTCCTTGAGCGCGGACGCCGGAATCCGACGCAGCTTGCCGATCTTGACGCTGCGGATCTCGCTCTCGCGGATCATCGCGTAGATCTTCCCGCGGCCACACCCGAGAATCCGTGCTGCCTGATCGACTGTGTACAGACGTTCTGCCTGGGTAACTCCCATTTCTTACGTTCCTATCTTGTTGGTTTGACACAGTGGCGCTGCGTTCGTCGTCAATCGTACACGGTCAATCCGGCGTAGAGAGTTCTGATATTGTGTCGATATGACATCGCCACCTACGCCCGAACAGATACGCGCTCAGATCGCGAGCGCTGTACGCGCTACGCGTGAACAACGAGGGTTGTCCGCCTCAGCACTTGCGGACGCCACCGAGGGAGTTATCACCCGAGACACCATCGCCAACCTGGAATCAGGACGTAAGCGCGTCATCGACGTAGGTGAGGTCATCGTCCTCGCGAAAGCCCTTGGTGTGTCGCCACTGTCGCTGATCTATCCCCCGTCGCCATCGAACGCCGAAGGTGCCCTTGCCTTTTCGGGATATGACAACGACGACGACCCGATGAAGGACCTGTATCACCTGCACGACGCCCGCGAATGGCTCGCGTTCGATGACGCAGCCCCAGCACGACAGGGCTACAGGATCGCGCTCAGGGCCGCCAAGAAGGCCGGATGGGTGGAGGACTGATGGCCACACGGCAGCTGTTCAAGAAGGTCGACGTTCGCAATCGCACGACGGGCAAGGTCGAGACGCGCTACGAGGTGCTCACCGATGCAGGCAAGGACCCCATCACCGGTAAGCGCCGTCAGGTGCGTCGTCGGTTCAAGACGGAAAAGGAAGCTCGCGAAGCGCTTTCGTCGGTTCGCACCGACGCGTCCAAGGGGACGTTCGTCGCACGCAAGACGTTGACCGTCGCTCAGGCGGTCGATGACTTTCTGGCTGCTCGTCACAACCTGAGAGCTACGTCGCTGTCCAAGCTGACCTATGACCTCGACGTGCTCAAACAGTTCTACGGCGACCTCAACCTCCAATCCCTGACGAAGGCTCACATCGACCGGATGGTCCGTTCTCTCGTAGAGGGTGGGACTACCACACCCGCGACTGCGAAGTTTCCGAAGGGCCGGACGCGCAAGCCGTGGGGACCGAAGGCTGTGAACAAAGTCATCAGCGCCACGGCGCGACTCCTCGAGGATTCACACCGACAGGGCCTCGTACCGCGCAACGTCGCCGCCTCAGTGACCCGTGTCGCGTCGTCCCATCAATCGCTCGACACGTTCACACCCGGCGAGGTCAAAGAGTTCCTGTCAAAGCTCGACGACGACCGCCTGGCGCACGCGTGGCACCTTGCACTCACAGGTTTGCGTCGTGGCGAGATCGCTGGGCTTCGATGGTCCGACGTTGACTTCGACGCCCGAACGCTGAGCATCGTCAACAACCGCGTGAGCGCTGGTGGCCGCTCAGTCGAGAACGACCCGAAGTCGCACACGTCGAGGCGCACGCTTCCGCTCCCAGATCGTCTCGTCGTCGCCTTGCGTGATGCGCGTGAGCGTCAACGTGTCGAACGCACCGAGGCCGGCTCTGCGTACCGCTCAGGCGCGTATGTCGTGTCCAACGAGGTCGGCGACCCCTACTCCCCCGCCGTGCTGTCCCGGTACTGGCGCGATGCCCTCGCCCGGTGTGGGATGAGGCACCTGAAGCTGCACGGCGCACGACACACCGCGGCCACGCTCATGCACCTCGATGGGGTGCCTACAGCCGTCATCGCCGCATACATCGGACACAACGATCCGGCCCTGACCATGAGGTTGTATGCTCACTCGCAAGACGACGCCCTGCGCGCCGCTGCGAACGCTTTGCAACACTGAGTGCAACATCGACTCCGATGATGCTGGGCATTCGAGTGCGTATGCGCAGGTCAGAGTCACCCTCGCCGATGTAGTTCAATGGCAGAACATCAGCTTCCCAAGCTGAATACGCGGGTTCGATTCCCGTCATCGGCTCCAACTTGAGCGGCGCATATTTCGATCGACCGGTGGTTGACAACCGGTACCGCGGGTATGGGATAACTCGGGCTGCGTGTCTGCGCGGCGTCAGCGATACGCCGAGGGGGCGCCACACCAATGGACAGCTATTCCGCCATGCCAGTGAGCGTCGGAAGCCCGCCGCACGACGAGTTCCGCCGCGGTGAGCGTCCGATCTCACCCGACGAGGACCCGTTCTACCGAGCGCCCGAGGGCTACAAGGACGCCGAACCGGGCACGGTGTTGCGCTCGCGCGACGTCACGATCGGATTTCTCGGTCTCATCAGTCAGCGAGTGAACGCCACTCAGTTGCTGTACCGCACCACGAACCTGCACGAAGAACCGGAAGTAGCCGTGACGACCGTGCTTGTCCCCGCGCAGCGCGCGTCCGAAGCCGCTTATCCGGTGCTCTCTTATCAATGCGCGATCGACGCCGTGGCATCGCGCTGTTTCCCTTCGTTCGCCATGCGGCGCGGCGCGGGACCAATTGGTGCGTTTGTCCAAGCCGAGTACTTATTGGTGACCGCTGCGCTGGCCGAAGGCTGGGCGGTTTGCGTACCGGATCACGAAGGCTGTCATGGTATGTGGGGCGCCCCCGTCGAGCCCGGCTACCGGATTCTGGACGGGCTACGAGCCGCGATGCGGTGCGAGCGCTTGGAATTGTCGCCGTCCGCGCCGGTGGGTCTGTGGGGATATTCCGGAGGAGGCTTGGCTTCGGCGTGGGCGGCCGAATTGTGTGAGCGATATGCGCCAGAGCTCAATATCGTTGGCGCAGCTCTAGGTTCGCCCGTCGGCGATCCTGGAAAAGTGGCGCGGCGCCTCAACGGCAGCTTCTTCGCCGGTCTCGCCGCGCTGATGATCTCCGCGTTGACGCAAGTCTTCCCCGGCGCGCAGAACGTCGTCGACGAGCACGCGACCGACGAGGGCAAGGCGTTGCTCCACGAGTTGCAGACGTTGACGACGGCGCAAGCGGTATGGCAGTTGCGCAACGTCGACATCGGGTCCTACGTCGACATGACGGCCGACGAGTTGTGGGACCTACCCGAAGTGCGCCACATCTTCGACGAGACCAAGCTCGGCAAGTCCAGGCCCAAGCCGCCCGTGTTGGTCATCCAGGCGGTGCACGACGAAATCATCAGCGTCACCGATGTCGATGCACTGGTGGCCGAATATGAACGCATTGGTGCAGCGGTCACCTATCACCGCGACCGATTCTGTGGTCATCTTCTGTTGCATCCATTGTCGGCGCCCATGACGCTGAGGTGGCTGCGTGAGCGATTCACGGACCGGCCGGTCAACGAGCACAGAACACGCACGGTGTGGCCGACGATGTTCAACCCGTCGACGTACTTGGGCATGGTCAGGATGGGCGTCATCACAGCAAAGGTCGTCCTCGGGCGTCCCATCGAACGCCAGCCGCTGTCGACGACGGATGCCCGTTGACTCAGCCGCGGTTCCTCCGAAACAAGCGGCCTCACGGATTCTCAAGCTGATCAGGCGGGTTCCATTCCCGTCATCGGCTCCACATCATCGCCGCTGAGATCACTCATCGTCGGCTGGCTGCGGGGGCGGACGCTATTGCGCCAGGAATCCCCCGTTCTGCTCGGCCCATCCGGGCTGCGGCAATTGCGTCTGGTAGGCGCTGGCGTGTGAGCCCTTCGGCCGTCCCTCCAGATCGAAGACGAAGGCCCGGATGCTCTCCGTCCCGCCATCCACACCGATCAGATAGGCCATATCCCCCCCGTTCCACAAAGGGGTGACTGTGGCGGGTTTCATCCCGTCGTGGCAAGAGCGTCATAAGCGGATGCAAGCAAACGAGGTGGAGATGTGCCAGCGCTCCTGCCCATGCTGAATACGCGAGTTAGCGGCCGATCCCGCCGATGGGTCGAGGGGTTTGAGGAGTCGGCGGCGGGGACATGATGAAGCGATGGGCCTGTTACCGACACCGGATGTGACGATCGCCGACGCCGACGTCGAGGATGCGTTGTGTCGCGCCGTGCGAATCATCAATCCGCTGCTGGACGCGCTGTGGGGCACCGATCCGCTTGGTCTCAAGAAAGGTCGTACCGGCCCGGCAGATACGCCGCTGGCAAAGGTTGCCGGCGGGCTCTCATGTGCGCTCAATGCCGCCGACGTCCCCGGTACACCGGCGTGGGACGACATGGCCGTCGACGACCGCATCGATTGGTGGGTGCGGCGGGTCGGCGCGCTGAACACCGTGGCAGTGGCGTTCCCCGGAGTCCTCGGCGTGGTGGGCCGCCGGCTGCCGATCCAGGATCTTCTCGGCTTCGCCAACCAGGCCATCGTGTTGTGCGCGGTGGCACGCGAGTTGGGCGTTTCGCAGCGCGGGGCGCAGGTTCGCATGCTGGCCGCGGTGCTGTGCGATCGCGACCTCTCCAATGTCGCCGAGGACGCGGGCGCCGACGAGCCCCCGGAGGAGATCCGCCGCACGCCGAGGGGCATCGCCAAAGCCCTGTGGAATCTGGTCGGCCTGTTCGACGCCATCGGCGACGAACTCGCCAAGCGCAAGCAGCCGCGCGCACCCTTTCGGTACCTCGGCATGCTGCCCGGCGTCGGCGCCGTCGTCGACTACTTCGGCGAATACGGCGCCCTGGTCCGCGCGGCCAAGGCGGGACGGCAGTGGCTCGACGACCGCGCGGAGGCGACTGCACCCTGATGCACGGTGCTCGGGCGATTCGCAGCACGCCCCGGCGGGTATCCGTGATGGCCGCTGGCGTCACATCGCGTCCGGAAGGAGCCCCCCGATGTCTCTGAATGTGACTCGCAAGCTGATCGACTCGCACCTCGTCTCGGGCGAGATGACGCCCGGCAACGAGATCGCGATACACATCGATCAGACGTTGACCCAAGATGCCACCGGGACGCTGGTGATGCAGGAACTGGAGGCGATTGGGCTCGATCGTGCTCGTACCGACGTGAGCGTGCAGTACGTCGACCACAACCTTCTGCAGACCGACGAAAAGAACGCCGAAGATCACGAGTATCTGCGCACGGCCTGCCAGCGGTTCGGACTCTGGTTCTCCAAAGCCGGCAACGGGGTGTCGCACCCAACTCACATGCAGCGGTTCGGTATTCCCGGCAAGACGATGGTGGGGTCGGATTCGCACACGCCCGCGGCGGGCTCCCTCGGGATGCTCGCCATCGGTGTGGGGGGTCTTGAGGTGGCGCTGGCGATTTCCGGCAGGCCGTTGAACGTGCTGATGCCCGAGGTGTGGGGTGTCCGGCTGGAAGGTGAGCTGCCGGCGTGGTGTTCGGCCAAGGACGTGATTCTCGAGATGTTGCGCCGACACGACGTCAAGGGCGGTGTCAACCGGATCATCGAGTATCACGGTCCCGGACTGGCCGGCCTCACCGCAATGGACCGTCATGTGATCGCCAACATGGGTGCCGAGCTGGGCGCCACGACCACGGTGTTCCCGAGCGACGAGGCGGTGCGACATTTCCTGCGCGCCGAGGGACGCGAGGACGACTGGGTCGAACTGGTCGCCGACGAGGGCGCCGAGTACGACCTCGAGGAGACCATCGACCTGTCGAAGATCGAGCCACTGATCGCACGGCCGTCGTCGCCGGGCAACGTGGTGCCGGTGCGCGAGGTCGTCGGTGAGGAGGTCGCACAGGTGGTGATCGGGTCGAGCGCCAATCCCGGCCTCCGCGACTTCGCGATCGCGGCCGCGATGGTCGCCGGACGGCAGACCGCCCCGCAGGTCAGCTTCGACGTCAACCCGACGTCGCGGGAAATCCTGGCCGATCTGACGAAGATGGGCGCGACGACCGAACTGGTGATGGCCGGCGCGCGCATCCACCAGGCGGGGTGCATGGGATGCATCGGCATGGGGCAGGCGCCGGCAACCGGCCGCAACTCGCTGCGCACGATGCCGCGCAATTTTCCCGGGCGGTCGGGCACCAAGGAAGACTCGGTGTGGTTGTGTTCACCGGAAACCGCCGCCGCGTCGGCGTTGACGGGGATGATCACCGACCCCCGGGAGTGGGCGCGCAGCGAGCAGATGGAGTATCCGGAGCTCAACCTGCCCGAACAGCGCTCCATCAACACCGCGATGCTGGTTGCGCCGTTGCCGGAGGAGGAGGCACAGAAGGTCGAGCCGGTGAAGGGGCCCAACGTCTCCGACCTGCCGGAGCTGACGCCGCTGCCCGAGCAGATCGAGGCGCCGGTTCTGCTCAAAGTGGGCGACAACGTCTCCACCGACGAGATCTCCCCGGCCGGTGCGCGGGCGCTGCCCTTCCGTTCGAATATCCCGAAGTTGGCGATATTCAGCTTCACACAGATCGACGACTCCTATCCGCAGCGGGCACAAGAGAGTAAGGACACTGGCCATGTCATCGTCGGCGGTGACAACTACGGTCAGGGTTCCTCGCGAGAGCACGCTGCGATCGCGCCTCGGTACCTCGGACTGCGGGTCGTCATCGCCAAGTCCTTCGCCCGCATCCACTGGCAGAATCTCGCCAACTACGGAGTCCTGGCGCTCGAGTTCGAGAATCCAGACGACTACGACACCGTCGATCAGGACGACTCGTTGCGCATCGAGAATGTACGGAGCACCGTGGAGAGCACGGACACCATGCAGGTGGAAAATCTCACGAAGAAGACGTCCTTCACTGTGCGGCACCGCCTTTCACCACGACAGGTCAAGGACGTGGTGGCGGGCGGTTTGATCGCCCGACTGTCACAAGAGGAAGAATGACGTCGATGTCGTGTCGACGACAACTTCCCTGGCTCTTGGACCGGACCCTTATACGGTTGTGCTGCCAGTTGGGTAGTTGATGACACGCAGCACGCTGTCAGCGGCATCGGTGAGGTAGATGCGGGTGCCATCAGCACTAAGGACCAAGGCGTGGGCACCGGATTCGGTATTGGTGTCGACGGCGATGGTGCCCACCGGCGCCGGGACGGCGGTGGTCAAGTCGATGACGGAGACGGTGTCGTTGCTGTTGGCCATAAAGGCCACCGTCGCCCTCGGCGACATCCTCGGAGCCCCAATGTCGGCCAGCTAGGGCCGGTCGTCCCCAACATGGGGTGGCATAGGCGAACGAACAGACCCTCGGTGCCAGGACTTGTGACCCTGGCGCCGGCAAAGCGTGCCGGGCACAGTGTGGTGTGCCGATGTTCCGGCTACAACCAGCCTCGCGGTGCGACGAAACGAACTGCGCCGCGTCTATGTCGGTGCGCAAGGTTTGAGGTGGTGAATATGCGCGACAGAAACCAGCGGTTGCGTAACGAGGTTGAACACCCGCAGCGCTACGAGGAGGCGACGATCACGTCCGTGGGCGCGCCGATTGTGCTGTCGGTGTGGCATGGCCGTCCGGGTGGCTCGGTGGTGGTGTTCCTACCGGGAACCATGACCCACCCCCTGTTCTACGAGGAATTCTGCGATGGCATTGCCGCTCAGGGTATTACGGTCGTCGGGGTCCACCCCGAGGGGCATGGCAAGAGCCCTCGCGTCGGGCGGCTACTGCGTCTGGAAAGCCTTGTCGCCAACGCACTCGACGCTACGGCCTGGGCCCGCGCGCGGTTCGGGCGTCACCCCGTGGTGGTGGGCTCCAGCCAAGGCGGTGTGCTGGCGATGATTGTCGCCACCCGTGACCACGAACTCGCCGGTGTGGTCGCCCACAACGTTCTCGATCCAGCACTTCCGGAATCGATCACGGTGTCGCGGTTCCCCACCTCCCTACAGGCCGGATACGGGACATTTGTGCGAGCCCTTCGAGTGCTCGCCATGCTGGCGCCACGGCTCCCGATCCGGTTCAACGTCTACCTCGACCTGGCCCGGGTATGCCGCGAACAGTGGACCGCCGAACAATTTCTCATGGACCCGCTCAGCCTGCGGGCCTACCCGCTTGCCTTTCTCGCCGACCTGTTCACCGCCGACATGACTGCCATGGGCGACGGCACAATCACCTGCCCGATCGTTGTCGTCGCCGGCCGCGGAGACCCGCTGTTCAGCTTCGACTACACGCAAAAGGTATTCGCCCGCATTGCGGCGCCAACCAAAGAGCTTGTCGTATTCGACACCGACCACCACCTCTTGTTCAACGAATGCTTGCCGCTAGTCCTGCCACGGATCGCCGAGCTGATCACACGCCTCGATGCCCAGCCTGTCGCAGGCAGTGACGCGTTGATCCCGACAAAGGAGCGCTGAGGGGTGAACGTAACCAATCTCGGCGATGGTGCTGGCAGGGTGCTTTGAAGCGGATGAACCGTGGTGAGCCGATCACCATGGTCCTGGCGCGATGACGATTTGCGGGCGGCCCTTAACTCTATGTGAGGCGTTCCAGCGCACCGCGGCAGTCGATCCGTGCGGGGTGGCGCTTCGAACGCCCGGAGACAACCAAACGATGACCTGGCGCCAGTACGCCACCCAGGTGCGTCGGATTGCGGCGGCGCTCGCCGCCCTCGGCGTTCGACGCGGTGACGCGGTGACGTTGATGATGTCCAACAGGATTGAGTTCTATCCGTTCGACATAGCAGCCCAGCATCTCGGCGCCACCTCGTCGTCGCTGTATACCAACCTATCCGGCCAACAATTGGTCCGTGAGCTTGAACAGGCGGGCACCTCGGTGCTGATCTGCGAGGAGCGGCACGTGGACCGGATCCGGGACAGTGGCGCGGTAGTCGAGCACATTGTGTGCATCGACGGCGCACCGGCGGGCAGCATGTCGGCAGCCGAGATGATGGCCGGACGTGACCCGGGTTTCGACTTCGACGCCGTGTGGCGCGCGGTGCGGCCCGACGATGTCGCCACCTTTGCCTTCACCTCGGGTACCACAGGCGACCCGAAGTGCGTCGAGATAACCCACGCCAACCTGCTTTTCGACTTGTTCGCCCTCGACGCGGTGCTCGGCATTCAGTTCGGTGATCGGACCATATCGTTTCTACCGTCCGCTCACATCGCCGATCGCATGTCTGCCCTGTACGCGCAGGAAGTGTTCGGTGTCCAGGTCACGGCGGTGTCCGATCCGAGCGCCATCCAATCCGCCCTTCTCGACGTACGACCCACGATTTGGGGCGCAGTCTCGCCGGTGTGGGAAAAGCTGAAGGCAGCGATCGAGCATTCTTTGGCGAACGAACCCGACGATGCGCGGCGTCAGGAGTTGGTCTGGGCGCTGTCCGTCGCAGCCCGACGCGCAGCGGCGTTGGCCGCCGGGGTTGGGGTGCCCCGGCAACTCGCGAACGAGTGGGCGAGCGCCGACGCGTCAGTACTGTCCAAGGTGCGCGGCGGGCTCGGTTTGGACTGCCTGCGCTGGGCGCTTATCGGTGACGCGCCGATTCCGAAGGAGACGGTCGGATTCTTCGCCGGACTGGGTGTGCCGGTCAGCGAGGTGTGGGGCATGTCGGAGCTGACGTGCATCGCTTCGGTGTCTCGTCCACAGGATGCGCCGGTGGGCAGTGTCGGCAAGTTGCTGCCTGGGCTGGAGGGCCGAATCGCGGTTGACGGCGAGTTTCTGGTGCGTGGGCCCTTGGTCATGAAGGGCTACCGCAATGAGCCGGCTAAAACCGCTCAGGCGATCGACGACGACGGCTGGCTGCACACCGGCGACATCCTGCGGCGTGACGCCGATGGCTACCTACGCGTGCTTGACCGCAAGAGCCATCTCATCATCAACGCGGCGGGAAAAATCATGTCTTCGGCCAACATTGAGAACACCATCAAGGCAGCGTGCCCGCTGATCGGTGCCATCATGGTGATCGGCGATGGCCGCCCGTACAATACCGCGCTGATCCTGCTGGGGCGCGATTCGGCCAGTCCGTCGCCAAGTGGCGCGGGGCCGTCCTTCCCTATGGCCGCCGGCCAGGCCGCCGACCCCTGGGTCATCGCCCAGATCGCCGCCGGCGTCGCAGCCGGTAACGACAGTCTCTCACCAGCCGAGCAAGTCAAGCGGTTTCGGGTACTGCCGACATCTTGGGATCCGGGCGGCGACGAGCTTACGCCCACGCTCAAGCTGAGGCGCGCGCGTATCGCCGCCAAGTACATCTCCGAGATTCAGGAGTTGTACGCGCCCACTCTGGCACCGTCGGTTCATGAGCCGGTCGCACCCAGTCAACCTGCCTAGGTTGCAAGAAGTGCGGTACGCGTTAACTCCAATGAGCGAATTATCCACGCCTCTATAACTATTCAATGCTTGATGTCATCACCTGTGAATGCCGCTCCGGTTTCCTCGGAGCCAGCTCTTCGGACGCAGGTTACTTCCCAGAGATGATGCCACCGGCATCATCATGGTTGGAGATCTGAGCTCAGACCTTCGTCGTCGTTGCAGAGGCCACGGTGATCTCATGACCCGTGAACGTCTGTGTTCCGGAGCTTCCGGTGCTGACCATGACGAGGACGACCCTGCCGCCCGCTTCGTCGATCACCAGCGGCAAGTCGGAGCCCAGGAAGTCGAGTCGGGTGACCTCGCCGGCGGTCGTCACGATCGTCAGATTCGTTCGACCCAATACGCGGTCGTCGGTTACCTGGTAGATGGTGCCGTCGGGCCCGATCAGTGGTTCGTTGGCGACCAGACCGGGAGTCTCGATGGTGACAGCTGGTTCGCCCGGGCGCAGGATCGTGAAGTAGGCCAGCGTGGAGCTAACGCGCGTGGTCTGGATGACCGTGCCGTCATCGGTGATCGCCGGCGAAGCTTGGGGATTGCCCGGCGCCGTGAAGGTTTCGGCCTCCTCTCCCGGACGGAGCACCGTCAAGGTCGTGGTGCCCTCACTCCTGCCGGAGGCGAAGGTGACCGTGCCGTCAGCACCGAGTCCCAACGAGTTCGGCAGGCCGGCGATATCGACCGCTTCGGGCGCATCGCCCGGCCGGTAAATGGTGAGCCTCGACGCCGGGGCGCTGGAAGCACCGGTTCCGAACACATCGGCCACGACCACCGTCCCCGTCGAGTTGACAAGCGGGGGGACGCGATCGGTCGTCAGTGCGCTGTGCGAGATCTCCTGCTGCCCAGGCCGCAACACCGTGATCGTGCTTGTGCCCAACCCGTATGTGTTCGCCGACCCGTCGCTTGCGGTGAATGTGCCGTAGACCACCGTCCCATCCGGCGCAGCGTAGGAGGTCCAAAGCCTCCCGAGGGAAGTGGATTCGATGGCGGGCTGCCCCGGGCGGAGGACCGTCACGGCGGTTGTCGTGGGATCGAGTGCGGTCCCTGCGCCACTGACCGTGGCGTAGGCGATCGTCCCGCCTGATCCGACGGATAGGGATCCGGGCGGTCCTGCCACCGGGTCGCGTGTCGCCTCCTGCCCGGGCCGCCAGACGTTCAAGAACGTGATGTACGGATCGTCGGCGGTGCCCGCGCCGGTCCAGTCGGTGAAAACGAGGGTGCCGTCGTCGGCGACGACCGGCTCTCCCAGGCCGACCCCGTCTCGGGTGATGATGCCGCTTGGACGCATCAGGACCAGGCGGGTAGTCGCCGGTTCGTCTCCCTCACCGGGAATAGTGAGGAGGAACGACACGGTGCCGTCGCCGGCCAACTGCGGCTGGCTCCCCGCGGCGAATCCGCCCGATTGGAAGTAGGTCTGCAGAGGTTGATCGCCCCGCATCGCGGTCGCCCTGGTCTGCTGCGTGGGGGATCTGAACTCCCCGACGATTGATATCTGAACAGCCGTGCGGCCGTTGCTGAACAGGCCGCCGAGCGCAGCGCCCGGGGTGGTGAGCACCTCGTCGAGCTGACCCGGGCGCACGACGGTGACGGTGGTGTCGGCCGTGCCGTCGGCGGAGCGCACGACCGTGGTGTAGCCGACCGTTCCGTCAGCCAGGACGGTGACGCTGTTGCCGCTGAAGTCACCGAGTGCGCTGGATTCGGTGGGACTGTCTTGACCCGGACGCAGCACCCTGACGGTGACACGGTACGGATCCGCGGCAGTGCCGCTTCCGGTCCGGTTGGCGATCGCGATGGTCCCGTCCGGTCCGACCGAGCTACGGCTAGGCCCGTCCGGCGGCGTCGAGATCGACCAGGTGTCGGTGACACCGGTGGACCGTGGTGCCAGCGTGACGGTGACTGCGCGAGTCGACGTATGGCCACCCCCGAACAACCCCGCCAGGCCGTGGAGGTGGAATCCGCTGGCGGCGTCGCTGACCCTGACGGTGAAAGTATCGGTCAACGGGCTGGCGCCGCTCCAGTTCTGCGGGGCGATATAGGTGAAGTGGCCCTGCTGATCGACGACCACCGTGCCCCCCTGCGCGGTTGACGGCGCGACCGAGTAGATGATCGCGTCGTCGTCAGCGTCCGTGCCGGTGACGGTTCCGGTGACGATGAGGCCGTTCTGAGCGATGTCAGTCGGTTGACCCAGCACGGGACTGCGATTGAAGAAGGTGTGCCGCAACTCGCGCTGTACCCAGCCCAGCACTGCCCAGAACAGCGGCGGGCTCGCCGGTGCCGGCCCGGCGGGAGCCAGGAACGGCGACAGCAACACCCCGACCACGGCGGTGATGATGCGCGTCGGAATGGCCAGCAGGGCGGCGATCGGCGACGTGGGCGCGGCGATCTGCGTCAGGCTGCCGGTGCCGGTCGCCGTGGTTCGACGGGCCGGCTCGTCGTCGACGCCGAAGGCCGTCATGGTGTTCGCAACTGCGTTCTCGAGCATCAACGGCACGCTGTCGGAAGAGGTCGCCACATCTCCCGCGGGGACCGCTCCGGCACCACTGTCGACAACCTCAGAAGTCGCCGGGGTATCGCCTCGCTTCGCGGTCCACAGGTCCGGCCCGCTCGACGACGAGGGAATGTTCGCGGACGCAGGTGTCGCGGCAACCGGAGGAGGCGGAGGAACCGGTTCATTCTGCACGGGCACGGACGGTGAGCCACTTGTCATTTCGTCCGGCTGGAGATCCCCCTCCTCTGAACCGGTGTCGACGAAATCCGTCTCTTCTGTGCCCTTCGGCGCACCCTCGTCGCCGCCGACACCCCCGCCCGCAAGGTCGGGGCCGGCGTCATCGAGATCCGGGTCGGCGCCGTCGACTTCCTGCGCTTCAGCGTCAACGTCGGGGCCCTGCGCGTCGGTGTCACCGCCCCCACCCGGCCGGGAGGTTTGGTCGGTGTCGGTGTTTGTGTCGCCGGACACCGCAGAGCCGTTCTCG
This sequence comes from Mycobacterium sp. IDR2000157661, assembly GCF_022317005.1. Lineage (NCBI taxonomy): Bacteria > Bacillati > Actinomycetota > Actinomycetes > Mycobacteriales > Mycobacteriaceae > Mycobacterium > Mycobacterium sp. IDR2000157661. The sequence goes on from NZ_CP081006.1 coordinate 1,262,246, forward strand.
CTGGTTTGGGCCCAGACCACGCCCGGCCCTGCCATCACCGCTCCACCGATGCCGAGAGCCACCGCCAACGCGCCGACCCGGCCGATGTGGCGCGCCAGCAGGCCCGACTGCGGGCGGGAACCCGACCGCTCAGCATCTCCGTCGCGTCGACTACCGAAGGCCGTCATGGCGCACACCTCTCCACACACCGCGGCATCGGCCGCGGGGACAATCGCACATTGGTCACATGGAGCGCTGATGCACGGCGTTACATGCCAGCGGCAACATAACAATGAATACATGCTCGGAAACGCTTCGAGTGGTTGGTCGTTGCGATCACAACTACTTCTGGTCGCTGATACCGCGTGTTTTCCTGAGAACTCGCTGGTCTGCCACCGGGGACAAGCCCCCCGGCCCTGAAGCCCTGTCCGCAATTTAACTAGCACGTCAACACAAGTTGAGTGTCATCCACCCGTCGCTACCCACACCACCTGCTGGGACGTGAACATTGAAGGAGAGTGCTACGCGCTGCGCAGCGCAGAGTTTTCCTGATTCGTGGGCACTCCGTGCGGTTTAATTGCGAACGGCGCTGATCAAGCGGAGGGGAGACGATGTCCTATCAAGATCATCCCACTCGGGTACGGCCCTATCCACATGCTCGGGACGGCCGTCCTTCCGGTCGTCACTGCGGCGCTTAGTCAAGCTGCGGCCCAGTCGGAAGTGGTTCGCGTCACGCCGCCACCGCGGCGGGTGGAACTGGGAACACAACGACCCGGGCTCGAATGCCTCCGCCCAAGAATCCGGATCGCCGCCAGTGCGACCGGCTAGCGAACGCGCGTGGTGAACCTATGGCGATCACATCTGATCATGTCGAGTTGGTGGCGCGTCGGGTCACAGACGACCATCTGACCCCGCCCAATAAGTGGGACCGCGACGTCGACGATCGGATGACCCGCGAGGCCGCCGCCCCGGCGGTGTACCAGGCCGTGCGGGAATTGATGGCGGCCATCGCGGGCCAGGCCGCGCCAGACGAGTCGCTGCTCGACGTCAAACACGCCACCGGATACTCCACCGCCGGGTTCAGCGGGTTCAAGGCCAACGTGCTGCTCGTCGTCGCGACAGATCATCGCCTCTGGTTCTGCCGCCACAAGCAAGGAGCGATTCAGCAACTGCAGCCTCTTCGCTATTCGGATTTCACGGTCGAAAGGAAGCGAATTTCGTTCGGGTGGCCCAAGTTGGAAGGCACGACCATCACCTGCGGCGGCTCGACTGCGGACTGGCTGACCGCACTGCAGGCCGGTCGTCAGGAACCGGCCGCTTGGCTTCGGCCCAGCGGGCCTCCCCCCGGCTGGCACGCCGATCCCTACCGTCGCTATCAGCTGCGGTACTGGGACGGTGCTCGCTGGTCCGAACACGTCTCGACCAACGGGGTGGCCGCCGTCGATCCGGTCGGCCGGTAGCACGTCCCCGCGGACCGTCGTGCCCATCGAAAGCGGCTGCAACGTCAGTGAAATTTACGTGTATGGAACGTATATTTAGGCCTAATAGACAGCAGCTCATGGGGGCCACGCTTCCGTCCACGAGCGCTGGGGTCCGGCACCCGCGTCCTGCACGGCAGGATGCGCGCGACGCAGGCCTCGGTGCGGCCGCTGACGCCGGCAGTTCTGGGTGAAAGGCACCCGCGACGTCGCGGCTCGACAGGAAGGAGAGGAGAACCATGGCCCTCCAAACACGGGCCCTCCAAACACGGGCCCTCCAAACGCGGCGCCGTCAGATTGTTTTCGCCGTCGCCTTCGTCGGACTGCTCGGGGGTGGCTCGGCCGCAGCGGTGGCCGCGCAACCGAACCAGGCCCCTCAAGGGGTTGCTCAGATCTGCCCCAATTCGATGACCGACAGTATCTGGATCGCCGGCTGCCTGCCGAGTATCGATCCGCCGCCGCAGTACGTGGACGAGCGGGGCCCAGACCAGTTGCCGGCGCTGTATGGCATTCCCTGCTCGGGCAATGACTGCCTGGGGTTGAGCCGCGCGCTGAATCCCTAGCGGCAACCGCTGCGAACTCAGCGCAGGTAGATCTCGTCCCCGTCCGGGTAACCGCCCCCGGTCGTGGTGATGTGAACGTGGTCGAAATGCCCGTAGCCGCCGGCTTGGGCGCCGCCCGGGGTGTAGTAGACCCCCCGCCAGATCGCGTCCTGCAGGCCGAACCGCTTCGCGTTGCGCAACGCATACCAGACGATCTCGTTGCCCAGCTGGATACCTTCGGCACTTGTCGGGTTCGGGATCATCACGTCGAGGGCCAGACCGTTGGGATGCCATCGCAGGGCATCGGGCCGGACACCGCCGATGCTGCTGATCTCGGGGAAGGCCTCGCTGATCGCGCGGGACGCCAGGATGGTCCTGACCTGCAGTCCGCGTTCCGGCGCGATGCCGACCGGCAAGGACCGGTCGACGGTGCGATAACGCGCAGCGGCAACCATCTGATCGGGCAGGGCGGGCGGTGGTGCCTCGCCCATCTTCGGCGCGGGTGGGGGCGCGGTCGGGGCCGCCGCCACGATCTCGACGCCGCTCAGATCCGGCTCGACGCTCGGCGCCGGCTCGACCGGTCCGAGCGCACGGACCTCCTCGACGGCCACCGGAGGACCCTGCTCACCTTGCCCCTCGACCGCGAAGAACACTGCGACCGGAGCAATGGCCGCAACCACACCAAGTGGCGTCTTGCGTCGCTGTTTAGCTACGGAGTGTCGCCCCACGGGGGCACAGCCTATATCAAACCGTTACATTCGCCACAAATCCGGCTCAATTCAGGCGGCCGAGGGCCCGGTACCTAGCCGCTTCCCCGGGCTTCGGGAATCATCGTCAGGCGTGACAGGACTGCTCCAGGGCAAGGTCGTCCTCGTCGCCGGACTCGGCGGCATCGGCAACGGATTGGCCCGCAGGTTCGCCGACGAGGGTGCGCGCGTTGTCATCGGTGATCTCGACGCCGACCTAGTGAGCCGAGTCATCGACGGCATCGACCCGGGCGGGCAGCGGGTACGGGGGCTGCCGCTCGACGGAACCGACGAGGACTCCGTCGCGGCGATCGTCAGGCTGGCCGTCGACACATTCGGTCGACTCGACGGCATGCACGTCAACTTCACCAACGCCGCCGACGCTTACCTGCCCGGCGGCGTGGTCGAACTGCCGCTCGATGCCTTCGATGAGGTAATGCGGGTCAATACAAGGGGTTTCGTGATCTGCGCCAAGCATGCGATACCCGCGATGATCGCCGGTGGCGGCGGTTCGATCGTCTTCACCGCGTCCATCGACGCCTACAACGGCGCAGGCAACCGGGTCTCCTATGCGATGAGCAAGGCCGCCGAACTGGCACTCGTGCGGCACATCGCGCGTCGATACGGCCCGAAGGGTATCCGCGCCAACGCGATCGCGCCGGGACTGATCTGGCACTACAAGTTCGACGAGCAGCCGATGCCGGACGGCGTCGTGGAACAGGCCCGTGCCCGCCAGATGATCAAGTCGCGGTTCGGTACTCCCGACGAGGTCGCCGCGCTGGCGGCGCTGTTGCTCTCCGACGACGGCAGCTTCATCACCGCCCAGACGATCAGCGTCGACGGCGGCGTCACCTTCCGACCGTGATCCGCTCAGGGCAATCGTGTCATCAGCGTCCACCGGTTGCCGGTCTCGTCGCGCCGGTAGGACAGCTCGTCGAGCACTGCAAGTGCGATGGCCAGCCCACGACCGCTTTCCGCCAGCTCGTCGGGCAACGACAACTTCTTCAGGTCGAGCCGCGCCGGTGTGCCGCCGTCGTAGAGGGTCGCCCGCACCTCGGCGGTCGAGACGTCGACCTCCATCCGCAAGGGCACGGACGCGCCTGCCGAGGCATGTTCGATGATGTTGGCACCGACCTCCCCGACCGCCAGGTCCATTGACATCTGCACCGAATCGGGTATGCCCCGCTCCGACCACACCCGGTCGAGCGTCTGCTGTAGTTCTGCCAAGGTGTCCGGTCCGGTCGTCGTCTCCAGAACGGCGGCATGCTCGTCGGTCACTGAACGGTCACTCGTCGAACGCGGTGTCGGCGGACGGATGCGCGCGCAGTACCCGGTTCAGATTCGTCAACGACAGCACCGTCTCCACCTGTGTGGTGGGCGCGGCGATCCGCAGATCGCCGCCGGCTTGCCTGGCCACCTTGAGTCCTGAGATCAACGCGCCCAGCCCGGACGAGTCGATGAAGTCGGTGCTGGACAGGTCGACCACCAAGCGGTTGCTTCCGCTTTCGACCAAACTGCGCAACTCCTGGCGCAGCGCCGGCGCCGCCACCATGTTCAGCCGCCCCTCGGGACGGACCACGACAGCTCCTGAAGCCGTTGTGCGCTTGTCGAATCCGGTCATTTCTCCCCTTCCACCTCATGGCCGCGAAAGCGCACCGCTTGGAAAACCACACTCAGAATCAGTAAGTCGAAGATCACCCAGAATAGGTTGACACCGACGCCTAGGACGGAGATCGCGCCGAAATACAACTGTACGATCCCGATCACCGAGGCGACCACCAGCACCACCATGGCAACGATCTGCCATTTCACCAGTCCCCACGGGATGGATCCGCCGCCCTGCCGGGTCTTCGGCGTGACCGCGAACCCCAGTGGCCGGTCGAAGTACACGTTACGGAATGCGGTCGTACACGCCTTGATCCAGACGGGGAACAACGCCAAGCTGTACTGCTGCCCGCGCCACGTCGGCGTGCCTCTACTGACGACGAAGAACAACAACTGGTTCAGCAGGAGGAACGGGATCAGCCTGCCGAAGAAGTCCCAGCTGTAAGCCTGCACGGGCATGATGTTGAAGATCAGGAAGATCGCGGGCGCGGCGATGTAGGCCAACGCGGCGAACCCCGCCAGATAGCTCCACATCGTGGTGAAGTACATCAGCCGCTGCCCGATGCTCAAGCCCTTCTGCACCAGCGGGTTCTCCTTGAGCATCACCTGGATAGTGCCCTGCGCCCAGCGCAGCCGTTGGGTGAGCATGGTGCCGACATCCTCGGGTGCCAGACCGTTGGCGAGGACCTCGTGGTGATAGGCCGAGTTCCACCCCAGTGCGTGCATGCGCATGCAGGTGGCCATGTCCTCGGTGACCGAGATCGTCGCCATCGGCAGCATCGGCTCGGCTTCGTCGTCCCTGCCGACGTCTACGGCGCTGATCATCGACCGGATCGACTCCAGCGCACCGAGCGGTGACCACTCCCGGCCCGCCAGCGTCTCGAGCGCCTCGTCGTCGAAAATGACTGCAGTGTCGAGGCTCTCGCCGTGTCCTCCACTCATCGCGGCGATCGCGTCGAGGTCGGCGCGCATCGCCGAGACGTCGGCGACGACCAAGCTCTTGGCCGCGTCGTCGACACGCTGCTGGAAGCCGAAGGTGATTTCGGCCAGGTGCCCTTTGTCCTTCAGCGCCGCGCGGGCTTCGCGGACCGCGTCTTCGACACCCTCCAGCGCGGCGAGCACTTCGGGTTGATCGGCGGCGACGTGCGACTTGGCCTTCTTGAGGATCTTGCGCGAGGTGTAGAGCGCCCGCTTGATTCCCTCCTCCACCGCACGCACGTAACCCGTCACGCCCAGCTGCATTAGTGCCTCGCGGCGCAGCACCGCGTTCGAGCCGCAGAAGTACGCGGCGTTCCAGCCGTCCTTGCCTTGCTGGATCGGACCGTAGAACAGCGGCGCCTGACTTCCGAGCGGATCGGAGAACGGCACGTTGGTGAAGTATTGCGGCGTCTGGACCAAGGCCATTTTCGGGTCGTGAAAGTAGCCGAGGGTGCGGTCGAGGATCTCCGGCTCGGGAACCTGGTCCGCGTCGAGGATGAGAATGAACTCGCCGTCGGTCTCCAGCAGCGCATTGTTCAGGTTGCCGGCCTTGGCGTGCCGTGGCTTGTCGATCCAGCTATTCGACCGGGTGACGTAGCCGATCCCGCGCTCGGTGGCCGCCTTGGCCATGTCCTCCCGTTCACCGTCGTCGAGAATGTAGGTGCTGTGCGGGAAGCGGATTCGTTGTGCGGCTTCGGCGGTGGCGATCACCATCTCGATCGGTTCGTTGTAGGTGGTGATGAACACGTCGACGGTGGCGTCCGGTGGTGGCGGCGGCGGAGCAGGGCGACGCTTCAGTCGCCACATCGTCATTCCGAACAGCAGCGAGTCGATCAGGCTGTACGTCTCGGCCATCACCAGCGGTACCGCGATCCACCAGGCGTCCCAGTTCGTCGACGCCAACCACCGCCATACGACGTAGTTGATTCCGAGTACAGCGGTGGCCAGGATCAGCAGTCGCAGCCACGGCGAAGGCGAGGGGCCTTCGGAGGGGATTCGATGGGTCACGCGTCATCCCGGCGGACGGCCACCACCGTCACGTCGTCGAGGGGCGGGCGCCGGTTCGTCAACGCGGTGACGGCTCGGCACAAGTCGGCCGGCTCAGGATGGGCCGCGACGAAATCGAGCACGTCGCTTTCGACCGCCTGTTTGCCGAGCAGCTCCAACGACCCGTCCGACGCGACGACCACCATGTCGCCGGGACCGAGCACGGTCGACATCGACACCCAGTTATCGTCGGGCAGGACGCCGAGCGGCAGGCCCCTGCTCTCCAGCCTCTCCACCACCCCGCCGCGGCGCAGCACCGCGGCGATCCCGTGGCCGGCGTCGACATACTGGATCCGGCCCGTTTCCGCTTCGAGGTGAGCGTGGAACAAGGTGGCGAAGGTGTTGGTCCGTTCGAGGTCGTCGGCCATCTGGTCGGCCGCCGAATTGACCGCGTCGGCGAGGTCCGCCCGACACTCGATGTCATCGACCGCCCGCGACGCGCCGCGCAGCGCCGAGCGCAGGCTCGCGGTGATCAGCGCTGCGCCCAACCCCTTGCCCATCACGTCGGCCACGGTGAAGATCGCGCCGCGCTGCACCGGGTAGTGGTCGTAGAAGTCGCCGCCGACCGCGTACGCGGGCGCACACATTGCGCAGACGGAATAGCCCGGCAAGTAGTCGACCGGCGGTGGCAGCAGCAGGCGCTGGACGGCTGCGGCGCGCTCCACGTCGTCTGAGCGTTCCACTTCGCGCTGCGCCCAGGCCGCGAGGTCCCGGAAGATCGCGCGCTGCCGGGCGTCGAGCGATCGTGGCTTGGTGTCGTAGATGCAGAACGTGCCGACCGCGTGTCCACCTGGACCGAACAGCGGAAAGCCGGCGTAGAAGCGGATGCCGCCCTCCGCGGCGATGGCGGGCAATTCCGCGAAGTCGGGAACCGTCGTCAGGTCGTCGATGACCAATGCCGGATCCTCAGGCTTGTCGTACACGCGGGCAATGGTCGCCCGACACACCGACGTCTCTCGGGGACCGGTGATGGCGACACCCTCGCCGACCGCCTGCTTGCACCATTGCCGGTCACGGTCGATGAAGTTGATGTATGCCCTCGGCACTTGAAACACCAGCTGCGTCAACCGGATGATGCGTTCGAACCGCTCCTCCTCGGGAGTGTCGAGGATGTGCAGTTGCTGCAGCGAGCGCAGCCGCTGCTCTTCCACCTCAACCGGAAGCGCGAACCGGTCATCGACCGCAGACGGCGTCATCGGCGCGACCGCGCCGCGTCCAGCGCGGCGGCCATCGCCGCCGCCGACGGCGCCGAGCTGGTGATCCGCCAATCCGTCTCCTTGTGATGCTCGAACCAGATGAAGCCCATGACGTCGGGCTGGCGGTTCAGGTAATCGGTGAAGCGCGCAATCCAGTCTGCCTTGCATCCGCCCTCTTCGGCGCAGCCGACCTCGGCGACCAGGATCGGTTTGCCGGGACTGATCGAGCGTAGTTCGTCCAGTGCGTCGCCGAACAACTCTTCGGGAACGGTCCAGCAAGTCGTCGGCAAGCTCGTCCCCCAGTTGTATCCGTCGACACCGAGCACATCCACGTAGTCGTCGCCCGGGTACCAGGCGGACAGGGGGGTGATCCCACCCACGGTCGGCGCCCAGACCCACATCACATTGCCCACGTGCTGCGCGGTGAAGATGTCGTGCACGTGGCGCCACGCCCGGACGAAGTCCGCCTGTGTCGTGCCACAGGCAGGCGTCCACGGGTACCAGTCGCCGTTGAATTCGTGGGCGAAGCGCAGATAGGTCCGTCCGCCCCAGTCGCGGATCTCGTCGGCCCAGCGGTAGACGTAGTCGTCGAGCGCGCCGGACAGCAGCGACCGCATCACCGCCGGTGACCTGTCGTCGGTCCAGCACCACGGTTCCCAGCTGATGACGGGGTCGGCGCCGCAGTAGGCGGCGACCGCCAGCTCGGCGATCGGCGGGGTGGCGAAGAAGTCCTCGAATGCCATCACGATCTCGGCCCGGTGTCCGACCGCGTCGGCGACGGCCTGGAGTTCGCGTGCGGCGGTGAACCCTCCCGGAGTGCTCAGCCCGAAGCGCGAGGGCGTGGCGGGGGCGTGGTCGGGTGCACGGTCGACAGTCAAGGCCGGTCGCTCCACTTGTCCACCTCACGTGCACGCCACAGGAGGAAACCACGTCATTCCCCCTCACCCATGGTCGCAAACCGACGGCGGGAACGGAACACAATTAACGGAAGCGTTAAGGCCAGTTGGCCACTGGGGTGTTGCCCGTTTGCTGTTGCGGGCTCATCCGGTACTTCCAGCCGACCAGGATCGTTAGCAACAGCAAATTCTTCGGGGCCGTGGCATCGGCGCCGACGTCGGCGCCTTCCTCGGCGACTGGGTGCAGTCCGAGCCGGCGGGGGTAGTCTCTGTCCTGACTCACACCTGATCGGGGGCATTCGCATGGACCTCGTGGTCGGCCTGTCGTTGACGTCCAGCACGGTGAGATGGGTGCTGGTCGAGGGCGCGACGGGCGAGGGTGCGACCGTCGACCGCGGCGCATTCGACTTCGACGCCGCCGTCGAGCCCGACGATCTGCTCGACGTGGTCCTCGCCGACGTGGTCCACACCGTCCACGCGATCGGCGTGACCTGGACCGTCGAAGCCGAGCAGGCGACGTCCGGTCTGCTCGAGGCGCTGTCGGCGCGGGGGTACGGCAACGCGATCGCGGTGTCGCAACTCGAGGCCGCCGAAGTGCTGGCCGCCGGTCTGGCAGAGATCGCGGACTACGACGACGTCGCGGTGTGCATCGTCGAACCCGACGCCGCGGTCGTCGCGATGGTCGATGCCGGTGGGGTGATGGTCGAACACATCGCGAGGCCGCAAGACGGAGCCGACTTCATCGAGTTGCCGAGCAGCATCATCGCCACGCTCGAACTCAACGAGTGGCAACCCGATGCGGTCTTCGTCGTCGGCTCAGCGGGCGACCTGGAACTCGTCCAATCCACGCTGGACGCCGTGACCACCTCGCCGGTCTTCTCCGCCACTGACGCCGATCTGGCGCTGGCACGGGGAGCGGCGCTCGCGTCGGCGCGCGCCGTCAACTCGTTGGACGTGACGAGTCCACGGCTGCCGGTGCGAGTCAGTGCGCTGGCGTCGGTGCTGGTCGCCGCGGTGGTGACGTTCGTCGTCTCGCTGTCCGCGGCGGTCGGTCTCACCCTCACCGGCGGTCACGAAGCGCCGCAAGCCGCCGACACCGTCGAGGAACCCCTCGATGATTCGGACGGCCCACCCGCAGCGGCCGCCGACAAGCCGACGACTCCGGCCGAGGCGATGCCCGTCGTCGCGCAGACCATTGCCGCGGTTGCGCCGCCGCCGGCAGCGCCGGTCGCCGAGAGCTACGACCCGCCCGCGTACGTCCCGCCGGCCCCCGCGTACGTCCCGCCGGCCCCGCGTACGTCCCGCCGGCCCCGGCACCCGCGTATTCGCCGCCTCCGCCGGTCTACAGCCCGCCGGCCCCGGTCTATTCACCGCCTCCCCGGCATATGTGCCGCCGGCTCCGGCCCCCGCCTACACCCCACCCGCGCCGAACTATGTTCCGCCGGTGGCGCCGCAGCCGCGCCTGCGGGACCGGATCATCGAGCGCATCCCGATCATCAACCGGTTCCACGAACCGGACTATTCGTACCCCCCGCGGTAGTCCTAGGGGCAGGCCGCCGCAGCGTCGTCTCGGATCGGCAGACCGGTGGGCAGCGTGTAGGTCACCGTCGCCTCGGCGTGCTCGGCGCCGGCGTTCGACACGATGTGCGGGATGCCGGCCGGAATGAAGATGGCCTGGCCGGCGGTGAACGCCGCGGGCGCGCATCCCTGTGCGGTCTGCAGCTGGACGGTGCCTGCGTTGATCACCGAATACTCCGGCCCCGCATGGGTGTGCCATCCGCTGCTGGAGTCCGGGCCCAGGACGAGGTTCTGCACGTACAACGTCGTCGGCTGTCCCACCGAGAAGATGGCGACCGGCGCGGTCGTGGTGCCCTCGGCCACATCGGTGCGCTGGATCTCGCCTTCGGCGGGCGTGGCCCGCGCCGTCGCGGTCAGTGTCGCCGCCATGACGGGCGCGATTGCCGCCGCCACGATCGCTGCACGCTTCATGTCCACCGTTCCCCTTCGCTCGACCCGCGGGCTCGTCGGGATTATCCCCCCGGGACCTGGATCGGGATCGGTACCGGCACAAACGGCACCGTCAGCAGAGTCGTGGTCATCGGGGCGGTGGTGGGAGTCATTGTCATGGATGTCGGCGATGTCGGCGACGCCGTCGACGTCGTCGACGTCGTCGATGTCGTGGTCGCCGGCGTGGTGGTGGTTGTTGTCGGTGCCGTGGTCGTCGTCGTGGTTGTCATGGTCGTCGTCGTGGTGGTCGTCGTCGTGGTGGTCGTACTGGTGGTCGGCGGTGTCGTGGTCACCGCGGTCACCGCACTCGAGGTCGCAGGCGCCACGCTGGTCTGCGGCGCTTGCGTCGCCGGCGGCGGGGCGTCGGTCACCGTGACCGTTCGGTCCTGCGGACCCGGCTGCGGTGCCGCGCTGGTGGGAGCCACCGACGGCGCCGGACGGGGCGGTTCGGTGGCTTCGGTGCTGTCCGTCGCGCCCGTCAGCGCGATCGCGACACCACCGACCGCGACCAAGGCGACGGCCGCTGCCAAACCGAAGACCACACCGGGCAGCCGGTGCCAGGTGGGCGGCTCGTCGATCGGTCCGGTCGCGGGAACGTGCTGCACCGGCGACCGCATCGAGGCGACCTCGAAGTCGTAGGCCTCATACGGCTGCAGGTAGGGCAGCGGTTCGTCGGCCCCGGCGTCGTCCTGCGACCACGCCAGCGCACGAAATGTCGAGGAGCCGGAATCGGCGTCGACGGGCGCTACCACCGACGCCAGCCCGGTCGGTGCCGCGGCGGCCGAACCGTCGGCGGCCAGCAGCCCGGCGCCCACGCCCGCGTCCAGCCCGGGTTGCAGTGTCGTCACGACGGGCACGGGCGCGTGTTCGCTGAGCCGCCTGCCGATAAGCGGGATCGCCGCACCACCGCCGGCCGCGGCGATCGCAGTGACTTGATCCCAGCCGATACCGTTGCGCCGCAACAGGTTATCGAGCTCGGACAATACACCGGCGAGTGGCTCGTCGATCAGCGACTCCAACTCGGGTCGCGTGACCTGGATCGCCGACCGGTAGCCCGGCAGCTCGGCGACCAACTCGGTGGACTCGACCGCCGAGAGTCGTTCCTTGGCGTGGCGACAGTCCTCTCGAAGCCTGGTCAGCGACTCGACCGCGGCGGTGCCCGCCGGGTCCACCTCTCCGGTGGCGGCGATGCCGTCGAGCGCGTAGGTGACCAATGCCTGATCCAGCAGATCACCGGAGAAGTCGGGGTAACGGGTCGTCACGTCGACCGCCGCGAAGCCGGCTGCGGCGTCGGCCACGGTGATGCTCGTGCCTCCGCCGCCGAAATCGAGCAAGACGATCACGCCCTGCGGCGGAAGCCCCCGATGATCGTGCAGCGCCGTCAGCGACGCCACGGCGTCGGATACCAGTCGCGCCGCAGCGCCCCCCGGCTGCAACGCCGGTTCAGCACGCATCGCACCGCGCAAGGCCCACAGCGTCGAGGGCCGCCAGTGCGCGGGCACCGCGACGACCACATCGGCCGGCGACGCGCCACCGCTGTCGGTGATCAGCGCGGCCAGTGCTTCGGCGAGCAGCTTTTCGGCCGAATGCGCCGACCCGTCCGCGGCGATCAGCGGCACCGAGTCGCCGACCCGCTCGACGAACCCGGCCATCGCCGCACCGCTCGGCAAGGTGAGCGCCGAACGCCGCGTCACAGGTTGATTGCCGACTCGCGCCGCGACCAAGTTCGTCGTTCCGACCGACAACCCCAACGGGTCGCTCATAACGGACCACACGATAGCCGTCGGACCTCGGCGAACCGGTCAGACACTCCGGACCAACGCCCTTCGGGCACCGCTGTTTTGACTCCTGTCAAACGGGTACCTGCTGGGCCATGACCTCTCTGTGGCTGGCAAACCGCGTCCAGCAGTCGGCACCGCCTCGGCCCCTCACCGAATCGGATCGCTCCGCCGACGTCGTGGTGGTGGGCGCGGGGATCACGGGGCTCGTCACGGCGGTTCTGCTTGCGCGCGCAGGCAAGGACGTGCTGGTGCTCGAGGCGCAGTTCGTCGGCGCCGGCGCCACCGGCAACACGACGGCGAAGGTGAGCCTGTTGCAGCACACCAAGCTGTCGAAGATCGTCAACAAGCACGGCGCCAAGACCGCCCGCCAGTATGTAGACGGCAACCGCGAGGGACAGGACTGGCTGATCCGGCACTGCGAGGCCCACGGGTTGTCCATCCAGCGCGAGGACGCGTTCACCTACGCGCAGTCGGAGAAGGGCGTGTCGTCGGCCCGCCAGGAACTGCAGGCGTGCGAAGCGGCCGGGCTGGAGGTGGACTGGGTCGACGACATCCCGGGAGAGGCCGGAGTGCCGTTCCCGTTCCACGGCGCGGTCCGGCTGGCGAACCAGGCCCAGTTCGACCCCATGCCGCTGCTCGACAGCCTGGTGGTTGAGGTCGAGGAGCGTGGGGGCCGCCTCGCTCAAGGCGTTCGGGTGCAGAAGGTTTCGGACAAGGGTGACGGGCTGGCGCTGGGCGTGCGTACTACCGCGGGTGACGAGTTCGAGGTACACACCGAACAATGTGTGCTCGCCACCGGCATCCCGATCCTGGATCGCGGCGGCTTCTTCGCCCGTCTCAAGCCGCAGCGCTCCTACTGCATGGCCTACAAGGTGCCCGGCACCATCACCCGCGGCATGTACATATCGGCCGACTCGCCCACACGCTCATTGCGGTACGCACCCACACCCGACGGCGACCGTCTCATCGCCGGCGGGGCAGGCCATCCGGTCGGCCACGAGAAGAGCCCGGCGTCGTCCGTGCAGGAGCTGGACCACTGGACCAAGCTGCACTACCCCGGCGCGATGCAGACGAACTACTGGTCGGCCCAGGACTACTCGCCCATCGACGAGCTGCCCTACGTCGGGCCGATCCTGCCCGGCCACGACAAGATCTTCGTCGCAACGGGATTCGACAAGTGGGGCATGACCAACGGCACGGCTGCCGCGCTCGCGTTGTCCAGCCGGATCCTCGGCGGGCGGATGGACTGGGCAGAGGCCTTCGCGAGTTGGAGCCCGCACGAGCTGTCGGGGATCCCGAAGGCGATGCAGAACAACGCTCAGGTCGCGCTGTATCTGACCCGCGGCTGGATCACCCCGATCACGCGCACGCTCAACCGCACACCTGACGACGGCGGCGTGGTCAGTGGCCCGCCGTGGGACCTCGAGGCCCGCAGCGTGGTCGACGGAAAGGAGCACCGCGTGTCGCCGGTGTGCCCGCACCTGGGCGGTATCGTCAACTGGAACGACGCCGACGAGACGTGGGAATGCCCACTGCACGGGTCGCGCTTCGCGCCCGACGGCACCCTGCTGGAGGGGCCCGCCACTCGTAACCTCACTGCGGCACAGTAGTTCTCGGTTTGTCCGGTGCCATACGCCGGACCGCTACCGAGCCGAGTATGCCGATGACGATCAGCGCGATCGCCACCGCGTCGGGCACCGAGTCTGACACCCAGCCGACGATCCCGGTGACCGTGACGAACGGCGGCAGCCAGTCGACGGTACCGATCCACGACGTCGTCTCGCCGATTGCGTGGTCGGGATAGAACTCGGTGAACGACGCGGCGAAGACCACGGCGCCGATCGGGATGATCCACGCGGTCCAAAAGTTGTCGTTGTCGCCCAGCACCGCGTCGCCGATCGCACCCGCGATCGCCGACACGACGAAGGCGCCTGCCCAGGCGCCCGAGATCGCGAAGTTGATGCGGCGGAACGCTTCGGTGTCCCAGTGTTCCGGCGGCGTCGTCTCCCTCGCGTAGGCCATGGTGAACGGCCGGCGCAGGATCAGCGTGGTGAGCGCGAAGACGGCCAGCACGATGTTGCTCAGTTCTCCGGCCCACAGTTGCAGCCAGTCGATCGCCGGATCCGGTGCCACCAGGCCCAGCACGGCGAGCACGGCGAAGTAGGCGATCGTGAGGACCTCGAGTGCGTGCACCCGCGCGCCGCGGCGGGTGCCGACCCACAGAGTCAGAAGGGCCAGGCCGAGCGCGGCTGAGGCGGCCTCCTCGAACCGGCCCGGACCGGCAACCACCGCCATGAGGATCCACGGGGCCAGTCCGGCGAACGGAGATTTGACGAAGCCGTCAAGGAATTTCATGCCCGGCACTGTACTGGCTGCCGTGGGGTTGTGCTGCAATGTCGCTCATGGGTGACATCGACGACATCAAGCAAGTCAAGTACCGGTATCTGCGCGCGCTCGACACCAAGCACTGGGACGAGTTCGCCGACACCCTCACCGAGGACGTGGTCGGCAAGTACGGCGAGTCAATCGGCGAGGAGCACCACTTCAAGAGCCGCGACGAGTTGGTCACGTTCATGCGCAACTCGCTGGGTCCCGAGGTGCTCACCGAACACCGCGTCACCCACCCCGAGATCACCGTGGACGGCGACGAGGCCACGGCGACCTGGTACCTACAGGACCGGGTGATCGCCCCGGACTTCAACTTCATGCTGATCGGTGCGGGCTTCTACCACGACCGTTATCGGCGCACACCCGAAGGCTGGAAGATCAGCGAGACCGGATACGACCGCACCTACGACGCGTCGATGTCGACCGAGAACCTCAACTTCAAGGTCAAACCCGGTCGCGCGCTGAATATCTGAGCTACTGGGCGATCGCGATCACTGCGCCGGGCCGCAGCCAACGCATGATCTCGACCAGTTTGGCATCGTCGATGGCCACACATCCCGCCGTCGGCCCGCCGTCGGTGGCGTGCAGGAAGAACGCGCCGCCGTTGCCGGGGACCCGGGCCTTGTTCACGCCCATCACCACGGCGTGCACATACTGCGGGATCTGGAGGTTCTCGGTGCCGCTGGCGGGGTCGGTGTCGAACGGGCACTGCGACTTCTCGCAGACCTGCATGGTGTTGTAGGTCGGGCTCTTCATGTCGCCGTCCCACCAATGGTTCGGTCCGACCTGCACATACGGCAGGCCGCCGCCGGGGTTCGGTGCCGTGCCGAAGGCGAAGTCGAGCGAATAGACGCCCACCGGCGTCTTCATCTGGCCGTCATGGGTTTGCGGCGCCATCCCGTTGGCGCCGATCCAAGCGTCGATTCCCGCGGCGACGGGTTGCCAGCCCGCGGCGGTGCGCTGGTAGACATCCACCTTGGCCTTTGAGCCGCCAACTCCCACAACGGAAATGACCTGGGTAGCGGCTCCGACCGACGAGGCGAACCACGGCGCGCCCTGGGCGCGGCTGACCGGCGCCGCGGCCAGCGACAGCACTGCCACGCAGAGCAGGGTCAGCAATCGGCGCATCGCAACATGCTAAGGCGCAACATGCTCTGCTTCGGGGAGGCCACGACAAGATTAGTTTTCCCTGACTGCGGATACGTTGAAGCAATGGACTTGCTGCCCACCCGACGGCACCGCGGCATTCGGCAGATCGGTGCCGGCCTCGGCACTCTCGACCGAGAGGTGTTCGAGGCGATCGCCGACTCACCGAGCCCGCTGCTCGACAGCGTCATGCCTCCGCTGACCAGGGCCGCCGACCATTCGAAGCTCTGGTTCGCGATAGCGGCCGCGCTCTTCGCGTTCGGCAATCAGTCGGGGAAACGCGGCGCGAACCGAGGCGTGGTCAGCCTGGCGTTCACCAGCCTGCTGACCAACCAGGTGGCGAAGCGGGTGTGGCGGCGCCCGCGGCCGAACCGGCTGCTGGTGCCGCTGGCTCGGCAGACCCGGCGAATGCCGACCTCGAACTCGCTGCCCTCGGGACATTCCGCGAGCGCCGCCGCCTTCGCCGTGGGGGTCGGGTTGGAGAGTCCGCCGCTCGGGCTCGGTCTGGCGCTGCTGGCGGGGCTGGTCGGGATGTCGCGGATCGCGGTTGGCGCGCACTACCCCGGCGACGTGCTCGCAGGTTTCGGCGTCGGTGCGGCGGTGGCCGTACTGGGCGGTCGGGTGGTGCCGCCGGTGGTGCCGACGAAGGTGCCGGCCGCGGACCCGTTGCGGGTGCCGACCCTGGACCGGCCGGACGGCGCAGGAGTGGTGCTGGTGATCAACCCCGCATCCGGCGGCGGAAGAGGGGCGCGCGTCCTCGAAGAGGTCCGAGAGGCGTTGCCACGCACCGAGATCGTCGAGCTATCCGACGACGACGACGTCGATCAGGTGCTCGCGTCGGTGGCGGGGCGCGCCGAAGTGCTCGCCGTTGCGGGGGGCGACGGAACGGTGGCGTGCGCGGCGCGCACCGCGGCCGACGCCGGCCTTCCGCTGGCGGTGTTCCCGGGCGGCACCTTCAACCACTTCGCCAAGGACATCGGTTGCGACACCGTGGAGAAGACGGTGGCGGCGATCCGGCAGGGCAACATCTCGTGTGTGGACCTGGTGTGCCTGAACGACGGACACATGGTGATCAACACGGCCAGCATCGGGGCGTATCCGATGTACGTGCAGACGCGGGAGAAGTACGAGCACAGGATCGGCAAGCCGCTGGCGGGTCTGTTCGCGATGTTCCACACGCTGCGGCACGGCGAGCCGGTGCGGATCCGCTACGACAACAAGCTGCTGCAGACGTCGCTGTTCTTCCTCGGCAACTCGACCTATCTGCCGTCGGGCTTCGCGCCTGCGCGGCGCACCCGGATGGACGACGGGCTGATGGACATCCGGATCCTGGAGACCGGTCGGCGGTTCAGCAGGTTGCGGATCCTGGTCTCGGTGGCGCTCGGCCGCCTCGAGCGCAGCCCGCTCTATCACGAACTTCGTGTGCCCGAGTTCGAGTTCACCTCGGTTGACGGGCCGACGGTGCTGGCCCACGACGGAGAGGTCGGCACCAGGGTGACGAAGGCGAGTTTCAAGGTGCGATACCGGGCGCTGCCGGTGTTTCGTCCGCTTCCCTGAGGCGGGTCAACGGCGGCACGGTCAGCAGGCATAACACGAAATACGCGTAGCCGAGCGCCCATCCGGCCAGCACGTCGGACGGGTGGTGCACGTTGAGCACGACGCGGCCGACGCCGATCAGGACGACGACCGCCGCGCCAAGGGCGACGAGCCAACCGCGCAGCGACGGCCGGACGGTCGGCAGGCCGACCGTCAGCAGCGCCAGGACGGCGACCAGCACGCCGAGGGCGTGGCCGGACGGAAACGCGGTGCCCAGCGCGGACACGAAGGCGGTGGCGGGTCGGGGGCGGTCGGCCGCTGCCTTGGCCGCTTCCGTGACCAGTCCGGCGAGGACAACGCTGACCAGCAGGAACATCGCGATGCGCGCCTTGCGCCGCACCAGGGCGACGACGATCAACACGATGGTGAACAACCGGAGGGCCCCGGGTCCCAGGACGGTGCAGAACACATCCCACGCCTGCACCCAGTCCGGGCGCGACTCCCCGCGCTCGTAGGACATCTGCAGCGCCGCGGAATCCAGCGTCGACAGCCAGTCCCATTGCAGGGCCAAACCGGTCCACAGGATCGCGTAGACCGCCACCGCGGACACCGCCGAGGCGGTGAGCCAGCGCTTGTGCGGTGCCATGGCTCCACCTCTACCACCGGTTCGCGGGGACGGTTAGGGTGGCTGCTCATGCCCGTGATTCTGCGCAAGCTGCTGCGCATCGGCGGTCTGCCCGACGAGATGCGCGTCGACATCGAGCCTGAAGGCGTGCTGTTCCTCGCCGAGTATGTCCCGGTGATGCGGCAGTTCAGCGGCAAGATCCCCGGCAGGCGTTCACTCGGCAAGGTCAGCAGCTACGTCGGATCGTTGGCGCTGACCGAACAACGTGTCCTGGCGACGCTGTCGACGGTTCCGAAGTTGGCCGGCCGCACCGTCGATCATCGCTGGGACGCGCCTCAGTCGGGCGCCGTCACGGCTGAGTTGTCCAGGAGCGGGCTGACCCTCGAGGTCGACATCAACGCCGTCGATCCGCGGTTCTCCGGCACGCTGGCCATGCACTACAAAGTGGACATCCCGCAGGAAGTGATCGATCGGTTGCCGCGCCGTTCACTGGCCTTCAACGTGTCGCCCGAGTACGTCTTCCGCGCGGTCGGCGTGCCCTACCACCCGTAGCCGGCTCGCCGGAAGGTCAGTGGCAAGCCGTGGATGAACCTCAATCCACCTGCGCCACCACGAAAATCCGGCGGAACGGGAAGAACGTCGTGCCGTCGACACGTCTGGGGTAAGCGGCGGCCAGCAGCGGTGTCAACTCCGACCGGAAATCCGCCCAGTCGGCATCGTCCAGCATGCTGCGTATCGGCCGAAGCGCGGTACCGCTGATCCAGTCCAACACGGGGTGCTCTCCGGTCAACACGTGCACGTAGGTGGTCTCCCAGGCGTCGACGGTGCACCCGGCATCGGTGAGCAGGCCCGCGTAACCCGTCGCACCGTCGACCGGATCATCGCCAAATGTCAACCCCTGCAGTGCTTTCGCCCACCGTGCACGCTGGGCCAACGATTGCACGGCGAGGTGTGACGGCGCGTCGAAGTTGCCCGGCACCTGCATAGCGATCCATGCGCCGGGCGCGAGCCGTCCCGCCCACTCGACCAGCAGGCGCCGATGCTCGGGCACCCAGTGCAGCGTCGCATTGCTCACCACGACGTCCGTCCCGGGTTGTGGCCGCCAGTCCCGTACGTCGCCGACGTCGGCGTCGAGGCCGCGCTCACGTGCCGCGTCGACCATCTGCACGGAACTGTCCCACGCCTCGATGACGGCGTCTGGCCACCGCTGCGCGAGAGTCATCGTGAGGTTGCCTGGTCCGCAGCCCAGGTCGACGACACGCCTCGGCGCATCGGCGCGCACCCGCGCCAGCAGGTCGACATACGGTCGTCCGCGCTCGTCGGCGAATCCGAGGTAGACATCGGGATTCCACATTCCGCCAGTGTGGCACCGCCGCGAAACCGGCTCGACGATTCGCGACGGCTACCATGCGAACGTGACCCGATCGGATTCCGCCCCGGTGGATCCGCCCCTGCCGGTGCCCGATGTCGCCGGTGCCGACGCCAGCATCGGCGGCCTCCCTCGTCGCGGCGACCTGACGCTGCGCCAGCGGGCGATCGTGGACTCGTCCGCCATCGCCGACCTGGCGCTGCGCACCGGAATCGCCTCCTTGCTGGCGGTGACCATGCTGCCGACGATGATCGGCGGCATGCGGCGCGAGCAGTCGCGCGTCGAGCACGAACAACTCGCGTTCTACGCCGAACTCGCATCCGCGCAGGACCCGTCGCAGTCGTTCCCGGCGCCCGCCGAGTTACCGCGAGTGGCCTCACGCACCGCCAACCCGATCGCCGAGATCATCGCCAATGGCCATGTGTCCAACATCCGTTTCGACAGCAGTTTCGAGGCGGTCAACCCGGCGCTGCGCGACCGGTGCCGCGGGTTCGAACGCAACAACGTCGTCCACGCCCAGCACTGGCGCCACGACGACGGGCCCCATCCCACGCTGTGCGTGATCCACGGATTCATGGGTTCGCCGTACCTGTTCAACGGCTTGTTCTTCTCGTTGCCGTGGTTCTACCGGTCGGGTTACGACGTCCTGCTCTACACCATGCCTTTCCACGGTCCGCGGGCGGAGAAGGGTTCACCCTTCAGCGGCTACGGCTTCTTCGCCAACGGCTTCTCCGGGTTCGCCGAGGCGATGGCGCAGTCGGTGCACGACTTCCGCTCGGTCCTCGACTATCTGGAGTTCACCGGTGTCGACCGCATCGCGTTGACCGGGATGTCGCTGGGCGGGTACACCACGGCGCTGCTCGCCGGCATCGACGACCGCATCCAGGCGGTCATCCCCAACGTGCCCGTCGTCGCCCCGGATCAGACGGTCGATGAGTGGTTTCCCGCCAACAAGCTGGTGCAGCTGCGGAACTTCATGTCTCGCACCGACTCCGGATTGAGTACGGCCGCGACCCGGTACTCGTCACCGCTGAACTATGCCCCGCTGGTACCCAAGGACCGCCGGCTCATCATCACCGGTCTCGGTGACCGGCTGGCCCCGCCCGAACAGGCCGAGATGCTCTGGGAGCACTGGGACCGCTGCGCGTTCCACTGGTTCCCGGGCAACCACATCCTGCACGTGAGCCAACCCGACTATCTGCGCCGCATGACCCGCTTCATGCGGGACTTCATGTTCGACTGAAGTCGCCGGCTGAACCGGCGGGCCACCCGATGCCGGTCAGCGTCTCTGCTTTCAGTGGCACCGTCGGAACACCAAGCGGATCACTGGATTTCGGATCGAGTGCGGTGAGCAACGGACGCTGCGCGCCGTGCTGAGGCCTCAGGCCGGACAGCGGTACGCCTCGAACGGCCTCGGCGGCGCAGACGGCACACAGCGCCGCCACGGTCGGTTCGGCCGGCGTGCCTGCGAATTCCACCGCGGTCCACGTCTCTTCGGGCAGCGCCCACACCTCTGCCAGGAGCGGAAACATCTGCTCGCCGGCCGGGATTCCATACGCCGACACCACTCCGTGCTCGTTGCGCACACCCCGCCACATCTCCTTCACCAAACCTGCCAGCGGAGCGTAGGCAGTGTCCACCACGGAGGCCTCCAGCCCCGACTCTCGCAACTGATCCGCCAGGCGGCGGCCCGCGACCGCAGCGGTGTCGTGCAGCGGCAGCTCCGGTGACCGGGCCTGCAGCGCAGCGAGGTTGGCGGTCGCGTCAACGGTCAGGCTGACCCACGTCGTGCGGACACCGCTACGTGTGCGGGTGGTCACGCGAACCTTCTCGCTGCGGATGCCGAAGCGCTCGACGTACCCGGCGAGCGACCGCAGCGACAGGCCGACACTCGCAGGGTCCTCGACCCGTACCACCACCGTCACCCGATGCGGATTCTGCTGTCCGGGCGTGGAGCGGTTTCGCCGGAACACGGCTACCCGCCTGGCCGCCATGTTCGTCAGGAACTGGCCGCGCCACCCGGCGAAGGCGATCACGACGACTGCCGCGGCGACGCCAAGCAGCCACCAGTCGGTGCGCGACTGCCACGGGTATGCCATGGCTGCCGGCACGGCGACCAGCAGCGCCAGTGCGGTTCGGATGGTCACGGTGCCTCCACCTTGTCGTCGATGTTCCTGCGTCGGTGCACCGCGATCGCCGCGGTGAGGGCCGCAACCAGGGCAAGCGTCCCGGTGCCCGCGAACGCGACGACGCGGGGCATGTCGTCCGGCGGTGCCTGTTGCGGCGGCGCGGCCACGGGCCGGGGCTCCGGCGCCGCGTCGCCCGCCACGGCATCGGTCACATCCCAGGTCAGCGCCGCGACGGGGTCGACGAGGCCGTAGCCGGTCAGGTTTGACGGCGCACGGGCCGCACCCTGCGCGCCCGCGGTGAGCCGGTCGACCACCTGCTCGGCGCTGAGCTCCGGAAACCTGCTGCGCACCAACGCCGCGACTCCCGACACGTACGCCGCCGCGAAGCTCGAGCTGTTCAGGCCGTAGAGCCGCCCCTGTTCGTCGGGCAGCGCGTTCGCCAGTCCGCCGCCCTCACCGTTGCCCACCGATGCGATGTTCTGACCAGGCGCGGCGATGCCCACCCACGGTCCGGCCATCGTGAACTCCGACGGCAGACTCGCCGGGCCGACGGAACCGACCGACAGCACGTAGGGCTGCCACCACGACGGGATCGACGCCGACGTCACGCCCGCCCAGTTGCGCGGATCCTCCGGCCTGCCGGGATCCGACAACGGATTCGACGGACACGCCGCGCCGGGGTTCAGGCCCGCCTTAGTGTTTCCGGCCGCGGCGACGATGACCGTGTCCTTGTCGACTGCGGCGTAGCGCAGGGCGGCACCCAGTTCGTTCTGGTCGATGGTCTCGGCGGCGGGCAGGCAGGTGACGGCCGAGATGTTGATGACGCGCGCCCCCAGATCCGCGGCACGGACCACTGCACGAGCGAGCGCGGTGACGTCGACCGCGACGCGGCTCGTGGCCGCGTCCTCGCCGGCGTCCTGCGGGAAGAACTTCGCCGAGGTGGAGCGGATCGACAACACCCGGGCTCCCGGTGCGACACCCGAAAACCGGTCCGGCCCCGGCTGTCCCGCGATCAGGCCGGCCACCAGTGTGCCGTGGCCGTCACAGTCGGTGAGCCCGTCGGTGGACTCGACGAAGTCACCACCGGGATCGACGTTCGGCAGCCGCGGACCCGGGGTCACGCCGGTGTCGATCACCGCCACCAGTTGCCCGTCGCCGCGGCTGTAGCGCCACGCACCGTCGAGGTTGAGCAGCGACTGGTTGGCGCTGGCCATTCCGGGGTCGGTTCCCGGCAGGACGCCGCTGGTCACGCACGGGCTGCGCTGGGCCATCGGGGCGACAGGACCGGCGGCGCCGGATGGCGGAACCACGCCGGCATCAACCTGCGGAGGCGGAATAGCTTGGGCGGGAAGGCAGTTGAGGCACGCGGCGCTCGAGGTCAGCACCGCGGCGGCGATCCCGGTCCGTACTCGGTAGCGGATCACCGATGCCTCACCGGTTCAACACCCA
Organism: Mycobacterium sp. IDR2000157661; assembly: GCF_022317005.1. Classification (NCBI taxonomy): domain Bacteria; kingdom Bacillati; phylum Actinomycetota; class Actinomycetes; order Mycobacteriales; family Mycobacteriaceae; genus Mycobacterium; species Mycobacterium sp. IDR2000157661. The sequence goes on from NZ_CP081006.1 coordinate 1,285,143, forward strand.
GGCGAAGAGTCCGACGAGGTGGGCCAGCACCGGAAGCACCGAGGCATCGACGCCGGAGGCCAGGAACCCGACCAGACGCCGCATCGGCAGCGAGTAGGTCTCGGGCGAGGCGACCCGCGGGAACAGGGCCGCGATCACCCACACGACCGTCAGGGCGGCCACCGCCGCTGTCGCCCACCACGCGGCGGTGTAGCGGTCGTCGACGACGAAGGCGACCGTCAACGAAACCGCCATCAGGAACGGCTGACCCAGCAGCCATGCCTTGCACAGCGCCGAATCCCACACTCGGGCGCGCAACACCGCACCCAGCGCGACAGCCCCGACGATGTACCACGCCCAGTTCGACGCGTCCTGCGGCGCAGCCAGAGTCAACGCGCCTGCCGTGCCCAGCAGCACACCCCCGGCGATGAAGCCCGTTTGATGCGAGTCGCTGAGCCGCACCCGTCGCGGCAGGTCGGCCAGCACCCGCAGCGGCGGCGCCGAAGGGGCCGGGTCGCCCGGCGCGGGGATCACTGGGACGGGCAGGCGCGACCACAGCGCGGAATACTGGGCGGCCTGCACGGTCACGATCAGTGCCATCAGCACGAGGATCGAGCCGACGATCACCGAGTCGACATCCCAGATCGCGGCGGCGCCCGCGGGAATCAAGGCGCCGGCACCGATGACGGTCGCGGCGGTGAACACCGCGACCGCACGCTGGGCCACGGTGATGCTCATGATCGACCATGTCGTCACACCCGCGGCGGCGAGCAGGACCTGCGACGGCCCGAACTCACCGGGAACGGCGAGGGCGAGCGCTGCGGCGATCGGCGCCAGCGCCGTCACCGCCAGCGCGGTGCCCAACCGCGGCATGCGGACCCAGGTGACCAATGCCGCCAACACCGTCAGCACGGCGATGGCGCTCGTCGCGATCAGGCCGGCGTAGCCGCCCGTTTCGGCGCGGTGCAAGGTTGCCAGCGCGGTGGTGACCAGGATCAACCCGATGACCGCGGCGGCCGCGCCGCGCAGGATATGCAGTGGGCCCCAGGGCGTCTCACGGGCAGCAGAGAAGATCACCGCCGCGTCGCCGATGTCCTCGACGATCCGCGGAGCCGGTGGTCCGGCCGGGATCGGCTGCAACGCAAGCAGATCACCGTCGACGACGCCGACCGTGTTGAGCGTCGCATCGAGGCTGAAGGGCGCACCGCCGACGGGCGCGAGCGACAAGGTCACCGGGCCGCTGTCGCCGAACTCCTCGTCGGCGGGCATCGCCATCCGGCGGACCGCGGGCAGGATCTCGCGCAGCGGAAGCTCGGTGGGCAGGGCCATGTCGGTGACTCGGCCGCCCGCCTCGCCCGCGGCGAGCACGGCGACGCGGACGATCGGCATCGCCTGCGCGGGGACCGCGCTGATCAACTGGCTGTCTGGCGCCATTGCGGATGTTCCGTTCTGTTCTCGGACTCGAAGTCCCGGGTCAGTTGTAGGTCGGGGAACCAGGCCCCGTCGGGCAGCGTCGCGGTCAACCGCTCGACCGCGGTGGCGATCGCCAACGGTGTGCCGGGAGTGAAGGTCGACACCCATTCCCCGTCAAACGCTTTCGACGGACACACGAGGACGCGCCCTTCGCTGGTGTCCACGACGCTCACGCCGACGTCGGTGCTGACACGGCGTCCGTTGCGGTGGTCACCGGCGACGATCTCCACGTAGCTACGCCCTGGTGTGTAGGCGGCCTCCACCACGGGCCGCGCGCTGCGCGGGATGCCGAGGAACTCGAGCACATCGGCGAGCGCGGCCCCGTTGCGCAACTGCTCATCGGCGCGCGCGCCGGCGCGGGCGGGCATGGTGAACTCCGGGAAGCTCGCCGGCGCCCGGCCCGGCAACCCGGCGGTGAGGATCGGAACGAGCGCCGCCGGATGTACGACGTCGAGCGACGTGAGGGTGACCAGACCTCCGCTGCGGAGCGCGACGATGGTCGGATTGTCGCGCCCCGCGACGACAGTTCGCTCGTCGCGGCGCGCCACGTGTCCACGCAGCATGTCGCCCACCGCGCTGATGAATCGGAGTTCGAGCCAGCGTCGCGCCCGGCAGGTCGTCGTGACCCACTCGCGCACAGCGGGTGTGACGACCCCGTCCCCGGTCAGCACACCGAGTTCCGCCAGTTCGCACGACATCCTGGATTCGAAGGCCGACCGCTGGGCATGCTCGCTGTAGGGCGGGGTGATGGCGAGTACCCACGGAAAGCCGCCCGCCCCCAGAGCATCCGCCAGATACCAGGCCTGCTGCGCGGTCAGCTCGACTGCGTTAGCGCCCACCAAGGGTCAGCCACCCCACTTGGCGCCTTCCGCCTGATCGCGGGCGCTCATCGACATGGTGTTCTGCTCGTGGGTGGCGGCCATCGCGCGGTAGGCGCGCACCAGTTCTTCGAGGCCGGCGTTCCACTGTGACTGCCAGGCCTGATAGCTCATTCCGGTATCGCCCTGCCAGGCGCCCGCCAGAGCGGCCTGCTCGCTGGCGATGTCGGCGCCGACGGCGTGCAGTGCACCGGCGTATCCGGACATCTCGCCCGCGTGGGCCAGCATCGCCGGGTAGTTGTACATGATCTGCGACATCAGATTCTCCCTTGGTCAGCTCTGCAGTTCAGATTCCGGTGTAGGTGCTGGCCGCTGCGGCGTCCTCGGCGACGTAAACGCCCGCGGCGTCACCCAGGTTGGCCTGCGCGACGTCCAGCAGCGCGTTGATCTTCGCCGAGACCTCGATGAATCGGGCGTGCGCGGCCTGGAACGCGGCCGACGACTCGCCCATGTGGAATGCTTGCGCCGACTGCGCGGCCTGTTCAGCCTGCGCCATCGTGCTGCGCATCAACGCCGCCTTGGCAGAGAACGCCGCCTCCGATGAGACGATCTGCGGGATGTGAGCGTCCAGGAGGCTCATGGGGTTTCCTTTCGAATGGGGTGTGGTCGACGGTTTCGGTCAGTCGATTCGCTCAGTCGCGCGCTCCCCCTTTGTGATCCCAGTCGCCCGGCAGCAGGGGTTCGGTCGGTCCGCCGCCGAACGAGTCACCGGCGAGTTCGGTAAGCCCGGCGGCCTGCTCGGCACCCGGTCTGGCGGCCGCCCCCGTGAATCCCACCGTTCCGGCGCCCTTCTCGGACGCAGCAACCGACGGTCGCCGCGCGGGTTCGGCCGGGGCGCCGTCCTCGGATTCGGGCTCGTAGTCCATGTATGCATCGGCGTACTGCCGCTGGTGGATCGGCTGCGCGCGCTTGCGCCGCGCCTTGCGCTTGGCCAGCGACGAGACAGCCGCGGCCGCCGCTGCCGATGCGGCGATGTCGGAGGCCGGCGCTTTCGCGCCGGTGCCCTCCCGCAATGTCGGCGTCTCGCCGCCGCCGGGGTCAGGGCCGGCGACGGCATACGGCACGGCCGCGCCGACAGCGGGCGTGGCCGGTGTTCCTGCGGGAGCTCCGCCGGCACTCACCGTCGGTGCGGCTGCGGCAGACGCCGACGGCACAGTGGGAGCGACCGACGTGACCGGCGTCAAGGTATCGGCGCGTGCGGACGCCTGGGCCGGCTGCTGTGCGGGAGCCGACGCCGGCGCCGGCTCGGGTACCGCCTCGATCGGGGGGGTCGCCTTGTTGAGAAATTCGTTGTAGAAGTAGTAGCCGATCCCCAGTCCGATCGCCAGCAGTGGCTGCAGCAACAGCTGAGGATACGTCAGGGCCGCGCCGACGTTCGAGACAACCTGGTAGAGCACGGCGAACAGGAATGGCCCGAAGCGGACCAGCGTGGGACCCGGGTTGGTGAGCAGACCGACGACAAGCTCGATGGTGTTGCCGACCGGGTCGCTGAAGAACGTCAGAATCGGCTCGAACAGCGAGTAGGTGTACTGCACGTAGACCTGATAAATCTGACCCGCGAACTGCAGCAGCGCGTTGATGAAGTCCGCGTTGTTCAGCGCCGAGCCGGAATCCGAGGCGGTCACCCGTGCGAAGGACTGCTGCGCGACGGCTGCGCTCGAACCCGCCTCTCCCACACCGGGAGCCAACAGCAGCGGCGCGGGCGCAGTCGACGGCGCGGCGGCCACCGCGGCGCCCGAAACCGCTTGGTACGTGCTCATCGTCGCGGCCGCCTGGATCCACATCCGCACGTAGTCGGCCTCGTTGAGCGCGATCGGGATCGTGTTGACACCAAGGAAGTTGGTCGCTACCAGGACCGCATGGGTCGCATGGTTGAGCGCCAACTCCGCCAGCGTCGGCATGGTCGCCAGTGCCGCCGAGTATGCCGCCGCCGCCGTCTCGTGCTGAGCCGCCGTCGCGGCGCTGTTCGCGCTGGCCTGGGCCAGCCACGCCAGGTACGGCGCGTGCGCGGCCACATACCGCTCGGCGCTCGGGCCTTCCCACGCACCGCCCTGCACCGCTCCCAGCAGCGCGGTCAGTTCGGCTGCGGCAGTGGAGTACTCGGTGGCCAACGACTGCCACGCCCCCGCAGCCGCCAGCAATGAACCCGGTCCGGGTCCGCTGCTCAGCATCGACGAATGCACCTCCGGCGGAAGTGCCATCCATATCGGGGCGGTCACGATCAGCTACCGGCGACCAGATACGTAGAGGCGGCCATCGCATCAGCTTCGGCGTAGCCGGCACCGGACTCTGCGACACCGACGCCGGAGCGGCCGAGCTCCTCGACGCCATGTGCGGCGACTGCGTTGTGCTGTGCGCCATGCGCACTCAGGCTCACCGCCGTCTGCAACGACACCGCATCGGCCGCGGGCGGTACGACGGCGGTGACCAGAGGCGCGGCGGCGGCGTGGGCGGCGGCCAGTCGGGCGGTCAGCGCCTCGACCGCGCTTCCGGCCGCGGCGAGCCCCTCGGGAACGACACGCAGGGTCATCAGTTGTACTCCCTTCCTTGATCGGTCGGCCGGTTGGCGGGACCGCTGGCGATCGCCCCGGCGGCCGGGTTGACCAGCTGCAGGAACGTCGGGCCGTCACCGTCGTCGAGCAACATCGCACGGCCTGGGGGCAACCGGCGGAACCGGTGCCCCCGGATCTTGCCGCTGTCCTGCGGGTTGCCCGACATCATCAGGATCGCGGCCTGAAGCTCGTTGAGGCGACGCAGCAGTGGCGCGGTCATCAGCGCATGCGCGGAACCGGTGGCTCGAGCGGTGACGATCACCCGCAGACCGAGTTCACTTGCCTGCGAGAGCAACCCGATGATGCTCGTCCACGGCCGTTGCCCCGCGAACGGTCCGCTCACTGCCGGTGCGTCCGGGATCTGGTCGACGTCGTCGACGATCAGGTAGTGGGTGTGCCCGTCCTGTTCGGAGCGGTGGGTCCAACCGCTGAGCTGAGCGGGGGTCAGCCCGGCGGGCGGTCGTCGCTGTTCGAGCAGCGCGGACAGGCCCAGCATCGCCGGCGTGATCCGGTCGATGTTGGGGGTGTACTCGTTGTCCGGAAACAGCGGTTCATCGACCAGGTGCAGCCGTCGGTCGATGACGGTGAACGCCACCTCATCGGGCGTCGAATGCTCGCGGATCGTCCGGATCACATGGCGCAGCAACGTGGTCTTGCCGGACTTGGCGTCGCCGAACACCATCAGCAGCGGGTTCTGGTCGAAGGCCAGCGACACCGCCGCCAGGTCCTCCTCACGCTCGCCGACGACGACCTGTTCGGGCGCCGGGTACAGGGGCGCGACCAGCCTCGGAGCCAGGTCGGGTGGCAGCAGCCGCACCGGCGGGGCCGACACCCCCGCGTGGCGGGCGTTGATGACAGCGATGTCGCTGGCCGACGGCGTGGCGAACAAGAAGTGTTCGGCGGCCATCGTCAAGCCGCGCCCGGGCTGCTCGGCGGGGACCGCCTCTGCGGGCCGCCGTAGCGCTCCGGTCACGCGAACGTTGCTGTCGCGCGGGTCGGGCAACTTCAGCTCGAGCCGCAAGCCGAGCCCGTCACGCATCGCAAGTGGCACCTCGAGCCAGTTAGGGGTGGTGACGACGACGTGGATGCCGTAGGACATGCCGGTGTTGATCAGCTCGGTCACCTTGGCCAGCAGCGGATTCCGGGTGTTGAAGGTGTCGGTGTTGTCGCGGCTGAACGCGTAGAGGTTGTCGATGACGAGGAACGTCTCGCCGTACTCGTCGCGCTCACCGTTGTCTGCGGCCCCGTTGCCCGACCGGCTCCGCGATTGGCGGGCGCGCAGCAGCTGCTCGAGTTCACCGAACGTGCGGCGGATGCGCTCGGGCTCCAAAGGCGAGGCGACGCTGCCGACGTGGGCGAGGTTCTCGAGATCACGCAACTGCCCGCCACCGTAGTCCAGGCAGTAGAACGTGACGTCCCGCGGCGTGTGCAACGCGGCCGCCGACATGATGAACGTCTGCAACGCGGTGGTCTTGCCCGACTTCGGTCCGCCGTGGATGAGCACATTGGCCGCCGCCGACGTGGCGTCGAACACCAGCGCGTCACGCTGCATCGCGAACGGCCGATCGATCTCGCCCAACGGCCAACGCCACTGCCGCTCGCGCACATCCGAGCGGGCAAGCAACTCGTCGAGGGCGATGGGTTCGTCCAACGGGGGCAGCCACAACCGGGGCGCCTTCGGACCGTATTGGGCGAGCTGCTGGCCGATGGTGGCGATGAGCTTGCGCGGCGGGCGGTCCTCGTGCACCGCCGGGTCGGTGGCCACGACGGTGTCTGCCGGGGCCTCGACGTGACGGGCGGTGAACAGCTGCGGCACCGGAACCGACTGCACCACGACGGACTTCTCGACGCGGGGCGGGTCGTAAATGCCGTCGACATATGTGCTGCGGAACTTGACCGGCATCGCGCCGGGAGCGGGCACCAGGTAGCCCTCGCCCTTGTGCTCGGGCCCCGCCTCGATGTGGAAAGCGTCTTCCACGCCGATGATCTGACGGCTGACGGCCGGGCTGGCCACCTTGAGACCGATGCGGTACGAGGTGTTCTTGTCGATGTCCTTGATGCGGCCGACGTCGAGGGTCTGCGACGCGAACAGCAGGTGGATCCGGAACGAGCGGCCCTTGCGCGCCACGTAGTCGAACAGGTCGGCGTACTCGGGGTGGTCGGACAGCATCAGCGAGAACTCGTCGGCGACCACCAGCAACGTCGGCAGCGGAGGCAGGTCGTGTCCCGCGGCGATCGCCGCTTCGTACTCTCGCACCGAGTTGAAGGCGCTGCCCTGGATCCGGCGACCGGCTTGCATCAGCAGCTGTTCGCGGCGAGCGACCTCGCCGCGCAGCGTGTCGGCGAACCGGTCGGCCAGCGATCGCTTCTCGGCCATGTTGGAGATCACCGCGACGACCTGGGGGAAGTCACGGAAGATGTCGGCGCCTGCCTCGCCCTTGAAGTCGGCGTAGATGACGATCAGCCGGTCCGCCGAGTGAGTGGTCAACAGGGACAACAGGATCGACATCAGCGTCTGTGACTTGCCGGAGCCTGTCATGCCGATCATCAGGCCGTGCGGTCCCATCCCGCCCTCGGCCTCGTCCTTGAGGTCGAAGATCAGCGGTTCACCGGTGGCGGTCACCCCGATGGGCACCCGCAGTTCGTCGGCGCGCGACCGCGGCGCCCACAGGCTCGCCACGTCCAACGCCGCGGCGTCGGGGATGCCGAGCAGCACCGAGAAGGTGGCCACCCCGGCGCTGCTGGTGCGCGCGTGGCTGGGATTGGAATCCCACCGGGACAGCCGCCGCGCCACGTGGCGGGCGGTGGCCGCGTCGACGTGGTCGGCGACGTCGACGTACGGCTGCCAGCCGCCGGTCTGCCATCGTTCGATCCTGCCGTCGACCACACGCAGGATCGGCCGTTCGGGATCGGCGTACTGCTCGCGGTGCGGCGGCTCGGAAATGCGTTGCACCACAGTCACACCGGCCAGACCGCCGCGCGGCACCAGGAGGCTCGGGTCGATGCCGGGGTCGTCGACCACGACGAGCAGGTGTTTGGCGCTCACGTCCTCGGCGGTGCCGAACGGCGCGCGCTCGCCGACTAGCGGCTCCAGCAGCGAGCGCAACTCGGCGGCGTCCTGCGTCAAGTACCGGGCGGGCCCGGCACCGTCGATCCGCCCCGGAACGTCGTTGTGAGACAGCCACTTCAGCCATGACCAGTCGTCGCACTCGATGTCCTCGGCCACCAGCGCCACACCCAGCACCGCTGGGTCGTGCCAGGTCACCGCCTGGATGATCCAGGAGCGCAGCACGCCGCGCACTTCGTCGGGCTCACCGAGCACCGTGACGCGCGAGACCCTGGCCAGGTCGATGCCCGACGGCACCGCACGCACCGTGCGCTGAACGTCGAGCAGTCCCCGTAAGGCGCTGTGCGACAGGGGTTCCAGGTCGACCTCGTTCACGCTGTCCTTCACCCGCAGCGCGGCGTTGAGGGGCGCATCGTGCAGACCCGTGCGGATCACCAGGAAGTCGGGGTCGTGCGGGTCACGCTCCCACTGCCTGCGGGTGCCCGGCACGTCGACGAGCAGGCAGGGGTCGGGATGCGACCACTCCAGCGCCGCGCGCTGCTCGGCGGCGTGGGCCCGCACGTTGTCGCGCACCACCGACAGGTAGCGCAGGTAGTCGGCGCGCTCGGCGTCGACCTCCTCGGTGCGCATCTTGTTGTCGGTGCCGCGGTAGAGCGCCGTGGCCGCGAGCAACAGGACGAACGGGAAGAACAGCGTGGTCGGCGAGATCAGGCGCATACCGGTGGCCACCAGCGCCACGATCATGCCCACGATCAGGATGACGATCAGGTACGGCAGCACGCGCCGCAGCAGCGACGGCGGCACCATCCGCGGCAGCTCCGGCGGCGGCTCGATGGTGATGGTGCCCTTGCGCATCGGCGGCACGGGGATGCGGCGGCGCGCTTGAAAGATGATCCGGCTCACGAAGCCTTCCTCACGACGGCGGGTCGGGGATCGGCTGCGAGCGCGTCATGGGCCAGCAACGCGTCGGCGCGCGACAGCGTGGGCCCGGGTGCGAACTGACTCAGCATCGACCACGGGATGGGCAGGATCGGTGGGGTGAGCCCCAGCGCGGCGATCGACTCCTGGTCACCGTCGGCGGCGAGGCCGTATCGAACACCGGTGTCGCTGAGCCAGAAATGGGCTCCGCCGGTCGGCGAGGTCGATACACCGCCACCGTCCTGGCCGACGCTCCGCACCAGATAGCCGCGGCCAGGGGTGATCGCGACGCGGTTCGCGGTGCTGCCTGAACCGGAACCCACCAGCGGGACGGTGTGCAACTCGTCGGGCACCGGAAGTGTGACCCCGATCAGCAGTTCCAGCGTTGCGCCCGTCGCGTCTGCGGTCCGCGTCCACTGCGCGCAGGTCAGCGGCGCGTCCGCGGCGTCGACCAGGCTGATCTGCTCGCTGGGATACGCGTCGTTGTCGATGACGTCGGCGACCGGCAGGCGCGCGACGTCGTCGGCCCCCAGCCGCGGCGGCTGGTCGAGTCCGAACGAGTTCGTGTTACGCAGGATCGAGGCAAGCACCGGCGAGATCGGCTGCAGGCCGTCGGGCAGGACCGCGTAGAGACGCAACGTGTTGTCGGTGTCGAAGGAGGTCACCACCGCGCCCACCGGTGCGGGCGCGGGCAGCGGGAAGCGCGGCGGCTCACCGGCTCCCGCGATCGCCGGTGCGCGAAGCGGCGGGGCTTCGGGCACCGCGTTGAAGAGGCCGGGCGCGATCGGCCGGGCCGCCGGCCACTGGCCGCGGAGGCCCAGCGCGGTGGTGACCGCCCGGTCGTCGAGGTCGATGCGGCTGCGGCGGCCGTCCCACAGCAGCCAGGTGCCGGCGTTCGGTCCGTCGGCGTTGGCGGCCAGGACCGCCTCGGTGTCAGGTAGCACGGCGGCCCGTTCGCCCACGTGGGTCAACGGGCCCGCGATCAGCGACACGCCCGCCGCCGGTCCCGAGACCCCGTCGCACACCGTCCAGTCGGCGTCGCGAGTGGTGTTCTGCACCATGCGTTCCGGCGCACCCGGGATACCGATCAGGTTCCCGCGCGGGAACTGGTCGATCTCACTGGTCTTGACCATCGTCGGGTTGTCGGGCCGGCCGGCGATCAACCGTGCGGAGGTCAGGTTCAGCACCGGGTGCAACTGGTCGCCCAACCGGACGTAGAGCGCCGACGTCGTGCGGTCGGCGAGGATCGCGTCGTCGCCCGCCGCGCCGCCGGGCCGGATCAGGGAGAACACGAAACAGCCGACCAGCCCGGTGATGAGCACGAGCGCGCCGACGAGAACCGCGCGCGACTGCGTGCGCAGCGGGTCGACGAGCATGCGGGTGTCGTGCAGCGCAATACCGGACGCGATGCGGCGCATGACGAATCGCCAGCCCGACACCTGGTGGCGGGTGACGAACCCCCGCCGGTACACGACCCGGTCGGGGTTGTCGTTGGCCGGTGTCCGCGAGGTGAAGGTGCGGCGATCCTGGTCGTCGGGTGTCGTCATTCCGGCACCGTCAGACCGAGGCCGCGCAACAGCGGGATGGCGGACTTCATGGTGTCCTCGTCGGTGATGGTCATCAGCTCGTCATCGGTGAACTCGTCGCTATCGGAGTGGTCGAGGCGGTACTCGCGCTCCTCCTCGGAACGCTCGACCAGGTTGCGGACGAAACGGCCGTTGCCTGCGATGTCCAAATTGCGGCGCTCGACGCCGTTGCCGTCCGGCGTTGTCGCCGTGGCCAATTGGCCGAACAACGACTCCATGTGCGCCAGCGCGGCGGGCTCGAAGATGCTGTCGCGCTTCTCCGCCATGCGCACCGCGATCTCGACCAGTTCGTGTGCGCTGTAGGACGGGAAGTCGATGCTGCGGGTGAAGCGCGACCGTAGACCCTCGTTGGTGTCGAGGAACGCGTCGAGATCCTTGCGGTAGCCGGCGATGATGACCACCAACCGCTCGCGATCGTTCTCCATGCGCGCCAGCAGCGTGTCGATGGCGACGAGTCCGAAGTCGTTCTTGGCGCCGGTCGACACCAGCGCGTACGCCTCGTCGAGGAACAGCACACCGTCCAGCGCACTGTCGATGATCGCGTTGGTCTTGGCCTCGGTCTCGCCGATGTGCTGGCCGATCAGGTCGGACCGGTGCACCTCACGCACCGTCTCTTTCTTGAGGATGCCCAGCCCGCAGTAGATCTTGGCGACGACGCGAGCGATGGTGGTCTTACCGGTCCCGGGCGGACCGGCGAAGACGAGATGGTTGGTGCGCTGGGCCACCGTCAGCCCGCGTTCCTGCCTGCGAATCGCCATCGCTACAGAGCTTTTCAGCCGTGCGACCTGATACTTGACCTCTTCGAGACCGATGAACTCGGCCAGTTCAGCCTCGGCCTCGACCAACAGGTGCGCCTTGCGCTCCTTGGCGCCGGGATCGACGAAATCCGTTTCGGTGGGCTCGGTCTCGGGATCCCACGGATCGGCGCGGGCCTCGATGCGGGCGGCCGTCGTCGGCACGATGCCGTACGTAGCGTCCGACAGCGCAATCTCGACCTGTTCGTTCTCCGGGTTGGCGGCGTAGAGTTCGGCGAGCACGTCGGCGGCGTCGAGGTCCTCGCCCTGGGCGCGCAGCGCAAGCGCCTTGACCAGGGTGCCGTCCACCGTCGCGACCCCGACCGGGCCGCCCGGCTCCTCGAGGTAGGACAGCGCGGGCGCGAACATGCCGAGCCGCGCCAGCGAGGTGGCCAGCGCCACGCGCACCGCATGGGCGTACGTCTGGTCGAGCTTGGCGTCGTTGACGATCGGCGTGAGCAGACGCACCACATCCGACCACCGCTCGGTGCGGAAACACATCGCCACGCGGATCCAGCGCGCCTGTATCCAGTCGGGCCGTCGCCTGATCAACGGGTCGACCAGCTTGTCGGCGGCCGCGTAGTCACCGGCGTCGCACAGCGTGACCGCGTAGGCCAGCGCGAAGTCGTCCGGCGTCGACGCGTCGAACTGCAGGTACAGGCCGGTGTCGTAGCTGAAGGACAGGGCACCGTCGTCGAGGTTCACGTGGCGCTGCAGAACTCCGGCCGTCGCGACGGTGCGCCAGACGGCTTCGACGATCCGGGCGCTGGTGTCGCCGGCGGCGGCCAGTCCGGTCCAGGCGTCGCACTGCTCGCGGGCGATGCGGGTCAGCTCGGCGAAGCCGGCGCGCGCGGCCGCGATGTCGGCAGGACGCCGCCGATCGTGCACGGACAGGCCCAATGCTCGGCAACACGTCGCAAAGCGGTGCACCACGTCCTGGTCGACGCGCGGTGCCGCAGCAAGATCAGTAGATAGCGGCACGCGCCGTCGTCTCCCCTGGTTATGGCAGGCTAACTTCCGCCCGAAGTTAGCATTGCATAAGCTAACTTGTACAGAGCCACGGGCGCCCTCAGCGGATGGCCCAGGCCACCCTCGCCGTGGGTCAGACCAGGGGACGACCGGTGCGCACGCGCCAGTCGATATCGTGGAGCAGGTAGTTGAAGGGGAATTGCCGGATGAAGCGCGGCAACATGTTGTTCACCCGTCCGAGCGCGGCCATCACCTGGTTGAACCGACGCTGTCTATCCTCGTCCCACGGCAGGCCCATCTCTTCGCGGAACCGTGGCGGCAGGAAACCGGTGGTGATGAACAGGTTGATCGCGTCGGTCCACTTCTGCAGCCAGGCCGGCGCCTTCACGTCACCGATGCGGCCGGCGGCGATGGGCCAGAGGTACTCCCGTACCGCCTCGTCGATGTGGACCTTCTCGAGTGACTGCTGCCAGTACTCGTCGAAAGCCTTGCGGTCGGCGGGCCACATCTCGGGCGGGACCTGCAGGGTGGTGCCCAGTGCCATGCCGTCCCTGTAGTGCCGGTCGGCGGTGGCGTCGTCCATCTCACCGACGAAGATCCGATAGACGTCGACGAAGCCCTTGTACAGGCAGGCGGCCACCCAAAGCTGCAGGTCCTTGTCGAACGCGTTGTAGGACACCGGGTCCCCGGGTTTGGAGTAGACCTCGGCATGTGACCTGTTGACCGCGCGGCGGTAGGTCGCCTTCTGCTCCTCGGTGCCGGCCAAGGCGACGGCGAGGTAGGTGAAGGTGGTCCTTGCCCGCTTGATGGGATGACGATCCGCGCGCCCGCTTTCGACGCGGCTGTCCTTGACGCCGTAGCCGACGCCCGGCCGGGCGAGTTCCATGATCACGTTCGCCGCGCCGGAGAGCAGCCCGATGCCCAGCATGGCGTCGTTGGATGAGGCCATCCGGCGCGGTGGCCGCCGCCCACCGTCCAGGGCGGGGTCGTTCAGCGGACGTGCGACATGGTCGATCGGCTCGGAGACCGTCATTGGCCACCCCTAACGAAATCAGGAAACGCTTGTTTCCTGATCTTGCCGCGGCCTCCGGACAGGTGTCAAGATGGCGTCATGGCACAGGTCCGGCCGTATCGCGGCGTCGACGCCGCCGAACGCCGGGCAGAACGCAGGCGCCGACTGCTCGACGCGGGGCTCGACCTGCTCGGCGCCGGCGACCGGGACCCGGCCGAACTGACCGTGCGGGCGATCTGCGCTCGCGCCGGACTCGGCGTTCGCTACTTCTACGAGAGCTTCACCGAAAAAGACGACTTCGTCGCGGCGGTATTCGACAGCGTGGTGGCCGAGATCGCCGCGACCACGCAAGCCGCCGTCGCCTCCGCCCCGGCCGACGAACAGGCCCGCGCCGGCATGGCCAATGTCGTGCGCGCCATCGCCGTCGATGCCCGGGTCGGCCGCCTCCTGTTCAGCGTCGAGCTGTCCAACACGGTGATCGTCCGCAAACGCGCGGAGTCCACGGCGTTGTTCGCCGCCCTGCTGCTGCAGCATGCGGGCTCGCTCGGCGCTCAGGACAACGCCCTGACCAAGGCGACGGCGCATTTCGCCGTGGGCGGCGTCGGCCAGACCATCAGCGCCTGGTTGTCGGGCGACCTCACCCTGGACGACGAACAAGTCATCGACCTGCTCGCCGCGAAGCTCGACGTGCTCGCGACCCCGCCGACCCCCGGCGGTTAGGCCGTCACCCGTGGGCGGCGGTCGGCCGCGGTCTTGGGCGCCGTCTGCGTGTCGGCCTCGGTGAACTCCTTCGTCCAGCACGCGAACTCGAGAGTGATGCCGTCGGGGTCGTGGAAGTAGAACGAGCGCACGTACACGCCGGGGTGCACCGAAGGCGACACCTGCGCCGGGCTCTCGTCGTGGTTGAGCACAGGACCGACGCGCACGCCCTTGCCCTTGAGCCGCTGCCGGTACTCGTCGAACTTCTCCGCGGGCACGTGGAACGCCAGGTGGTTCATGGTGCTGACGGCGCTCACGATGTCGCCGATGCCGGGGATGGCCTCCGGCGAGGAGACCCCCGGGACCCGGTCCGGCGCGTCGGCGAACCAGAAGAACGCCACACAGTCGCCGTTGCCCGCGTCGAAGAAGAAGTGCTGACCCATGCCGCCGGGCAGGTCGAGCGACTTGATCAGCGGCATGCCGAGGATGTTGCTGTAGAAGTCGACGGTCTTGGCCATGTCCGAGCAGACCAGTGCGACGTGGTTGATACCGCCGAGCTCGAATTCGGGGTTCGGGTTGTCGGGTCGGATCATTCGACGCCTCCTCGCGCGAAACTCTGGCCAAGGCCGCAAACTGAATCTAACATCAGGTTCAGTTACGATCAATGGTCGAGGAGAGGCCCGTGACCCTGAGCCCTCGTGCCCCGCTGCCGACCGTTCGGGGCAGGCAGACCCAAGCCGCCATCGACGCCGCCGCGCGGGCGGTGATAGCTCGCAAAGGCATTTTGGCGACGACGATCTCGGATATCGCCGCCGAGGCGGGCCGGTCGACGGCCTCGTTCTACAACTATTACGACTCCAAAGAGGCGATGGTGCGCGAGTGGGCCGTGCGGTTCCGCGACGAGGCCCGCGAACGCGCCCGCGCCGCCGCTGAGCCCGGCCTGTCGGACTGGGAACGGTCCTACCAGGCCGCGGCCGCGCACTGGCACACCTACCGCAACCGACTCGCCGAGATCATCAGCGTGTCCCAGCTGGCGATGGTCAACGACGACTTCGCCGACTACTGGAACGACATCTGCGCATTGCCGATCTCGATGATCACCAGAACGGTCGAACAAGCTCAGCGACAAGGGTTCTGCGACGGTGACGATCCGCACTTGATCGCGGTGGCCCTCGTCGCGATGCTGAACCAGTTCTGTTACCAGCAGCTCTCCGGCGACCGGGCCGAATCCGCCGACGACGACGCGTGCGTGAGGACCCTGGCGACCGTCTTCTTTCGCACCGTCTACCACCGGGCCGCGGCATGACCAGACCTTCTGCCGGAAGCGGCGCGGCGGGCGTCATCCGCGAGTTCGTCGGCCTCGACTCTCCCACCGCCCGCCGGGCGGGTGCGGGCGGGCACCCGTGCCAGGGCCTCTACCACCGCTGGACGGGTCGCAGGCCGCGGGTTGCCGTGATCGCGACGCACTACCAGATCGACTTCTCCGAGCATTATCTCGCCGACTACATGGCCACCCGCGGGATCGGGTTCCTCGGGTGGAACACCCGCTATCGCGGCTTCGAGAGCAGTTTCCTGCTCGACCACGCGCTGGTCGACATCGGCGTCGGGGTGCGCTGGCTGCGCGACGTTCAGGGCGTGGACCACGTTGTGCTGCTAGGCAATTCGGGAGGCGGGTCGTTGATGGCGGCCTATCAGGCGCAGGCTGTCGACCCGCATGTGACCCCCCTAACGGGGATGCGGCCTGCGGCCGGGTTGGATGATCTGCCGCCTGCCGACGGCTACATCGCCACGGCCGCGCATCCGGGCAGGCCCGACGTCCTCACCGCGTGGATGGACGGCGCCGTTGTCGATGAGAACGACGCTGTCGCAACCGATCCCGAACTCGACCTGTTCAGCGGTCAGAACGGTCCGCCGTTCTCGCTGGAGTTCGTACAGCGTTACCGTGCCGCACAAGTCGCTCGCAACGACGCGATCACCGACTGGGCCGAAGCCGAACTCGTGCGCGTGCGCGCCGCCGGCTTCTCCGACCGCCCCTTCACGGTGCTGCGCACATGGGCCGATCCACGCATGGTGGACCCCACCATCGAGCCGACGAAGCGCCCGGCGAACATGTGCTACGCCGGAATCCCGTTGAAGGCCAACCGATCCGCGCGCGGTATCGCCGCGGCCACCACGGTGCGTAATTGGCTGGGCATGTGGAGCCTGCGGCACGCCCAGACCCGCGCCGAACCGCACCTGGCGCGGATCACCTGCCCCGCCCTGGTGATCAACGCCGACCAGGACACCGGTGTCTACCCGTCGGACGCAAGGCGCATCTTCGACGCGCTGGCCGGCGACGACAAATCGCGTACGGCCGTCGACACCGACCACTACTTCAACACCCCGGGCGCACGGACCGAACAGGCTGACATCATCACCAAGTGGATCGCGAAACGGTGGCGTTGACCGGCGACTCTTCGCGCGAGCGCTCATCGTTGCGAGTCCTCGCCCACTTCGTCCCCGGTGACAAGGTGACTTCGTTTCTCGCGCCGGAGGCGGACTGGCTCGACGTGCGCTACTGCCCTACCGACGACGATGACGCCTTCTACCGCGAACTGGCCGAGGCGGAGGTGATCTGGCATGTGCTGCGGCCTCTTTCGGCCGACGATCTCGCCCGTGCGCCGCGTTGCCGCCTGGTCCACAAGATGGGCGCGGGTGTGAACACCATCGACGTCGGTGCCGCGACCGATCTCGGTATCGCCGTCGCCAACATGCCCGGCGCCAACGCGCCCTCGGTCGCCGAGGGCACCGTGCTGCTGATGCTGGCCGCACTGCGCCGACTGCCCGAACTGGACCGTGCCACCCGCGAGGGCAGGGGGTGGCCCTCGGACCCGAGCCTCGGCGAGACGGTGCGCGACATCGGCGGCTGCACGGTGGGACTGGTCGGCTACGGCAACATCGCCAAGACCGTCGAAACCATGGTCTCGGCGATGGGGGCACGGGTGCTGCACACCAGCACCGGCGACGACGGCCATCCGCACTGGCGGCCACTGGAAAGCCTGCTGGCCGAGAGCGACATCGTCTCGCTGCATGTGCCGCTGACCGAAGACACTGCGGGCCTGCTCGGCCACGCCGCGTTCGCGCGCATGAAGCCCGACGCGGTGCTGGTCAACACCAGTCGGGGTCCGATCGTCGACGAGTCGGCCCTGTTCGACGCGCTGCGCAGCGGCCGCCTCGCCGCCGCGGGTCTCGACGTGTTCACCACCGAACCGGTGGCGGACGACAATCCGCTGCTCGCGCTCGACAACGTGGTGCTCACCCCGCACGTGACCTGGTACACCGCCGACACGATGCGGCGCTACCTGCAACACGCGGTGGACAACTGCCGGCGACTGCGGGACGGCCGTGCCTTGGCCAACGTCGTGAACGGTATCGTGGGTCCCAACCGACCGGTTAATAGGGACGATCCGTCACAGTGAGGTGCAGGCATGCCCATCGCCATCAACCCTGAGCACAACGACCTCGCCGACTCGGTACGGTCCTTCGTCGCGCGCGTCGCGCCGTCCGAGGTGCTGCACGAGGCGCTGGAGACCCCGATCCCCAACCCGCCGCCGTTCTGGAAGGCCGCCGCCGAGCAGGGCCTGCAAGGCGTGCATCTCGCCGAATCGGTTGGGGGGCAGGGGTTCGGCATCCTCGAACTGGCGATCGTGGCGGCCGAGTTCGGCTACGGTGCGGTCCCCGGTCCGTTCGTCCCCTCGGCGATCGCCAGCGCGCTCATCGCAGCCCACGATCCCGATGCCAAGGTACTGAGCGATCTGGCCAGCGGCGACACCATCGCCACGTACGCCATCGACTCCTCCCTCACCGCCACCCGGCACGGTGAAGGCGACGACGCCGCGCTGGTCATCCGCGGCGAGGTGCGCGCCGTGCCCGTCGCCGAGCAGGCATCGCTGCTGGTGCTGCCCGTCGCCATCGAGAGCGGCGAGGAATGGGTGGTGCTCGACGCCGACCAACTGGAGATCGAACCCGTCAAGAGCCTCGACCCGCTACGGCCGGTGGCCCACGTGCGCGCCAACGCCGTCGAGGTCACCGACGACCGCGTGCTGCGCGACCTCAGTCGCCCCCTGGCCCGAGCGCTGATCACGACGCTGTTGTCGGCGGAGTGCATCGGCGTCGCCCGCTGGGCCACCGACACCGCGTCGGCCTACGCCAAGATCCGCGAACAGTTCGGCAGACCGATCGGCCAGTTCCAGGCCATCAAGCACAAGTGCGCGTCGATGATCGCCGACACGGAGCGCGCGACCGCCGCGGTGTGGGACGCGGTCCGCGCGATCGACGAGTATCGCGAGAGTGGCTCGGACGAAAGCGCTTTCGAGTTCGCCGCCGCCGTGGCCGCGACATTGGCCCCGGAAGCCGCCCAGCACTGCGCGCAGGACTGCATCCAGGTGCACGGTGGTATCGGGTTCACCTGGGAGCACGACACCAACGTCTACTACCGGCGGGCGCTGGTGCTCGCCGCCGGCTTCGGCAGGCATGCCGACTACCCGCAGCAGGTCGTCGACGTCGCCACCAGCACCGGCATGCGCAAGCTCAACATCGACCTGGACCCCGACACGGAGAAGCTGCGCGACGAGATCCGCGCCGAAGTCTCAGCGCTGAAGGACATTCCGCGCGAGGAGCGCAACGCCGCCATCGCCGAGGGTGGATGGGTGCAGCCGCACCTGCCTGCGCCGTGGGGCCGCGCGGCGGGGCCCGTCGAGCAGATCATCATCGCCCAGGAGTTCGAGTCCGGCCGCGTCAAGCGCCCGCAGATGGGGATCGCGGCCTGGATCATCCCCTCGATCGTCGCGTTCGGCACCGAGGACCAACAGCAGCGCTTCCTGCCGCCGACGTTCCGCGGCGAGATGATCTGGTGCCAGCTGTTCTCCGAGCCCGGTGCCGGTTCGGATCTTGCCAGCCTGACCACCAAGGCCACCAAGGTCGACGGCGGTTGGCGCATCACCGGCCAGAAGATCTGGACCACCGGGGCGCAGTTCTCCGAGTGGGGCGCGCTGCTGGCCCGGACCGACCCGAGCGCACCCAAACACAACGGCATCACCTACTTCCTGCTCGACATGAAAAGCGATGGCGTCGAAGTCAAACCGCTGCGTGAGCTCACCGGCAACGCAATGTTCAACACCGTGTTCATCGACGACGTGTTCGTGCCCGACGACCTGGTGCTCGGCGAGGTCAACCGCGGCTGGGAGGTCAGCCGCAACACGCTGACCAACGAGCGGGTGTCCATCGGCAGCAGCGAGCCGCCGTTCCTGGCCAACCTCAACGGCTTCGTCGACTTCATTCGCGATGGTCAGTTCGACCAGATCGAGCAGAACCACGCGGGCCGACTGATCGCGGAGGGACACGCCGCCAAGGTGCTCAACATGCGCTCGACACTGCTGACGCTGGCCGGTGGCGATCCGATGCCCGCCGCGGCGATCAGCAAGCTGCTGTCGATGAAAACCGGCCAGGGCTACGCGGAGTTCGCGGTGTCGTCGTTCGGCACCGACGGCCCGATCGCCGACCCCAAGGAGCTGCCGGGCATGTGGTCGGAGTTCCTGCTGGGCAGCCGCGCGACGACGATCTACGGCGGCACCACCGAGGTGCAGCTCAACATCATCGCCGAGCGCCTCCTGGGACTGCCGCGAGACCCGTAAAACCCCTTGCCACCGGGCGTATGCTCGGATCAACCGGTTGCAGACAAGCGTCTGGTGGTAGTCATGGGCAACCTCTCACATCGCGTGACGCGCATCGTCGTGGCCGCCGCCGTCGGGCTGAGTCTGCTGACCGCGCCATCCCTGCTGATCGACCGGTCGACGACCGGTGACGCCGCACCGTTTCAGGCCCGGCCCTGCTACCCCGGGGTCCTGCCCGGTAATCCGTGGGTGCCCTCGTGCAACTTCGGGCCGCGCGGACCCAAGGTGCGCGGCGGCGCGCCGGACCAGAGCGCCGTGATCGCGTGCCGCGACATTCCCGGCTGCCTGTCGTGGTACGTCAACGGGCCCTGGTGACGGGTTTGTCCGACCCCGAAGCGGGAACTGCGCATCCATGAGCAATCAGCGCGATGTCGAGAAACGGTTTAGTGACCCACCCACCACGCGCAAGGCGATCGGCTACGGAGCCGCGGTCATCGTGGTGGCCGGTGTCGCGTTCGTGCTGTTCGCCCTGATCGACAGGTCATCGGTTGCGCTGGCCGCATCGGTACCGGCAGTGCTGCTCATCGGAGGCATCGGCGCCATGGTGAAGGCGTTTCTCGCATGGCGGCAGGGCCGTTCGTGGTTCGCCTGGCAGGGAACGGGCTGGTTTCTGCTCACCCTGTTCCTGGTATGCCTGGCCGTGCCGTATGCGGCGGTCAGCGCCGTCGCCTAACTGTCGTCTCCGCCGACTTTTGCCTCATTGTCGTCTCCGCCGACTTCCGCCTCATTGTCGTCTCCGCCGACTTCCATCTCACGGAGTTCGCGCTTGAGGATCTTTCCCGTCGGGTTGCGGGGCAACTCGTCGATGAAGACCACCTCGCGCGGGACCTTGTAGCGCGCCAGGTTTTCGCGCACGTAATGCTTGATGTCGTCCTCGCCGATGGAGGCGCCTTCGGTCTTGACCACGAACGCCCGCAGCCGGTGGCCCCAATCCTTGTCCTCCACGCCGAGCGCGGTCGCCTCGACGACCTCGGGGTGGCCGCTGATGAGGTCCTCCACCTCGGCGGGGAAGACGTTCTCGCCCCCGGAGACGATCATCTCGTCGTCGCGGCCGCTGACGTAGAGCAGACCGTTCTCGTCGAAGTAGCCCACGTCGCCCGACGACATCAGCCCGTCGATGATCTGCTTGTGGCCGCCGCCGGTGTAGCCCTCGAACGGGAAGAAGTTGCCGACGAAGATCCGCCCGACCTCGCCTTGCGGCAGTTCGTTGCCGTCGTCGTCGAGGATCTTGACCTTGACGCCCTTGACCACGGGTCCGACCGTGGCGGGGTTGATCTGAAGATCCTGCGGCCGCGCGATCGTCGCGTACGCGATCTCGGTCGACCCGTACAGGTTGTAGACCACCGGACCGAGGGCCTTGAGCGTCCGTTGCGCCAACTCCGCACCCAACTGCGACCCGGATACGAACACGATCCGCAGCGACGACAAGTCGGGCTTGCGGTCCATGCCGTCGAGCGCGTCGAGCATGCGCGACAACATGACCGGCACCACCACGACCGCGGTCACCTTGTGCTTCTCGATGTCCTCGAGCACGGTGGTCGGCTTGAAACGGCGCCGCAGCACCAGCGTCGTGCCCAGCATCATCGCGATCGTGGCATGCAGGAAGCCCAACGCGTGGAACATCGGCGCAGGCAGCGACGTGATCTCCCCGCCCTTGAACGGCACGTGCGACAGCACACCGCCGATCGGAGCGAGGGTCGGTGGTGTACTCCTGTTGGCGCCCTTGGGGGTTCCGGTGGTGCCGCTGGTCAGGATGATGATCGAGGAGTGCTTCGTCGCCTTCGGCGCGGGTGTACCGGAGTGACGGTTGACGAAGTGCTCGAGCGTCTCATCGGTGCTGCCCGACGACTCGTCCTTATCGGGGTTGACGCCGAGAGCGCGCAGCTTGCCAAGCGGCGGATCGGCCTTCGACACCGCCTGGCAGTACTCGTCGTCGTAGACGATCAGCTTGGCGCCCTCGCGTTCAGACACCTCCTTGATCTGCGGACCGGAGAACTCACTGTTGAGCAGGATGATGCGGGCACCCGCCCGGGCAGCACCGTAGACCGCGACCAGGAACCAGCGGTGGTTGCGCGCCAAGATCGCCACCCCGTCACCGCCCTTGACGCCCTTCTCCAGCAGTCCATTAGCCGCGGCGTGCGCGGCGTCGTCGAGTTCCTTGAATGTCATCTCGCCGAAGTCGTCGATGACCGCGGTGCGGTTCGGGGTGCGGCGGGCGTTGAGCGCGGGGATCATGCCGAACTCACCCCAGCGCCGGATGTCGGCGACCATGGCGGCGATGTTCTGCGGCGGTTCGAGCTTGAACGCTCCGGCGCCGAACATCTTGGCGGCGTAGTGCAACTCCGCCGATCCGCGTTCGGCGAGCTGTTGGGCTTTGGCGACGGCCTGCGACGGGATATCGGTGAGCTTGACCATGAACCCACCATATGTGACCGGTGTCGCACCGCGGCCGGGAAACTACCATGTCTGCCATGGCCGCACCCCGGTATCTGGAGGTCGACGGCCGGCAGGTGCCCATCACGAATCCGGACAAGGTCGTCTTCGGTGAAGCCGGGATCACCAAAGCCGACCTGATGTCGTACTACCTCAGCGTCGCCGAGGGTGCGCTGCGCGGCGTGCGGGACAGGCCGATGATCCTCAAGCGGTTCGTCAAGGGCATCGCCGAAGAGGCGGTCTTCCAGAAGCGAGCGCCCGAGAAGCGCCCCGATTTCGTCGACGTCGCAGAACTGAAGTACGCCTCGGGCACCTCAGCCAAGGAGGCGGTGCTGCACGATGCCGCCGGAATCGTCTGGGCGGTGAACATGGGCTGTGTCGACCTCAACCCCCATCCGGTCCGCGCCGACGACCTCGCCCATCCGGACGAATTGCGGGTCGACCTCGACCCGATGCCGGGCGTGGCGTGGCCGCAGATCGTGGCGATCGCGATGGTGGCGCGTGAGGTGCTCGAAGAGCACGGGCTGACCGCCTGGCCGAAGACCTCGGGTTCGCGCGGTTTCCACATCTATGCCCGCATTCAACGGCGCTGGCCGTTCAAGTTCGTCCGACTGGCCGCCCAAGCGGTGGCCCGCGAGGTCGAACGGCGCTCCCCCGACCTGGCGACGGCGCGATGGTGGAAGGAGGAGCGCGAGGGCGTCTTCGTCGACTTCAACCAGAACGCATTCGACCGCACCGTCGCGTCGGCCTATTCGGTGCGCGCGACCCCCGACGCACGGGTCTCGACGCCGTTGTTCTGGCCCGAGGTGCCCGACTGCCGGCCCGAGCGGTTCACCATTGCCACCGTGCCCGAGCGATTCGCCGAACTCGGCGACCCGTGGGAGGGCATGGACGACACCGCGGGTTCGCTGGACCAGCTGCTCGACCTGGCTGACCGCCTCGGCCCAGCGGAGAGGGCGCCGCGCGGCGCGGCGAAGAAGGGCACGGGCCGGAGAACCTCGGCGAAGCCACTGATCGAGATAGCCCGCACCAAGACAAAGGACGAGGCGATGGCCGCACTCGACGAGTGGCGCCGACGTTACCCGTCGGTAGCCGAAAAGCTCGCGCCCGCAGATGTTCTCATTGACGGCATGCGGGGGCCCAGCTCGATCTGGTACCGCATCAGGATCAATCTGCAGCATGTACCCGAAGCCGAACGCCCGCGCCAGGAGCACTTGTTGGCCGACTACTCGCCCTGGGAGAACTACTCCGGGCCGCAGTGGATGCGGCGTGGTTGACGGGGTTTGCTGCACCCGGCGATTCCGCTTCCTTACCAAAGTATTAGCCGCTGCTCCCGGTTGCCTTAGATTGGCGCCCTACCTTGAGAGTCAAGTCGAGGTGCTCGAGGGGAGGCAGTGATGTACGGCAATCCGACATTCGACTGCGGTGGCGCCCAGATCCATGCGGTGTGCCGCCAGCTGGCCACGGTCGTGACCGTCGACGGAGTCGTCGACGACACGAACATCGACCCGGTGACCGCGCTGGCTCGCCGCTTCGTGCTCACCGAGAAGCCCTTCGTGCTGGACCTGAGCGGCGTGACTTCGCTGCCCGCACAATGCGTTTCGCTGCTGTACGACATCGACGAGAGCTGCTACCACGCCGACGTGGAGTGGTCGGTCGTGGCGAGCGAGCCTGCTTTGCGGGTACTGCGCACGTCGGGGGTGGACTTCCCGATCTGCGAATCGGTTCCCGACGCCCTGCACCACTTCGCCGAGACCATCGAGCAGCGTCGGCGGCTGCTGCCCTTGCTGACCAAGAAGTCGGCGTAACGGAAGGCCGGTCAAACAGTGCTACTCGATATTCGCTGGCTCGGATACCTCCTTGGCCGCCGCCATTTGGCGGTCAGGCGCGTACCCGCCGCTCACTGACCACAAGTCACCGGGTGCGCCTTAGGCGGCATCCATGACCACGGGGCGGCGAGGGCGGCCTCGCAGTACCGAGGCCCACGACGCGATTCTGGACGCCACCCGAGCGATTCTGGTTGAGAACGGCTATTCCGAGGTGTCGATGGACCGCGTCGCCATTCGCGCCGGCGTCGGCAAGCAGACCCTGTACCGACGCTGGCCCTCGAAGGCGCCACTGGTTGCCGAAGCCGTCATCGACGCCTACCAGGCCGGCGGCGGCCTGGCACTTCCCGACACCGGTGACCTCGCCGCCGACCTGAAGGCCTGGCTGAACGGCCACGCGAACGCACTCGCCACCGGCCAGCACTCCGCCTTGATCCGGGCGCTGGCCGCCGCCGCGGCCGAGGACGGCGGCGACGGTGAATTGCTGTACCGCCAGTTGACCGGTCCCCAGCACGACGCCGTGTTACAGCGCCTGCGCCACTGCGCACAGGCCGGCCGGATCCGGGCGGACGCCGATCTCGCTGCGGTGGCCGACGCGATCATCGGCACCATCCTGTACCGCGAGCTGACGCGGCCGGGCGCGTCTCCCCGGAGCGCGCCGTTCTCCCCCTTCGACGGTCTGGTCGACGTCCTGATCGGTGGATTATGCGGTGGATCGTCGACGGCATGAACGTGATCGGGTCTCGCCCCGACGGGTGGTGGCGGGACCGTGATCGCGCCATGGCGGGGCTGGTCAGGCGGCTCGAGCGGTGGAAGCCGGCGGAAGACGACGTCACGGTCGTGTTCGAACGCCCCGCATCACCACCCATCGAGTCGTCGGTCATCACCGTGACGCATGCGCCCAGGGCCAAGGCGAACGCGGCCGACGACGAGATCGTGCGGTTGGTGCGGAACGCCGATGATCCGGCAAGCCTCTGTGTGGTGAGCTCGGATCGCGACCTCGTCGACCGGGTCAGAGCGCTGGGCGCTGCGGTCCACCCGGCGCAGCGCCTGCGCCAGGTCATCGACCGACGCTAGCCAGGGCGGGCCGCCACTCCGGCGCGCGGCCGAGGTGCCGGAGCACCGTGTCGAGACCGTCCGCATCCTCCACGGGCGCCAGCGCGGGGGCGAACGGCGAATCCGGCGCATCGCGCACGTCGGTGTCCGGAACCGCGAGCGCCACCGGCAGCACGGCCGCCACGACATCGGCGGGCAGCTCGAACGGCACACCGATGCTGCGCGCGACGTCCCAGCCGTGCACGACATAGTCCACGAAGTGGAATCCGATCGCCATCGCGCCGGGAATAGTGGCGCCGGGACCGAATTCGGGCATGGCGAAGGTCGCTTCGAGCACCCCGTCGGCGGCGAACGCCTCGAGGACGGCACCGGCGGCCGCGGCGTAGGCTGCCGCCGGATCGGCGGCAACCTCATCGGCGACGGTGGCCGGATCCCACACCGCGAGGTCGGCCCCGGCCCCACGCGCCGCTGCGGCGAAACCATTGTGCTGCACGGTCATATGCGTCAGCAGGTCGCCCACGTTCCAGCCGGTACACGGTGTCGAACGGCCCAGGTCAGCCGCAGCGACCTGCGCGACGACGTCGATGGAGGCGGCGACGGCCGCCCGATGGAACCGCCTAAGGTCATTTTTCGTATGCATCTGACTATGATAGGCAAATGCCTATTATATGGCAACGCTTACACTTTCCCTCATGCCGCCGAAGTCGCGACGCCCCGACCTGGCCGCGATGCTGGTCCCGTTGATCCGTCGGCTCACCGCCGCCGAGGGTCCGGTGTTGTCCGCACATGGCCTTTCGATGTGGGGATACAGCGTGCTGTGCGCACTTGACGAGGCGCCGGTGCGTACGCAGGCCGCGCTGGCCCAGGCGATCGGCGCCGACAAGACCCGCATCATCGGAACCCTCGACGAACTGCAGGACAAGGGCTACATCGAGCGTCGCCCCGACCCGGCCGACCGACGGGTCCGCGTGCTCGCGATCACCGCGGCCGGCCGGGCACTCAAGGACGCCGCCCAGGACGAAATTCAACGCGGTGAGGAGCGTTGGCTGTCGGTGTTGTCGACCGATGAGCGACGGGTTTTTCTGCGCGCGCTGCACGAAATGGCGCGCGTCGACGACACCGGATGATCACGGGTTGGTGCGCACCGAGGTGTCCAAGGCCGTCACACGTCGGTGTCGGGTAGCACCCGGTTTATGTCGAGACAGTCAGAGCTGCAAGGGATTCCACGCACCGTGGGGAGCTGATTCGGTCCGCGGTTGTCGACTGCATCGCTGGGCGCGTCGATGCCGGGCAGGCAACCGGCGCTCCAGACACCCTCGGTCATGGAGTTCGGGCAGTTCTGCGCAACCGTCCAACCGGCCGGTTCAGCCGGTGCCGCAAGCACTCCGGCAGCGCCGGCGATGCCGACCACACCGACGAAACCGGCAGCGACGGTCTGCATCCGTGTCCTGGTCGATGTCCTCGTCGTCATTGTCGTCCTCCTCTTCAGCGCGGCCACCCAACGCCGGCAGGGCATTCGGGGCTGGGCTCTTCGACTCGGCGGCGCGATCCTGTGCACCGCTCGTGCACCCGGGCTCGAATCGAATGTCGAGCATCCACGATGCCGGACCCACTAGGTACCCGGGCGGGCTCGGGATACACCTCTGCGCAAAAGCGATCTGCGTCACAGAATGACCGGATCGACGACAGCCCATAGGGTCGAGGAGTGAATCGCCTCGATCGCTTCTTCGAGATCACGGCACGCGGGTCGACGATCGCCGCCGAACTGCGTGGCGGGCTGGTCACTTTCATCGCGATGGCCTACATCATCGTGCTGAATCCGGTGATTCTCGCGGGCGCAGATGACGTCGCGGGTAACCGGTTGCAGTTCGCCGAGGTGTCGGCGGTGACGGCGCTGGCGGCCGGCGTCATGACGATCGTGTTCGGCGTCGTCGCGCGGTTGCCGTTCGCGTTCGCTGCGGGCCTGGGCATCAACTCGTTCGTGGCGACCACGCTGGTCGGATCGCTGACGTGGCCCGAGGCGATGGGGCTTGTGGTGATCAACGGGCTGATCATCGTGCTGCTGGCCGCGACGGGCCTGCGCCGGCTGGTCTTCGACGCGGTGCCCATGCAGCTCAAGCTCGCCATCACCGCGGGTATCGGACTGTTCATCCTGTTCATCGGCCTGGTCGACGCCGGCTTCATCGGTGATACCGGCGTTCCCTCCCCGCCCGTCGGGCTCGGCACCGGCGGCGCCGGATCGATCAGCACCGTGCCCACTGCGGTTTTCGCGGTCACGCTTCTGCTGACCGGCATTCTGGTGGCGCGAAAAGTCAGGGGCGGCATTCTGATCGGGCTGGTCACCGGGACCGTGGTGGCCGTCGTCATCGAGGCGATATGGCATCTGGGGTCGGCGGTGGAGAGGCCTGGCGGCTGGAGCCTCTCGGTGCCGGCGCTGTCCGGTTCCCCGTTCGCCGTGCCCGATCTTTCGCTGGTCGGGGCCGTCAGCTTCGACAGCTTCGGGCGAATCGGCGCCATCGCCGCGACGATGTTCGTGTTCACGCTCGTGTTCGCGAACTTCTTCGACGCCATGGGCACGTTCACGGGTCTCTCGCGCGAGGCCGGCCTGGCCGACGACAGGGGCACCTTTCCGCGCCTGCGGTCGGCGCTCATCGTGGAGGGTGCCGGTGCTGCGGTCGGCGGTGCGGTGTCGGCGTCGTCGAACACCGTGTTCATCGAGTCCGGCGCCGGTATCGAGGAGGGCGCGCGCACCGGGCTGGCCAATCTGGTGACCGGCGGGCTGTTTCTGGCGGCGATGTTCATCTCGCCGCTGGCGTCCATCGTTCCCACCGAGGTGGCCGCGGCGGCGCTGGTGGTCGTCGGCGCAATGATGGTCTCCCACCTGCGCCACATCGAGATCTCCGAGTTCTCGGTCGCGCTGCCGGTGGTGCTCACCGTGGCCGTGATGCCGTTTTCCTATTCCATCGCCAACGGCATCGGCGTCGGCTTCATCACCTGGGTGGTGCTGCGCTCGGCAGCCGGGAGAGCCCGCGAGATCAGCCCCCTGCTGTGGGTGGTCGCCGCGGGCTTCCTGCTGTACTTCGCGCGGGGATGGATCGAGTCAGTGCTCGGAATCTAACGATCCGCCCGGTCCGCCTGCCGCTTCTCCTTCTCGGTGTCGGCAAGCCCCTCGATGCGGTCGGCCTGCGC
Organism: Mycobacterium sp. IDR2000157661; assembly: GCF_022317005.1. Taxonomy (NCBI): domain Bacteria; kingdom Bacillati; phylum Actinomycetota; class Actinomycetes; order Mycobacteriales; family Mycobacteriaceae; genus Mycobacterium; species Mycobacterium sp. IDR2000157661. The sequence goes on from NZ_CP081006.1 coordinate 1,313,285, forward strand.
GCGCTTGCTGGCGGCGTCGATCCGCTTGTCCTGCGCGTCGTCGAGCTTGTCCGTCGCCGCGGCCGCTGCGCTGCGCTCTACCGCGTCGATCTGACCCTGCTCCTGGCGTTTGGCGTCGTCGACGGCCTTCTTGCGCCTGTCGGCGACCTCGTCGGCCTGCTTCTTGTCCGAGGCGATGCGCTGCTCGGCGTCCTCGATGGCCTCCCGCTTGCGCTTCTGAGCCTCGTCGCGAGCCTTATCGGTCTCGCGGGTGGTCTCCTGGAAGGCTTCCTGCTTCTCCTTCAAGGCCTTCTCCTGGGTGGCCGCGAGTTCGGCCTCGGACGCCTTGACGTTCTCTCGCGCGGCCGCGTCGAGTGCGGCCGCGCGGCGCAACGCGTCGCTGCGCTCGACCAGCGTGGCACCGCGTTCGCGCACCGCCGAGTCCCCCAGCGCGGTGCCGACGGCCGTGTCGAGCAGCCCCAGCGAGCGCTCGTACCACAGCCGCGCCGGCGCCTCGGAATCCATCTGCGCGACGAACCGGTCCTCGATCAACCGCAACGGCAGCCGAGCGACCTGGTACTGAAACCGCAGTACCCGTAACGGAATTTCGGTGATACCCATGCGCAGCTCCTAGTCCGTCTTCATGTTCTCGGCCTGTCGCCGGATGCGCGCCGCCTCGGCGTGCGCGGTCGCCGACTCCTGCTCGGCCTGTCGGCGGTCCCGCAACGCGTCGGCCAGTTCCTCGTCGGCCGACTGGATCCCCTCGCGCTGCTCGGCCTTGGCCTCGGCCGCCTTGCGTTCGGCGTCGCGTTCGGCCTCGGCACGCTCTGTGGCGAGCTCGAGATGCGCTTCCTGCTCGGCGGCGCGTTTCTGCGCGGCCCGCTGCTCCTCAACGGTGCCTTTCTCGGCCGCGGCTTCGGCGTTGAGGGCCGTGCGCTCGCGGGCGCCTTCCAGCCTGGCCTCGGTAGCCTGTTCCCTCGCCTGTTCAACCTCGGCGTCGGCGGCGGCCTCGACGGTGTTGGCCTCCTTGCGTTGCTGCGCCTCGACCTGCTGCAACTGCCCCTCGGCGGTCAGCGAGTCGTTGCCGGTGACGGCGCCGAACACTTCCTTCGCCTTGCCCTTCACCGAGTCGAGCAGGCCTTCGCGGGCCTGATCGGCTTTGTCATGGTCGGTCATCGCATCTCCTCTCGACGGCATAGGTTCCACAAACGCGCCGGACCTAATCCTCTGTGGCCCGGCGCACAGCCACTCGCAGCGGTTCTGCGTCAATCGGTGGTGGCGCTGTGAATCCCCACGAGCCGGGGTAGCCGGTCGGTCCCCCGCCGACCGCTGACATCATGTGGGGGTGGCGGTCCGTGGTGCGCACCCGACGATCCCGGTCATCGCGCTGACCGGCTACCTCGGCGCAGGCAAGACCAGCCTGCTCAACCACGTGCTGCGTGCGCCCGGCGCCCGGATCGGCGTGGTGATCAACGACTTCGGCGAGCTCAACGTCGATGCGAGCCTGGTGACCGGGCAGGTGGATGAACCGGCGTCGATCGCGGGCGGCTGCATCTGCTGCCTGCCCGACGACGGCGGACTCGACGACGCGCTGGCCAAGCTCGCGGACCCGAAGCTGGCCCTGGACGCGATCATCGTGGAGGCCAGCGGGCTGGCCGATCCCATAGCGATCTCCCGCATCATCCGGTTCAGCGGCGTGGACCGGGTCCGGCTCGGCGGTGTCGTCGACGTCATCGATGCCGCAGCGCATTTCGACACCGTCGACGACGGCGGTGGCACGCCGCCGGCCCGGTATCGCGCGGCGTCGCTTGTGGTGGTGAACAAGCTCGACCAGATCCCACCGGACGCCCGCGAGCAGGTCATTGGCCGCATCGGCAAGCGGGTGCGCGAACGCAATCCGGATGTGCACCTCGTCGGTGCGGTCGGCGGCCGGGTGGACCCGGCGCTGCTGTACGACGTCTCCGAGGCCGCCGACGACGGCCAGTTGTCGTTTCGCGAGCTGCTGGTGGAGGGCCGGGACACCGCTGACGGGCATCCGCACGTGCACGCCGATGCCGTCACCGTGACCAGCGACGGTGGCGTCGACCCCGACGTCGTCATCGACCTCTGCGAACAGCCGCCCGCGGGGGTCTATCGAATGAAGGGCACCGTGGCGGTGCGCTACCGCGACCGGACCCGCGCATACGTCGTCAACGTGGTCGGCACGTCGGTGCATGTGGCGAACGCGCCGGAGAGATCGCGGGCCAACAGTCTGGTGGCGATCGGCACGCACTTCGACACCGGTGAGGTCCGTGCACGCGTCGAGGCGGCGCTGCGTCCGCACGACGGTCCCGCATCCGTCACGGGGGTACGGCGCCTGCAGCGCTACCGCCGGCTGAGCGTCTGAAGCCGCATAGGGTGAGCCCCATGAGGGCCGCCGAAGAACGCGCCGGGGTGGAGCTGACCAATCTCGACCAGCCGCTGAGCGCAGACGCCGGCGCGACCAAGCGCGACCTCATCGACTACCTCGACGCAGTGGCCGATGCCATCCTGCCCGGATTGACGGGGCGACCCTTGACGGTGCTGCGGGTGCTGCGCGGGCGGGCGCCGTTCATGCAGAAGAACGTGCCGAAGTACACACCCGACTGGGTGAAGACGACGTCGATGTGGGCCGAGTCGTCGCATCGCGAAGTGCGCTATGCCGTCTGCGACGACCGCCGCACTCTGTTGTGGCTGGCCAACCAGCGCGCCGTCGAGTACCACCCGACGCTCGGGCTGGCCGACGACATCTACCGGCCCACCCACCTCGTCCTCGACCTCGACCCGCCGCCCGATAGCGGCTTCCTCGACGTGGTCACGACCGCACACCTTGTGCGGCAAGCGCTTTCAGACAGCGGACTGATCGGGACGGTGAAGACCAGCGGGGCGAAGGGACTGCACGTGTTCGTCCCGGTCGACGACAGCGCCCCGGTCGAGGATGTCGCGGCAGCGACCCGCGCACTGGCCGCGCGCGCCGAGGCGCTCGACCCCGCCACGGCCACAACGGCCTTCATCGTCGAGGACCGCGGAGGCAAGGTGTTCGTCGACTCGACCCGATCGGGCGGCGCGACGGTCGTCGCCGCCTACAGTCCGCGGCTGCGGCCGGGCACCCCGGTGTCCTTCCCGGTGGACTGGTCCGACCTGGACCGCATCGCGCCGGCCGATTTCACTGTGCACACCGTGCTGCGGGCGTGGTCCGGCAGTGACCCGTGGGCCGCGTCGATGCCGGCCCCGCAGACACTGCCGCAGGACCTCATCGAGCACGGCCGTAGCATCCCGGTGGCGCGGGTGGCCGCCATGCACGAGGGAAAGCGCCGGGCCCGCGCGCGGCGTGCCGCCGACAGCTGACGCGGTTCGCGATGTACGGCGACGGGTAACCGGCGCCGGTGATCGGTGACATCGCGCGGCTGCTGCGCGGCGCAGGGATGCGCGCAGTCGGCGCTCTGCCCGTCGTCGGACCGACGCTGGCACCCCGGCCGCACCTCGACGTCGACGGCAGCGTGGTGTTCATCACCGGTGCGGCGCGCGGCCTGGGCGCCGAGATCGCCCGGCAGGCGCACGCCCGTGGTGCGCATGTCGCATTGGTGGGACGGCGCCTGGAGCCGCTGCAGGAACTCGCCGGACAGTTGGGTGAGCGAGCGAAAGCCTTTCAGGCCGACGTCACCGACGCCGAGGCGCTGCAGCGGGCCGCGGACGGCGCCGTCGAGGCATTCGGCGGCATCGACGTCGTCGTCGCCAACGCCGGCATCGCGCCACCGTCGCGCACCGTTGCGACGATGACCGAGCAGGATTTCGAGCACACCGTCGACGTCGACCTGCTGGGACAGTGGCGCACCGCGCGGGCGACCATGCCCAGCATCATCGAACGCCGCGGTCACCTGATCTTCGTCGGCTCGATCTATGCGTTCTTCAACGGCGTGCTCGCCGCGCCGTACGCCGTCAGCAAGGCGGGCGTCGAGCAACTGGCCAGGACGCTGCGGGTCGAATTGGCCGGGCACGGGGCGACCGCAGGCATCGCGTATCTCGGCTTCATCGACACGGACCTGGCGACCGAGGTGTTCGCCGACGACCATGCCGCCGCGATCCGCCGGGCGGTACCCGGGTTCATCACCGCGCCGATGAGCGTCGCAGACGCCGCCGCCGCCGTGCTCTCCGGAATCGGGCGACGGGCGCCGCGCGTCAGCGCACCCGGCTGGGTGGCGCCGCTGCTGGCGGTGCGCAGCCTCACCACCGCGGTGATGGACCAGGTCCTGCTCACCAACCCCGACGTCGCACAAGCCATCGATGAGGCCGAGGCCACGACCGGGGAATGACGTCCGGTTCACCGACCCCATAAACGGGTATCGACCAGCGAATCGGCGTTGAGGAGATCCGGACATGGTCGGCTGGCTGGACCGGCTGCAGCGGCGCAACCGCCGCGTAGGCTTCGCCATCGCCGTGGTCTACAAGTACCTCGACGACCAGGGCGCATACCTGGCCGCCCTGATCACCTACTACGCGTTCGTCTCGCTGTTCCCCCTGCTGCTGCTGATGACGACCGTGCTGGGTGTGGTGCTGGTGGGTCGTCCGCAGCTGCAACAGCAGGTGGTGCAGGCCACCACCAGCCAGTTCCCCGTCATCGGCGGCACGCTCGAGCGCCCCGAGCAGCTCAGCGGCGGCGCCTTGGGCGTCGTCATCGGTATCGCGGGCGCCCTCTACGGCGGCATGAAAGTGGGCCAGGCACTGCAGAACGCGATGGACTCGGTGTGGGCGGTGCCGCGCAACATCCGGCCCGACCCGATCCGGTCCCGGTTGCGCAGCCTGATGCTGCTGCTGGTGCTCGGAACGGCGGCGATCGCGGCGACCGTCCTGTCGGCGGCGGGCCACGCCACCGCTTCCCTGGGCTGGTTGGGCAAGGCCGGGATCATCGTCGTCACCGTGGCGATCAACGCCGCGATCTGTCTGGTGGTGTTCCGTGTCACGAGCACGCGGCGCCTCACCTACCGGCAGGTGCTTCCCGGCGCATTGGCCGCGGCGGTGGTGTGGCAGTTGTTGCAGTGGTTCGGCGCGACCTTCGTCGCCCACACCGTCAGGTCGGCGAGCGCGACCAACAGCGTCTTCGCCCTGGTTCTGGGGTTGCTGGCGTTTCTCTACCTCGTTTCGGTGACGCTGGTGCTGTGCGCGGAGGCCAACGTCGTGCGCGTCGACCGGCTCTACCCGCGGTCGCTGCTGACACCGTTCACCGACGACGTCGAATTGACCTCGGCCGATCGTAAGACCTACACCCGGCGCGCGAAAGCCGAGCGACACAAGGGTTTTCAGCGAGTCAATGTGCGCTTCGACGAGACGGGGGAACCGACCGGCGGCCAGGGTTGATCCCACCTGTCCACCACGGACACCTCTGGAAGAGGTTTACGGCGCACCGTGCGATGTCCACCCCTCGGCCATCCGAAGGTGAGCAGTGTCGCGAGCGACCACTCGTCCGGAATCCCGATCAGCGAACGCAACTCGCGCTCACAGTTCATGTGCCACAACGTGATCGCCGCGCCCAGCCCCTGTGCGCGAGCCGCGAGCAGGAAGTTCTGCACGGCGGGGTAGATGGAGCCACCCTGCTGCAGCTCGGTCGCCCCGGCCTGCGGACGGACACAGAACAACACGAGGCCGGGTGCGGCGCCGCCGATCCGCATATGCTCTGCCATCGTCTGCAGCACCCTCGACCTCGGATCGTCCTGCCCTCCGGTAACCGACACCCCGTAGAACTTCTGGAGCTCCTCCCATGTTCGGTGCGCGGCCTCGGTCACGACTTCGCGAGCCCGGTCGGACCGCAGCACGACGAATCGCCACGGCTGCTGGTTGCCCCCCGACGGCGCCCAACTGGCCGCACGTAGGCACCTCTCGAGCGTGGCGTCGTCGACTGGTTCCTCGCGATAGCGCCGCACTGCTGAGGCGGTGTTCATCACCGTCCAGATGTCGGCCGAGGTGACCGGTGCATGCCGGCTCATGTCACCGTCCTGGGCAGCACGCCCCGCCAGGTGCCACCCCGCACCGGTCCGGTGACCAGCGGCAGGTCCAACGTCGACAGCAGACCCGGGGGCGCCGCCATCACCGCGGGTATCGCGTTGAGTTCGCGCATGACGGTCGCATAGGTCAGCCCACGCATGTTGTTCCCTCGCCCATGCATCTCGATGTCGACGGTGTAAGTCGGTAGTCCGTCGACGATGACGCGGTACCCGCCGTGCGGGGACGGATGTCGCGGCCAGTCGGGCGCCGACCGCTCGCCCATCCGGGTGATGTGCTCGAGCACTATGCGCTCCTCGCCGTCCACCATTCCCGCCAGCTTGAACCGCATCCCGCCCATCGAGCCCGGTTCCACCCATCCTGACGCGACCTCGTAACGCTCGGTGGCCAACCACTTGTCGATGGTCGTCTCGACGCGATCGAGCGGCAGACCCACGCCGTCGGCCACCAAATGGACGGTGGGCGCCCATAACGCGGCGAGGCGCTCGGTGTCGAACAGGGGGGCGGGGTGGTCGGGCGGATGGCCGAATCCCATGAACTCGAACATGATCTCGGGCTGGTTGATCGGCCCGTAATCCAGGATCTCGAGCATGGTGATGGTGTCGACGCGACTGCTGAATCCCGTCATCGTCAGCGCGATGACATCGTTCGCCCAGCCCGGGTCGACGCCGCTGTTGAAGAAGCTCGTCCCACCCTCCGAACACGCCGACGCGATCAGGTCGGCCGTCTCCTTGTCGGCCGCGGGCGGATAGCACATCGGCACCAGCGAGGTACAGACCACGTTCTTTCCCGCGCGCAGACACCGGGCGATGTCCTGCGCGGCCTCGCGGTAGCGGTAGTCGCCCGACGCGAAGTAGGCCACCACGTCGGCCTCGAGCGACAGGGCGGCGTCGGTATCGCGGGATGCGAGCACGCCCGTTGCGGGCATACCGCACAGCTCGCCGGCATCCTTGCCGTCTTTGGCCTCGGCATGCACGACGACACCCACCAAGTCGAGCCCCGGATGCGCGATCAACGCACGCAACGCGCCGACGCCGACTTGACCGGGACCCCAGAGAATCACTCGCGGGTTGCGTTCGCGATCTGTCATGGACACCCTTTTCCGCTGAACCGGACGGCTCTGTGAGAACATATCTTCTCAAATATTGATAACACCATTCGCAAACCGAAAGCGGAGAAAGCCATGACCGATTACGAATTCCTCAAATGGGAGTCGTTCGATGACGGCCAGATCGTGCGGATCTCGTTGAACCGCCCGGAGCAACGCAACGCCCAGAACCGCGGGATGCTGGTCGAGCTCGACAACGCGTTCGCCAGAGCCGAAGCCGACGACGACGTCCGCGTGGTGATCCTCGCTGGCGAGGGGCCGATGTTCTCCTCCGGCCACGACATCGGCTCCAAGCAGGCCCGCGCCGAGTTCATGCCCGGACCGGACAAGCACCCGACCGCGGCGATCAACGGCGGCACCCGGGAGGGTGCCGAGAAGATCATGCTCCAGGAGTGGCATTACTTCTTCCAGAACAACCTGCGCTGGCGCAACCTGCGCAAGATCACGATCGCGCAGGTGCACGGCGACGTGTTCTCGGCGGGCCTGATGCTGATCTGGGCGTGTGACCTGATCGTCGGAAGTGAGGAAGTGCGCTTCGCCGACGTCGTCGGTACGCGGCTGGGCATGTGCGGCATGGAGTACTTCGGCCACCCGTGGGAGTTCGGGCCGCGGCGCACCAAGGAGCTGATGCTCACCGGCGACGCCATCGACATCGAGGAGGCTTATCGCCTCGGCATGGTGAGCAAGATCTTCAAGCGTGACGAGTTGGCCGAGCGCACACTCGAGATGGCCCGCCGCATCGCCACGGTCCCGACGATGGCGGCGCTGCTCATCAAGGAATCGGTCAATCAGTCCGTGGACAACATGGGCTTCTACAACGCGCTGCAGTCCTGCTTCACGCTGCACCAGCTCAACCACTCGCATTGGGTCGGGGTGCGCGACGACAAGCGGGCGACCGCCGGCGAGGAACAAGGGGTACCGAATTGGCGCACCGCTCCCCCGATCGTGCTGTCGGTCAAGGATCAAGTGCGAGCCGACGCGTGACGGCCACCCCGCAACCGATGGAGGTGACCATCCCCGGTCACCTGTTCGGGCAGCTGCCGTTCTTCGACGTGGCCGACACCGACGAAACCGTGATCGTCGACCTGCACAACAGAGACGATCTGCGCAACGCCCGTGGCGCCTTGCAGGGTGGTCTGGTCGCCACGCTCATCGACGTCGCGGCCGGCCGACTGGCCGTCAAGTACGCACAGTCGAGCGCGGGCGCAGGCACAGCAGATATGTCGATCCACTTCCTGGCGCCGGTAGTCGAGGGTCCGGCGCGCGCGACGGCCACGCTGGTGCGCGCCGGCAGGCGGTTGATCGTCGTCGCCGTCGACGTGGTCGACGTGGCCAGAGACCGGCTGGCCGCGCGCGCCACCCTGACCTTCGCGGTCATGGAACCACGGGCGCCGGTTCAGCCGGCAACCGCTCCGTAGCGGGCATCCGCGACGCGGTCGAGCGCGACCGCCGGCTCGCCGTACACCATCGCCCAACCACGCACCCGGCGGTAGTAGAGCTGGATGTCGCCCTCCATCCCGAAGCCGTAGCCGCCGTGGATGTGCAGGCTGTGCTGCGTTGCGTCGCAAGCGGTTTGGCTGGCGAAGGCGAACGCCATCGCGGCGAGCTCGGTGGCACGGGCGGGTTCGTCGGCGAACGCACACGCCGCCTGAAAAGCGAGCAGCCGCGACCCGTCGACCGCCGTCGCGCAATCGGCGAGTGGATGCGACACTGCCTGGAACGCCCCGATCGGAGTGCCGAACGCGTGCCGCTGCTTGGCATATTCGACACCGATCTCGACCGCCTTCGCGGCCGCGCCGGTCAGGGCGGCGGCAGTCAGGACGAGCCACATGTCGAGCGCTTCGGAGAACAACCGAATCGCCTCGTCCGCCTCGGCCAGAACGGTCACATCCTCATGAATCACGATGTCCGCCAGGGGCAGTGACCCCAGGTTGGTGACCTGGATGCGATCGCCCGTCGGTACCGCGACGAGTCGCCCGCCGACCAGAGCCACCACCACGTCGGCCACCGCTCCGCCGGGCACGAGTTCGGCCAGCCCGCCCTCATAAGCTCGGGGAGCGAAGGTGACGAGCTTGTCGCTCGTCAGCGCCGCCTCCAGCAGTTCCGCACCGCCACACGCGGCCAGCGTTCGGGCGGCCACCTGGGCCTCGATGACCGGAGCCGACGCGAGGGCGCGGCCATACTGCTCGGCGATCAGCGCGAGATCCAGCGTCGACGCGCCCCAGCCGCCGTCCGATTCGTTGACGGCCATCTCGACGACGCCGGTTTCCGTCAGCGCCGTCCACAGTTGCGGATCGAAGCCCAGGGGCTCCGCGGCCCGCACCCGATCCGAGGTCGACACCTGCCCGTACATCGCCGCGAAGGAATCGACGAGCTGCCGCTGTTCGCCGGACAGCCGCAGATCCATGCGAACTCCCCTCACATGCGGATATGGTTACTCTCAAAACAGAGAGTAGCATTATCGCGCACGCGCGTATCGCGGCCCCGAGACAGATTGGTTCCCGCTCATGCACTTTCAGTCCGACCCTGCGACTGAGGCGTTCCGCGCCGGTGTGCGGGAGCACCTCGACGACGTGCTCACCCCCGACGTCGAGGAACGGATCTATCGCAGCGGTGTCGCGCACGACGAGAACTTCGCCAAGGGCCTGGTCGACAAGGGCTATTTCGCTCCGGGCTGGCCCACCGAACTCGGGGGACAGGACCGCAGCGCCTGGGAGGAGCAGGCGCTCAAAGAAGAACTCATGCGGACGGATGCACCCGTGTATCTGTCGGAGACGACACGCATGGTTGCGTCGATCATCCGCGAGATCGGCACACCGGCGATGAAGGAGCTGATCCTCGGCGGGGCGATGAAGGGCGACATCACCATTGCCCTGGGCTTCACCGAGCCGGAGTGCGGCTCGGACGTCGCCGCAGCGAAAACCAGGGCAGTACGTGACGGCGACGGCTGGGTGATCAACGGCTCCAAGATGTTCACCACCAACGGCCACATCGCCGACTACGTCTTCCTGCTGGCCCGTACGAACCCCGACAGGCCGAAGCACAAGGGCCTGACGATGTTCCTGGTGCCGACGAAAACCGACGGATTCGAGGCGCAGGCGGTGTGGACCCTGTCCGGTGAGCGCACGAACATCACGTTCTACAGCGATGTCCGTATCGGCGATGAGTGGCGGATCGGCGATGTCGACGGCGGGTGGCAGGTGCTGGGTCTGTCACTGCGCGACGAGCATTCGTCCGGGTGGGGACCGCACCTCGCCCGCCTCCTGCACCACGCCGAAGAGTGGGCGGGTGGGCCGTCGTCGGCAGGCGGTGCGGCCCGAATCACCAATCCTGATGTGCGGCGACGTATCGCGAGGGTGGCCATGGAACTCGAGGTGTCGATGCTGCTGCAGCGCCGATGTGTGTGGATGAACGAGAACGGTCAGCACCCGGTCGCCGAGGGACCGATGTCGAAGGTGTTCTCGACCGAGGCGCTGGTGCGCGCCAGCCAGGATCTCATCGGACTCGTCGGACCCGATGCCATGCGGTCCTACCTCGAGCCGACGGCGCCGGAGCAGGGACGCTTCGAGCACCTGATGCGCTTCTCGCTGGGCACCACGATCTACGCGGGCACCAGTGAGGTGCAACGCACCATCATCGCCCAGCGGGGGCTCGGCCTACCCCGTTAGGTCCTTGGGCTTGCGGGTGCTGCGACTGCGCGGTGCCGACTTGGCGGCGACGGCTTTCTTCGGTGCGTTCGCGGGCGGCGTCAGCGCTTGCAGGCACCAGGCCCACAGCTGGTCCTCGGTGAGCTCGGCGCCCTTGACCCCGAGGTGGAACACGCCGATCTGGGCGAGCGCGATCAGCGTGGAGTTCAGCAGGGTGGTCAGCTGGGCCGGCGTCAGATCTTTGCGGACCAGCCCGGCACGCGAACACGCCGTGAGGATCTTGGTGAGCAGCTTTTGGTGCGGTTCCCAGATCTTGGCGAAGTCGGCGGGGCGCTCGATCTCCAGGCTCAGGTTGTAGATCGTCATCACTCGGCCGCCGATCGCCTCGGACGACTCCGCGCGGGAGAGGAAGCCGCGGCAGAACGCCTCGAGTTGCTCCAACGGGCCGTCGGCGGCAGCCACCTCGTGGCGGATCGCCTCGATGAACTGGCTGGTGGCGTTCTCGTACAACGCCAGCAGCAGTTCTTCCTTACCGGCGAAATGCTGGTAGAACGCGCGCAGGCTCAGGTTCGAGCGGTCGATGAGCGTTTGGATCGTGAAGTCGGCCCGACCGGATTCCTCGACCAGTTCCAGCGCGGTGGCCAAGAACCGCGAGCTGCGGGCGAGCGCACGTGCGCGGGCTTGACTGAGTCGCCGTTCGATCGTGCGTTCCTGCCAGCTGCTCGGCATCTCGACGTCGGTGTCGACGAGCTCCAGGTCGGCTTCTGCGTCGCGGGCGGGGCGTTTCTTGGCAGTCATGATCTGTTGAGAATACGCGTTCCCCGGACAATTCTTGTCATCTACCTACACGCGTAGCTTGGGGTATTCGCCGAGCCGGTGGCCCCTAACTCCCCCAGGCCGCCTCATGCGCTACCCTGGAAACGTACATTCTCGATTGCGGAAACAACTGTTTCGCACCGGTGCCGCAGGAAGTCCCGAAGGAGTACGAGCGTTGAGCGCAGATATCCTGATCGTCTCTCCCGACGACCATCTGGTGGAACCGGCCGATCTGTGGACCAGTCGGCTACCCGCGCGGTACCGGGACGTCGGCCCGCGGATCGTCCGCCACCGCGGGAGGATGGATCCGAGCGTCACCTCCGATGTCGCGTTCGTCGATGACGAGGACGGCCGCGACGCCGACATCTGGCACTACGAGGACTCCATCATCCCGATCCCGCTCATCAGCGCGGCCGCCGGCTACGAGATCGACGAGCTCACCACAGACCCCATCACCTACGACGAGATGCGCCCCGGCTGCTACCGTCCGGCGGACCGGCTGGCCGACATGGACCTGGCGGGGATCGAGGCCTCGGCATGCTTTCCCAACACGCTGGTTCGGTTCTGCGGCCAGCGCTTCCTGTACGGCAAGGACAAGGATCTCGCGCTGCTCTGCGTGCAGGCCTACAACGACTTCCAGATCGACGAATGGGGCGGGGACTCGAACGGCCGGCTGATTCCGCTCGGCATCATCCCGCTGTGGGACGTCGAACTGGCCGCCAAGGAGGTCGAGCGGGTGGCGGCCAAGGGCATGCCCGCGGTGTGCTTCTCGGAACTGCCGGCCCGACTGGACCTACCGTCCATCCACAGCGGCTACTGGGATCCGTTCTTCGCCGCCTGCGAACGCCACAACGTCGGCATCATGCTGCACATCGGGTCCAGTTCGTCACTGACCAGGTCCTCCCCCGACTCTCCGCATGTCGTCACCAGCGCGCTGATGGCGGTCAACTGCACCATCGCCCTGGTCGACTGGCTGTTCTCGGCCAAGCTCAAGCAGTTCCCGAAGCTCAAGATCGCGTTCGCGGAGGCGCAGGCGGGGTGGATTCCCTACTATCTGCAGCGCGTCGACGAGGTCTGGGAGGACCGGCGGGCGTGGGGCGGCATCCACCCGCTGCTGACCGAGCCGCCCAGCACGCAGGTGCCCGGACGGGTGTGGTTCTCGACCTTCGGCGATCCGGTCGCATTCCGCATCCTCGATCTGGTCGGCGAAGACCAGCTCATGTTCGAGACCGACTACCCGCACAACGACACCAACTGGCCGAACAGCATGGACGTGGCCAACAAGGCGACCGAGGGGCTCGACGAGGAGACCAAGCGGAAGGTGTTGTCCACCAACGCCAAGACCTTCTTTGGAATGGTGTAGCTCTCTTTTTCCGAGAGCGGTCAGAGCGCCTTCCAGTCCGGCTTGCGCTTCTCCAGGAACGCGCGCGGTCCCTCGATGGCGTCCTTGGTCAACGCGACCTTCATGCGGTAGTTCTCGGCGAGGAGCTCGGCCTCGTAGATCGGTAACGTCAAACCCTTGCGCACGGCCATTCGCGAACCCCGCACCGCGAGCGGCGCATTGGAGTTGACGATCTCGGCGATCTCCCAGGCGCGGTCCATGAGTTTGTCGTGCGCCACCACTTCGGTGAACACGCCGAGGTCGTAGGCGCGCTGCGCGTCGAGCCGTTCGTGCCTGCCCATCAGGATCAGCCGCATCGCCACAGGCAGCGGCAGGATCCGGGCCAGCCGGACCCCTTCGCGCCCGGATGTCACGCCGATGCTGACGTGGGGGTCCATCAGCGTCGCGTGCTCAGAGGCGACGGTGATGTCGGCGGTCGTGACGAGGTCCATCCCGGCACCGCACGCGATGCCGTTCACCGCACAGATGATGGGCTTGGTCATCTGCAACCAGGGCGGTGTCGCCTCTTGTGGTGCGTCCCATTGACGCATCGAGCTGAGAATCGGTTCGCCCTGGTTGTCGATGCCCGCGGCGTTCTCCATGTCGTGGTCGGCCGCCTTGTTGACATCGGCACCGACACACAGTGCGCGACCGGCGCCGGTGACGATGACCGTCCAGATCTGCTGCGAACGCTCGATTTCGGCGTACACCTCGGCCAGCTCCGCGATCATCTCGTCGTTGATCGCGTTGAGCACCTCCGGCCGGTTCAACGTCACACACGCGGTGTGCCCGGAGACCTCGAAGGTGATGGTGTCGTACTCGGTCATGTCACTCCACAGCGGCGATGTCATCGACGGTCGGATGGACGCCCAGGATGTCGTGGAACCGGTCGCAGTAGCGCGGCCACACCTCCGGGTTGAGCAGCCGGGGCGGCATGCGCCCGGCGAAGATCTCCTGCCACTGCGTGGCCGTGGCGACGGCGATGTCGCGGGCCGCCTCAACGGTGATGCCTGCGACGTGCGGGGTGGCGACGACATTGTCGAGCCGCAGCAACGGGTTGTCGGGCCGCGGCGGCTCCTCGTGGAACACGTCGAGCCCGGCACCGGCGATACTCCCGCCGGCGAGCGCGTCGCAAAGGGCAGGCTCGTCGTGCACCGGACCGCGCGCAGTGGTGATGAAGTACGCCGTCGGTTTCATGGCGGCGAACTGCTTGGCGCCGAACAACCCTCGCGTCTCCGCGGTCAGCGGACACGTGACCTGGACGAAGTCCGACCGCTCGACGAGCTCGTCCAGGCTCACCAGCGTCGCCCCGTGCGCACGCACGCTCGCTTCGTCGACGTAGGGATCGAAGACCAGCACCTCCATCCCGAAGGGCGCACACAGCTGCACCAGCCGTCCGCCGATGGCGCCGAGGCCGACGACACCGAGTGTCTTGCCCAGCAGCTGAGTGCCTCGCAAGCCCAGCCGGTCGCCGATCCGGCCGGCCCGCAGGGCCCGATCCGCTGCGGTGATCTTCTTGGCCAGATCGATCATCAGACCCAGCGCGTGCTCGGCCACGGCTTCGGCGCCGGGCCCGGAGTTGTTGCACACCGCGATGCCCGCGCGGGTACACGCCTCGACGTCGATGACGTCGTAGCCCGCCCCCGCCGAGCACACCGCCAGCAATTGACTGCAGCGCTGTACCAGCGCGGGGCCGACCAACCACTGGGTGCCGTCGGCTACCGCGGCGACATCGGTACGCGTGGCGACCTGGTAGCCGTGCGCGGATTCCATTGCCGCCCAGCCGCGGTCGGCGGATGCGGTCAGGTCGAGTTCGACGACGTCGATGTCGCCAGCCTCGAGAATGTCGCCGGCGACGGGGTCGGTCCACCGCTCGTAGACCAGCCGCGGGCGAAGGTTCACTACCGCGTTGCCTTCGGCTTGGCTTGGGCCGCCTTGAACATGTCGGCGAGTGTTGCGTCGACGTTCTTGTAGTCGTTGCGGGCGATCGCGCCGTCACGCCCTTCCACGACGTCGTAACCCAGTCGGAGGTCTTTGTTCTCCATGTGGAAGTACTCGCGCCCGATGGGCAGGCGGCGGTCCTCGCGCGGCACCTCCATCCACGCCCGCAGGAAGCAGCGCGCCTTCTTCGGGTCGGTGCTGCTCACGAAGTCCGACCGCGAGTGGCACATCGCGAAGTTGTTGGCGACTGCTGCCTCACCGGATTCCAATCGGAACTCGACCTGCTGCTCAACGAGGATGTTGCGTAGCAGCTCGATTGCTTCGTTCTGTTCCGGCGTGAACTCCCGGCCCAGCGTGTGCATTGCGGGCAGGATGCTGCTGTAGGTGAAGTTGATACAGATCCGGCCGTCGATCTGGGAGAAGACGGGGACGTCGTACGGAGTCACGTCGGGTTGATCGTCGGGTTGCTCACTGCGCCGGTGGTGCGGGAAGCCCTGGTAGAGAACCGGTAACAGGTCCGGCCGCTCGTTGAGGATCCGGTTGTGGGCGGCCGGTCCACTGGCGAACTGACTCTCACCGCCCTCGGCCGCGGGGTACACGCACAGCAGCGACAGGATATCGGCCGCGTCGTTGTGCATCGCGAGTTCGGCCCGCGACTTGGTGCCCCGAGCCGGCTGTACGCCGTTGGGCAGCACCTCCTCCTGGACCCGAACCATCCGGTGGCCGAACGAGTTGTTCGACACCAGGTAGCCGAGGTGGGTGCTGAACGCCCAGTAGATCCGTTCGAGGTCCTCGATGGAATGTTGCTCGACCGGGAAACCCCGCACACAAGCCAAACCCTTGCCGAACATCAGGTCCCGGTACAGCCGCGCAAGATCGTCGTCGAGGTCCGGGTGCCGGGCGTCCTCGGGGGTGATGTCGTCGCGATCTTTATGCGCCGTCTTGACCAGAATCGACTCCAGCGCGGCGATATTCCGCGAGGACAAGTCGAAGGCGAAGTCTTCCTTGCTCTGAAAGTCGGCGCCGGTCCATGCCATCGGGTCGGTCACTTGTTCGGTGTAGATCGCGGTGGGCATCCGTTCTCCTGTTGTCGTGACGAGGCGTTCGGTTATCAGCGCTGTCCGTCGGTGTCGCTTACCGCGCGACCCTCGAGCTGTCGCAGTGCATGCGCGCGGGCCGTGGCCGCCTCGGTCATCATCCCGACGTCCGTTCCCGCCGAAACGAATCGCAAACCCAGGCCTGCGAAGCGTTCCAGCAGGTCAAGGGACTTGATCCCGGCCACTCCCAGCGCCACACCGTGTGCACGACAGGCCGCCGCGATCGATTCTACCGCATCGTGGAAATGAGCATTCTCATACTGGCCGTGGATGCCCATCTCGGCGGTAAGATCGCTGGGACCGGGCAGGATCATGTCGAGGCCGGGTACCGCGGCGATCTGTTCGCACGCCGTGACGGCAGCCGGTGTCTCGATCATCACGGCGACCACGGTGTGACGCTCCAGCACACCGGTGAGCTCGGCCGCCGGGCGTGCACCGTATCCGCTCACCGCGTTGGGACCCGCAATGGACCGGTGCCCCAGCGGGGGGAAGCGTGCGGCGTCGACGACGGCCACGGCTTCCTGAGCCGAGTTGACGTGCGGGACAATGATACCCACGGCTCCGGCATCGAGTACTCGCGCGATGAGGCTGGCGTCATGGGACGGTACGCGGACCAGTCCGGAGATGCCCGCACCCAGCGCGGCCACGCAGAGCATGCCCGCCGTTTCCAGCGAGCAAGTGGTGTGCTCCATGTCGACGTAGACCGCGTCATATCCGCAGGCCGCCGCAATCGCGGGCACGTCGGGGGTGCGCGCATTCTGCAGCGCGAGACACAGAACCAAACCTTCACCACGCAGAGCATCCCGCAGCGATTCGGGCACCCACCCACGGTAGCCGAACGAGAACAATCATTCCACAGAAATCGTAAACGCCATTATCGGTGTGGTAACCATTACGTATGGCCGGAAATCGGGTCGCCGTCGTCGGCGCAGCGCTGTCCGATTGCGGACGGGTGCCCGACAAGACGGCGACGGGGTTGATGGCCCAGGCCGCGCGGCGCGCGGTGGCCGACGCCGGGTTGACCAAGGACGATATCGACGGGTTCGGTGGGCACGGGGCCTTGCTGCCCCCCGTCGAGGTGAGCGAGTATTTGGGCCTGCGACCGGCGTGGGTCGATGCCACGAACGTCGGCGGCTCGTCGTGGGAGGTCATGGCCGGACACGCCGCCGCTGCGATCGCGGCGGGTGGGGTCGACGTCGTGCTGCTGACCTACGGTTCGACCGCGCGGTCCGACGTCAAGCGCAAGACCCGGGCGTCGGCGGCGGCGCTGAGCACCGGCGGCGCCATGCAGTTCGAAGCACCCTACGGCGCCACGCTCATCGCCAAGTACGCCATGGCCGCCAGGCGCCACATGATCGAGTACGGGACCACCGAGGAGCAGCTGGCCGAGGTCGCCGTCGCCGCCCACGAATGGGCGGCGATGAATGAGGACGCCTTCGAGCGGGAGCGCCTCACCGTCGCCGATGTCGCCGCGGCCCCGATGCTCGCCGAACCGTTCACCTCGAAGCATGTGTGCCTGCGCACCGACGGCGGCGGTGCCGTCGTGCTGGCCGGCGAGCGGGTGGCCATGGACTGCGCCAAGGAGCCCGTCTGGATTCTGGGTGCGGCCGACGCCGCATCGCACGTGAGCATGAGCGAGTGGGCGGATTTCACGACGTCGGCCGCCGCCCGGTCCGGCCCGCGCGCGTTCGGCCAAGCCGGTGTCACCCCCGCCGACATCGACGTGTGCCAGCTCTACGACTCATTCACCTCGACGGTGCTGCTCACCGTGGAGGATCTCGGGTTCTGCGCCAAGGGTGAGGGTGGTGCGTTCATCGGGTCCGGTGCGCTACGGCCCGGCGGTGCACTGCCCACCAACACCGACGGCGGCGGATTGGCCTCGTGTCATCCGGGCATGCGCGGGATGATCCTGATGGTCGAGGCCGTCCGGCAGTTACGTGGCGAGTGCGGCGAACGGCAGGTCGACGATGCAAGCCTGGCGTGCGTGCATGCGATGGGCGGCTTCTTCTCCCACAGCGCGACGATGATCCTCGGGACGCAGTGATGTCCTCACCCGAACGCCCGGACCGGCCAACCACCGACGCCGACAGCGAGGCCTGGTGGTCGGCGGTTCAGGATCGCAAGCTGCTGATCAACTCGTGTGAATCGTGTGGCCGCACTTCGCTGTACGTCCGCCCGTTCTGCCCACATTGCTGGAGTGAGAACGTCGCCCTCGCTGAGGCGTGCGGGCGAGCGACGCTCTACACGTGGAGCGTGGTCCACCACAACGCCGCGCCCTTCGACGCCCGCGTGCCCTACATCGTCGCCATGGTGGACCTCGAGGAAGGTCCGCGGCTCATGACGACGATCGCGGATTGTCCGGCCGAACAGCTGAGCGCCGGAATGGAACTCGTGCTCGATTTCCGTGAGGACGACGGATTCACAGTGCCGGTCTTTCGGCCGGCCCCAAGAAGAACCGAAAGGAACAGGCATGAATAGGGACGACATGATCCTGGTCAGCGTTGATGATCACATCGTCGAGCCGCCCGATATGTTCGCCAATCATCTGTCGAAGAAGTACATCGATGAGGCGCCGCGGTTGGTGCACAACGCCGATGGGTCTGATACCTGGCAGTTTCGTGACACGGTGATCCCGAATGTGGCGCTCAACGCGGTGGCCGGGCGGCCCAAGGAGGAGTACGGCCTGGAACCCCAGGGTCTCGATGAGATCCGGCCGGGGTGTTGGCAGGTCGATGAGCGGGTCAAGGACATGAACGCCGGGGGCATTCTGGGGTCGATGTGTTTTCCGTCGTTTCCCGGGTTCGCGGGCCGGTTGTTCGCCACCGAGGACCGCGAGTTTTCGTTGGCGTTGGTGCAGGCCTATAACGATTGGCATGTCGAGGAGTGGTGCGGGGCCTATCCGGCGCGGTTCATCCCGATGACGTTGCCGGTGATCTGGGATGCTCAGGAGTGCGCCAAGGAGATCCGGCGCAACGCCGCCCGTGGTGTGCATTCGTTGACGTTCACCGAGAACCCGGCAGCGATGGGCTATCCGAGTTTCCACGATTTCGACTATTGGAAGCCGATGTGGGATGCGCTGGTCGACACCGACACGGTGCTCAATGTGCACATCGGTTCGTCGGGGCGCTTGGCGATCACGGCACCGGATGCGCCGATGGATGTGATGATCACGTTGCAGCCGATGAACATCGTGCAGGCCGCCGCGGATTTGTTGTGGTCGCGCCCGATCAAGGAGTATCCGGATCTCAAGGTCGCCCTGTCCGAGGGTGGGACGGGCTGGATTCCGTATTTCCTGGAGCGCGCCGATCGCACCTATGAGATGCACTCATCGTGGACGGGTCAGGACTTCGGCGACAAGCTTCCTTCGGAGGTGTTCCGCGATCACTTCTTGACCTGTTTCATCGCCGATCCGGTCGGGGTCGCTCTGCGTAACCAGATCGGGGTGGACAACATCTGCTGGGAGGCCGATTACCCGCACAGCGACTCGATGTGGCCCGGGGCGCCCGAGCAGCTCGACGAGGTGCTCAAGGCCAACAACGTGCCCGACGACCAGATCAACAAGATGACCTTCGAAAACGCCATGCGCTGGTATCACTGGGACCCGTTCACCCACATCACCAAGGACCAAGCCACCGTCGGCGCCCTGCGCAAAGCCGCCGAAGGCCACGACGTCTCCATCCAAGCCCTGTCGAAACGTGAACACGGTGCCGGCGCGTCGGACTGGCAGGCGCAGATGAAGAAGGCCACCGCCAACGTCAGCGGGGCTGCAGAGGACTGACTCAAGGCGCCTGCGCTAGGAAGCGGCGAGGCGGTCGGCCAAGATCCGCGGCCGACCCGCCGAGCGGGCCTCGAGGGTATTGCGTGGCACTTTGCCGTTGGCGTTGAGCGGCAGCGGCTCATCCCAGAACACCAATTCCTCGGGCAGCTTCCACTTGGGCAGTCCCTTGGAGACGAGTGCCCCGGTGACGTCGGCCAGCGACAGCTCGGCGTCGTCGGCGAGCACCATGGCCACCGCGAGCCGCTCACCGGTGCTCGGGTCGGCGACGGAGTACGCCGCGCATTCTCGGACACCGGGGATCTCGGCCACCGCCTCCTCGACTTCCGCCGCGGGGATCTTCATGCCGTTGCGGATGACGATGTCCTTGAGCCGGCCGACGATGCGCACTCGGCCGTCGCCGAGTTCGGCCACATCACCGGTGCGAAACCACTCGCCGTCGAAGGCGCTCGCATCGTCCTCGGCGTCCGTGTAGCCCAGGAAGGTGTGGGGGCCTTTGATGCAGCACTCACCCGGATCACCCGCGGATCCCACCCGGACTTCGACGTCCTGCAGTGCCACCCCGTCGTCGGCATGGCGCATCTGTCTGGGCTCGGTTCGCAGGCCCGAGGTGCTCACCGGCACCTCCGACGATCCGTACGCCCGCATGACGACGATGCCGAACTCGTCCTCGACGCGTTCGACGATGCGGCGGTCGAGCATCGTGCCGCCGAGATACACCGCGCGCAGCGGCGCCCGCTCGTTGCGGGCGACCACCTCGTCGAGCAGCCGATCGAGTAACCGGTCCGGCCCGCCGTACCACGTCGCTTTCGAGGACAGCAGAAGATCACCCGTCGCGGCGGGATCCCAGCGGTCCTCGAGCACCACTGGTGCGGCGAGCATCGGCCCGATGAACAACGCCTGCAGCACACCGGTCACCGAAGCGAGCGGGCTGATGAGAAAGATCCGGTCCCGGGTGTCGAGGCCCGCCGCCGCGACATAATTGACCGACGCCTTGGCCAATGTGCTCAGGGAGTGGATGACGCCCTTGGGGCGGGACGTAGTCCCCGAGGTGTACAGGACGAACGACGGTTCGTCGGCGGCCCGTGCCGGCCGACTGTGAACCGGCCCACCCGAGCCGTCGGCGATGTCGACCCAGCGGCAGGCGTCCCGCACCGCGGATCCGCTCGCCGATGTCCAACCGGGCGCCACCCCGTACTCGGCTCCCGTGCGCGTGAGAATGTCGGCGACCTGCGTCGGTCCCGCGCTGCGCGGCACGAGCAGCACCACCGCGTCGACCCGCACGGCGGCGTGCACCGCGACGACGGAGCCGACGTCGTTGCCGGCCACGACCACCAGCGGTGCTCCCGCACCGACTCCGGCCGCCAGCAGCGCACCCGCCGCGTGATCCACCCGTTCGTCGAGATCGGCATAGGTGAGGTCTGCGTCGCGCGCGACGACCGCCAGGCGGTTCGGATGCCGCGCGGCGGTGACGCGCACGAGGTCGAGCGGTTGGTCCGACCAGAACCCCGCCGCGCGATACCGCGACCGCAGGCCGTCCGCTCGCCGCCGAGCATGGCGCAGCAGCGTCGTGGCGCCACCCATGGTGTCCTCCCATGCAAATGATGATTCTCTTGTACGTAAATGTAACCTCTCACCCATGCCTCGTATGACTTTCGATGATCAGGTAGCCGTCGTCACCGGTGCGGGCGGCGGCCTCGGCCGCTGTCACGCGCTCGAACTCGCCCGCCGTGGCGCCCGCGTCGTCGTCAACGATCTCGGCAGTGCCGTCGACGGGACGGGTGCTTCGATCTCGGCCGCCCAGGCGGTGGTCGACGAGATCACCGCCGCCGGTGGCACCGCGATCGCCAACGGCGACTCCGTCGCGACCGAGCAGGGTGGCGCCGCGATCGTCGCCGCGGCGATGGACGCCTTCGGCCGCCTCGACATCCTCGTCAACAACGCGGGCATCCTGCGTGACGCCGCATTCAAGAACATGACCGCAGAGCAGGTCGATGCCGTGATATCGGTGCACCTGGCCGGCGCCTTCAATGTGACCCGGGCCTCGTGGCCGATCATGCGCGAGCAGAACTACGGGCGCATCGTGCAGACCACCTCCGGCACCGGCTTGTTCGGCAACTTCGGACAGGCCAACTACGGCGCCGCGAAGATGGGCCTGGTCGGGATGATGCATGTGCTGGCCATCGAGGGGCAGCGGAACGGCATCGCCATCAACGCCGTCGCACCGATCGCACGCACCCGGATGACCGAGACGATCATGGGTGAAGCGGGCAAGGGGATGGATCCCGAGCTGGTCACACCGGTGGTCGTGTACCTGGCCCACCGCGACTGTGACCGCACGGCTCACATCTATTCGGTCGGCGCGGGCAAGGTGTCGCGGGTCTTCATCGGCGTCACCGCAGGCATCGAGAACAGCTCGCTGACAGCGGAATCCGTGGCCGAAGCGATCGATGAGATCGATGACACCGCGACATTCACCATCCGCGGCGGCCCGGACAAGGGCTGACTACCTCAGCGGCCCTGGAAGTTCGGTGCGCGACGCTCGGCGAACGACTGCAGGCCTTCCTGCAGGTCGGCGGTCCGCGACACCACCTCTTGCGCCCAGGCCTCCTGCTCGAAGGCACGGTCGCGCCCCGATTCCGACGACACGGCAAGCAGACGCTTGGTCAGTGCCAGCATCACGGTTGGTCCCGCCGCCAGGCGCCCAGCGATCTCGTCGGCGACCTCGTCGGTCTCGCCCGGTGCGACAACACGGTTGACCAGACCCAGTCGCTCGCAGGTCCTCGCATCCACGGGTTCTCCGAGCATCAGCAATTCGGTGGCCTTGCGCAGTCCCACGATTCTGGTGAGCAGGTGGATCGCGCCCGAATCCGGCAGGATGCCGCGGTGCACGAAGGCCTCGATGAGCTTGGCCTCCTCCGACATGACCACCAAATCGCAGGCGAGCACCAGGCTGGCGCCGGCGCCCGCCGCCGTACCCTTGACTGCGGCGACCACCGGCTTGTCACAATCCAGCACGGAGGCGACGAGTCGTTGCCAGCCTTTCTGCAGCATCCGGGCGATGTCACCGGGCCGCTTCTCGGCGGTCGGCTGTGACGACTGCGGCGCCAATCCGGCACCCGTGCAGAAGTGCCGATCCCCCGTCGCACGCAACAGCACAGCACGCACGGACGGGTCGTCATCGGCGTTCTCGAAGGCTTCCGCCAGAGCATCACGAGCCAACGGAGACAACGAGTTTCCCACACCTGGCCGGTCGATGGCGATCCGGCATACGCCGTCGGCGCCGATGGCGACATCAATGCCTGACTGATCCTCGGTCAACTCACTCACCCCTGCGTTAACGGCGTTTCCGTTTTTCGGGTATCTTAATTTCCGCTGGCGTCCCAGGGACGACATGGGCGGAAAAACTGAGGAGGTCGAGCGTGACCCGAACCTCTGCAGCAGGCCAGATCACCGATGAGGGCCTGGCGAGGTTGCGCGCCACCATCGGCATCGCCGTCCCGCACACCCAGCCGCCGCACTACCTGCGTCCCAACGAGGACACGTTCCGCCACGTGGCGGAAAGCTACGGCGACGCCAACCCGCTGTGGTGCGACGCTGAGTACGCGACCAAGTCGGTGTGGGGTGAGCCGATCGCCCCGCCAGCCCTCGTCGGCGGCGACACCCTGATCGGCGAGGACGAGGTCACCGAGCTGTCCGAGCAGGACCGCGCGGCGACCAAGGGCGATCCGCTGCGCGGTGTGCATGCCTTCTATGCCTCGTCGTCGCGCGAGTGGTGGGCACCGCTGCGCGCCAACCGCCGGGTGTTCCGCCGCAATGCGCTGGTCGCCGCGCTGGACAAGGGCAGCGATTTCGCCGGGCGAGCCGTGCACGAGTGGTCGGCGCAGGTGTTCCGCGACGACGCGGGCGCCATCCTCGGTGGCCAGTACCGCAACATGATCCGTACCGAACGCAGCAAGGCCAGGGGCCGTAAGAAGTACGAATCCGTCGACCTCAAGACCTGGACCGCCGAGGAGATCGACGAGATCGACGAGCGCTACGCCCGCGAGGCGCCACGCGGCGCCGAGCCGCGTTGGTGGGAGGACGTCACCGAGGGCGACCGGATCGGCCCGCTGACCAAAGGGCCCCTCACCGTCACCGACATCGTGTGCTGGCACGTCGGGATGGGCACCGGCATGTACGGGGTGCGGCCGCTGCGGTTGGCGTGGCGTAATCGCCAACGCATCCCGCGCTTCTACACACCCAACGAGCACGGTGTCCCAGACGTCCAGCAGCGTGTGCACTGGGAGCCGACAGCCGCCCGGAATGCCGGCAATCCGACGACGTTCGACTACGGCCGCATGCGCGAGACCTGGCTGATCCATCTGTGCACCGACTGGATGGGCGACGACTCCTGGCTGTGGAAGTTGGACTGTGAGTTCCGGCTCTTCAACTACGTCGGGGACCTGCACACCATCACCGGCGTCGTCACGCGCAAGTACCTCGCGGAAGGAGACCGACCGGCGGTCGACATCGACATCGCCGCCACCAACCACCGCGACGAAATCACCGCGCCGGGTCACGCCACGATCCTGCTGCCCAGCAGGGAGCACGGCCCCGTGCGTCTGCCCGACCCACCCGGTGGTGCGACGAACCTGTCCGATCTGCTGTCCGCCGTGTCGGACCGATTCGCTGAGCGGTGATGCCGACGTGACCTACGTGAGCGTGTCGGGACTTCGGGCTGAACAGTCGGGTCCGGTTCTGCGGCTCACTCTGGACAGGGCGGAGCGCCGCAACGCCGTCGACGACACGATGCTCGACGCCATGATCGAGGCCGTGTCCCGTTCGGGGACCGACGAATCGGTCCGCGTCATTCGTATCGACGCCGAAGGGCCGGACTTCTGCGCGGGATCCGACTTGATCGCGAACAATGCGCACTCCGACCGCAAACCCCGCGTGGGCAGCACACAGCGGCGGCTGCCGAACAAGGCGAACAGGCTCATCCCGCTGCTGCTCGAGACCCAGGTACCCATCGTCGCGGTGGTGCGCGGGTGGGCTGCCGGGCTCGGCTTCCACATCGCGATGGCTGCGGACTTCTGCGTGGCGGCCGAGGACGCGCGGTTCTGGGAACCGTTCATGGCGCGCGGCTTCACCCCCGACAGCGGTGCGGCCTGGCTGTTGCCCCGGCTTGTCGGGATGGTCCGCACCCGACGGTTGTTGATGCTCGGTGACGAGTTGTCGGGAACATTGGCCGCCGACTGGGAAGTCATCCACGCTGCCCACCCCGACAGCGAGCTTGATTCCGCCGCAGAGCAACTCGTCACCAGACTGGCCACGGCGCCGACGGTGGCGCTCGGCCTGACCAAGTGGCTGCTGCAGAGCGGCAACGGACTCGATCTGGACCGCCATCTGCAGAACGAGGCGATGGCTCTTGAACTATCCAGCCGCAGCGAGGATTTCAAGGAGGGCCTGGCGGCTTTTCGGGACAAGCGCGACGCAGAGTTCCAGGGCCGATGACAGCCGTACCGATAACAGCCGACTCGACAGCCGAAGACGCCGTCGAGGCGGTGCGGGCGTGGGTCGAGGTCGAGGTGCCTGCCGAGTGGCGCTCGGCCGCGGCCGACGGACCCGCCGCGCTCCGGTCCGTCCGCAGCCCTGCCGACTACCGCCGGTGGTATCCGACGTTCGCCTACTCCGGTCTGGTAGCCCCGACCTGGCTCCCCGAGCACGGCGGCCTCGGCGTCGGCAATGAGGTCGCCCGCGCGATCGAGGTCGTGCTTGCCCCGCTGCGCCTGTCACGGCTCAATCCGTTGGGACTCAACAACACTGCCGCGGCGCTGTTCAGCCATGGCACCGAGGAGCAACGGCGGCGCTTTCTGCCGCCGATCGTCCGCAACGAGGAGAAGTGGTGCCAGCTCTTCAGCGAGCCGGGCGCCGGCTCCGACCTGGCGTCGCTGGCCACCCGGGCCGTCCGCGACGGCGACGAATGGGTCATCACCGGGCAAAAGGTGTGGACGACGTGGGCCGACGAGGCCGACTTCGCGATCCTGCTGGCCCGCACCGACCCGGCGGCGCCGAAACACCAAGGCATCACGTATTTCCTGCTCGACATGCACGATCCCGGCGTACAGGTCCGCCCCCTTCGGCAGATCACCGGCGAGGCGGAGTTCAACGAGGTGTTCATCGACGGGGCACGCGTCCCCGACAGCCACCGCGTCGGGGACGTCAACGACGGCTGGCGAGTCAGCGCGTCGACGCTGTCCAGCGAACGACAGATGGTCTCCGGCTCAGGGTCCGGGGGGATGGGCCGGCTCGGTGGCTCCAGTGCCGAGCAGTTGATCACGCTGGCCCGACGAACCGGCCGGTGGGACGACCCGGTCGTCCGGAACAAGGTGATGCGACTGTGGGCGCAGGAGCAGATTCGCGGCTGGACCAATGCGCGCGTCCGCGCCGCGCTGTCGGCGGGCCAATCGCCGGGGCCGGCCTCGTCGATCGGCAAGGTTCACCAAGCCACCCTGAACCAGCAGATCCAGGACCTCATGGTCGACCTGCTCGGCACCGCGGCGGTGGCATGGCCGGTCACCGAGGACCCCGACATCCTGCCGCGCGAGGTGCAGGGCATGATGCGCAGCCTCGCCAACGGCACCGAAGGCGGCACCACCGACATCAACAAGAACATCCTCGGCGAGCGCGTCCTCGGGTTACCGAAGGAGCCAGACCCCTGGAAGGGGAAGCCCTGGAACGAGATTCCACGCTCATGACCGCCTACCAACGCTTGGTCGTCGACAAGGCCGACGGCATCGGCTGGCTGATCTTGAACCGGCCCGACGCCGGGAACGCCTTCGACGCGCTGATGCTCGACGAACTCGAAGCCGCCTGGGCCGATCTGGACGCCGACCCCGAGGTGCGCGTGATCGTCAACACCGCCGGCGGCACGGCGTTCTGCACGGGGATGGACGTGGTGCAGGTGGCCCGGGACAAGGCCGCCATGCGCCGCCATTCGCGCCGGACACGTGACGCCGAGTTGAAGATCTCGTCGTGGCACTGCGGCGTCTGGAAACCGGTGATCGCCGCGGTCAACGGAGTCTGCGCGGGCGGGGGCCTGCACCTGGTCGCCGACGCCGACATCGTCATCGCCGCCGAAGACGCATCGTTCGTCGACCCGCACGTATCGGTGGGACAGGCGGTTGCGTACGAGGCGATCACGTTGCTACGCAAGTCTGCGATGGAGGCGATACTGCGAATGACGTTGTCGGGCAGAGGCGAGCGGATCTCAGCACACCGGGCCTACGAACTGGGCATCGTGTCCGAGGTCGTGGCGGCAGATCAGTTGCGCAGTACCGCAGGCCGGTTGGCCGCCGCGATCGCCACCAACTCCCCCACCGCCATGCGGGTCACCAAGCAGGCGCTGTGGCGCTCGCTGGAGATGGGACTCAGCGACGCAAGAAGCGCTGCCGCCGAGGAGATCTGGCGGCTGCGCAACCATCCCGACCATGGTGAAGGCGTGCGTGCCTGGCGCGAGAAGCGCCCGGCACGGTGGCAGACCTTGGAGGTGTGATGACCTACCAGAGGCTCATCGTGGAGCGGCACGGCCCGGTGGGCTGGATCATCAACAACCGTCCTGACCGGCTCAACGCCTACGACGCCGTCATGCGCGAGGAGTTTCCCAGAGCCTGGGCTGATCTGGACTCCGATCCCGACGTCCGCGTCATCGTGCACACCGGCAACGGCAGGGCGTTTCAGGTCGGCGCGGACGTCGAGGAACTCGACGGCGAAGCGGTGCTGCAGTTCCAGGAAACGATGCGCACCCTGGACCTGAAGCTGACGGCCTGGCACTGCAACGTCGGCAAGCCGGTGATCACCGCGGTCAACGGGATCTGTGCGGGCGGCGGGCTGCATTGGGTTGCCGACGCCGATGTGGTCATCGCGTCGTCGAATGCCGGCTTTGTCGACCCGCACGTGTCCATCGGCCAGGTCAGCGCGTTGGAGACCATTGCGCTGATGCGCAAGATGCCCGCAGAGGCGGTGTTGCGGATGGCGCTTGTCGGCAGCCATGAACGGCTGAGCGCGCAACGCGCGTACGAGCTCGGCATGATCAGCCAGGTCGTCGATCCACCTGAGAAGCTCCGCGAGGTCGCCCAGGAACTGGCGGAGAAGATCGCGCGGAACTCCCCCGCCGCGATGCGCGCGACCAAACGGGCGCTGTGGGGCGCGCTCGAGTACGGACTGACCGACGCGTGCCGGGCCGGCGCCAAGCATCTGACCTCGATGTGGGGACACCCGGACCAGAATGAGGGACCGCTGGCCTTCGCCGACAAGCGGACGCCGAAATGGCAGCCACTGGAGCCGGACTCATGAGCCTCGCCGACCTGCTCGACGGCCTGCCCGCCACCGCCGTACACACCTTGACCGTCGATGTCGCACGCGACGAGCTGATCGCGGGTGCGCATACGTTGAGCGCGCTGCTCACCGACACCGGATTGGCGACCGGACAGGTGGTTGCGGCGATGCTGCCCAACGACGCCACCACGGTGGCCGCATTGTTCGGCACGTGGCGCGCCGGGGGCGTCTACACACCACTGAATCCCAGGGCCGCCGACGCGGAGGTCGCCTCTCAACTCGCGACGCTGCGACCCACCGCGGTGATCACGACAAGCGAACTGGCCGGCCGCTTCTCGTCATTCACCGGGCGTGTGATCACCGGCGCTGATCTGGCCTGGACATGCGCCGGCGAGGCCGACGCGCCTGCCGATCCGAGGCAATACGACGCCGACGTGGCCCTGCTCCAGTTCACCTCCGGGACGACGGGGCCGCCGAAACCGGTCCCGCTGCGCCACGCGACCGTGCTCGACCTGATCGACCGGCTGCTGGCCAAGCTGCGTGGTACCAGAAGCGGCGCAGCGACCGATCGAGCGCCGATGCCGAACCTGGTGCCGCTGTCCCTGTCGCTGTGGGCCGGGATCTATCAGGTGCTGTTCGCGTTCCGGGCGGGCTCCGGCGTGGTGCTCATGGACAAGTTCTCGCCCACCGACTTCGCCGCGCTGGTCAAGCGTCATCAGCTGCGTTCGACGGTGTTGCCGCCCGCGGCGCTGACCATGGTGCTGCACGACGAGTCGGTCACCGACCTGGCACCGTTGCGGATCGTGCGTTCGATCACGGCACCGCTGTCACCGGTGCAGGCGGCCCGGTTCCGCGACAAGTTCGGCGTCATCGTCCTGAACTCCTATGGCCAGACCGAACTCGGCGGCGAGGTCGTCGGGTGGTCGGCCGCCGATGCGCGCGAATGGGGGGAGACCAAACTCGGCTCGGTAGGGCGTCCGCTGCCGGGCATCGATGTCACGATCGTCGACGACGAGGTGATGGTGCGCACCCCGACGACAGCCGCCCGCAAGATCGACCCCGCATTTCTCGACCGGCTCACCGACGACGGCTGGTTCCACACCGGCGACCTCGGCTGGTTCGACGAGGACGGATTTCTGTGGCTCGACGGGCGCGTCTCGGACATGATCAACCGCGGCGGGCTCAAAGTCTTTCCCGGCACGGTCGAGGACGTGCTTCTCGCCGCCGACGGGGTGCGTGAGGCCGCGGTCGTCGGCGTTCCCGACGAACGCGTCGGTGAAGTACCGTGGGCCTTCGTCGCGCGTCACACCGATGACGTGTCCGAGGACGATCTGATCGGGTGGTGCCGGGAACGCCTGACCCCCTACCGTGTTCCAGTGCGCGTCGTTTTCGTAGAACGCTTGCCGCGCAACGACATCGGCAAGGTCGTGAAGCGTGACCTCGCCGCGATGGCCGACACGTGACCATCATCGTCGTCGACCCAGCTGAAACGCTCTTCGATGCACTTCGGCAGGTGTTCGGCAATGTCGTCGCCATCGACGCTCACGCCGCAGCCGACGACATCATGTGGGAGACGCTGGACGCCCTGAAGACGGCGCACTCCTCGATGGCATCGGGTGGTCGCGTTGTCGTCATCCTCCCGACCATCGGGATCGCGGGCGCAGCCGGTTTGGTGGACTACACCACCGCGGTCGAAGGCATCCGGGCGATGGCCAAATCGGCAGCTCGGCAGTGGGCGTCGGAACGAATCGGGGTCAACATGATCGCCGTTCCCCTGAAACTGTTCGCGGCTGATGGCGATACGTCCCACTTGACCGCCGCCGCGGTGCGAAACGACGAAGCGTTGATCGATTCCATCGTCGAGACCGCCGGGTTCCTTCTGCGCGACGACCTCACCGACCTGACGGGCGACACGGTCATCGTCGACGGTGGTTCGGTGATGCTGCCGTGAACCTCGATGGCCTCACCGCGCTAGTGACGGGCGCCGGCGGCGGAGTCGGTCGCGGTATCGCGCTGGCACTGGCCGCCGAGGGGGCCCACGTCATCGTCGCCACCCGCTCCGAGACCGGACAGGCGGTGGCGGACGAGATCGCCGCACGGGGTGCTCACGCGACCTGGGCGCGCTGCGATGTCACGGATCAGGCTGCGGTCGTCGCCGTCGCACTCGCCACCGCGACAACCGGGCGACTCGATGCCGTCGTGCACAACGCCACAAGCAATTCGTCGAGCCAACCGCATCGACTGGCTGACGTGGACCGCGCGCTGTGGGAGGACCATTTCTCGGTGTCGCTGGGCGGTGCTCACCACTGCGCGACCGCGGCGTTTCCGGCACTCAGCCAGCGCGGCGGCACCTTCCTCGTCATGACGTCGCCGGCCGGCATCGAAGGCAGCGCCACGCTGCCGCTGTACGCCACGATGAAGGGCGCGCTGCGTGGCTTCGCCAAGAGCCTGGCCAGGGAGTGGGCCCCGCATCGCATCACCGTGAACGTCGTGTCACCGCTGGCCTACTCGCCCGCGATGACGGCGGCCATCGCGGCAGAACCCGCGATGGAGGACAGGTTGTCGCGGCGGATCCCGCTGGGGCGGATCGGCGACCCGGAGCACGACATCGGCTCGGCGGTCGCCTTCCTTGTCGGGCCGTCAGCACGGTACGTCACCGGTCAGACGTTGGGGGTCGACGGCGGGCACTACACCAATCTTTGATGCCGACGCACTGCGTATACGACCGTTTGCTATCTTGAGAATTAACATTCTCACGCATGTTGGAGGCACAGGTGAGCGGTATGACGGCATACGAGGTCTGGGACGCCGACAATCATATGTACGAGACCATCGACGCGTACACGCGGTACCTGCCGGAGAAGTATTCCGAGGCGCTGAAGTTCGTCGACGTCAAAGGCCGCAAGAAGCTGCAGATTCTCGGAGTCGTCACCGAAACCATCCCCAATCCGACGTACGAGGTGATACCCACGCCCGGCGCCTGGTCCGACTACTTCCGAGGCATCAACCCCGAGGGCAAGACCCTGCGTGAGCTGGCCCAGCCGATCCGCTGCCCCGACGAGTTCCGCCGCCCCGATCTGCGCCTGGCGTTGATGGACCGCCAGGGCGTCGACGGTGCCGTGATGTTCCCGACGACGGCGGGCATGCTGGAGGAAAGGACCAAATCCGACACCGAGCTCACCCATGCCGTCACGCACGCGTTCAATCGCTGGCTGCTCGAGGACTGGACCTTCAACTACCAGAACCGGATCTTTCCCGTGCCCGCTATCTCGCTGAACGATCCCGCACTGGGCGTCCAGGAGCTCGACTGGTGCCTGGAGAACGGCGCGAGGACGGTGTTGATTCGGCCCGCGCCGGTGCCACGCGAGGACGGCACCTCTCGTTCAGCGGCGCTACCGGAATTCGACGAATTCTGGCGGCTGGTCGAGTCTTCAGGCATCTCAGTGCAGATGCACAACTCCGACTCGGGCTATGAGCGCTACGTCGACGACTGGGAGGACGCGGCCGAGTTCAACGGATTCGCGCTCAGCAAGCTGCGGGGTTTCATCTACGAGGAGAGTAGGAACATCTTCGACACCCTCGCCGCGTTCATCGCCCACGGGGTGTTCGAGCGCTTTCCCGGAGTGCGCATCGGGGTGGTCGAGAACGGCGGCTCGTGGGCGCACCGCCTACTGGACGTCTTCGACCGCGTGTACCGCAAGCGGCCATACGACTTCAGCGAGCATCCCAGTGAGGTCTTCCGCAGGCACGTCTGGATCAATCCGTTTCACGAGGAGGACATGTCGGTGCTCGTCGATCTCCTCGGCGCGGACCGTGTGATGTTCGGTTCGGACTACCCGCATCCCGAAGGTCTCGCCGAACCCGTGGACTTCGTCGAGGAGTTGAATGGTCTACCGGGTGACACCGCTGCGAAGGTGATGGGCGGGAACCTCAAGGAACTCATCGGTATCTGACGAAGAGGCGACGGTATGACGCTCGATCGCGTGGCTTTGCACAGGAGGCTTGCCCACGCCAAGTGGGAGGCGTACTCGAAGGTTACGGAGACGAACTTCGTCACCTACGGCGACGAGTGGATATATGCACCCGATGCCGTGATGATGTGCCCCCTTTTCAACGGTGGCGTTGCGCAGCAGATGGCCGACCTCTTTTCGGACGAGCTGGCCGCAGCCATCGCCGAACACGCCCCCGACGGTGACATGCTCACCCCGGAGTTTCGGATGTGGTGGAAGCACATGCCGGACTTCAGAAACGTCACACCGTTCGAATGCGATGTGTTCGACTGGGGCTTCGTGGCCCGCGACACCTACGCGGGAACTCTCGCCGACGGGACAGTGCTGGAACTGCGGGAGTGGGATTACATCTGGACCAACGAGGACGGGCATATCAACCGCTGGGACTGGTTCGTCGACTCTCGCCAGTGGTACCCGTTCCTGAAACTCATCGGCCTGGATCCCGCCGAACTCACATTTCAGGGGTACACGATCAACTTCCTGCGGCAAGGCGACGTCAGCCGGCCAGCAGGAGACCGGTGATCAGGCGCCGACGCCGCCCTCACGCAGGAAGTTGACGGTGTATTGCTGGCTCGTCAACCCCTTCGCTTCGAGCCCGACGAGCGAAACCAACTGCTCCCACTTGTCATGGTCCACAAACCAGTCCCACCGCGTGACGTGGCCGCTCTCGTTGGTCCAGATGTAGTCCCACTCTCGTAGTTCCAACACCGTTCCGTCGGCGAGCGTCCCCGCGTAGGTGTCACAGGACGTGAAACCCCAATCTCCAGCGACGCATTCGAACGGACTGACGAGGCGGTAGTCCGGCATATGCTTCCACCACATACGCCACTCCGCGGTGAGCATGTCACCGTCCGGCGCATACTCGGCCATCGCCGCGGCTACTTCATCGGAGAACATTTCGCGTGCCGTCTGGGGGACGCCGTTGTTGAAATGCGGGCTCATCATGACGTAGTCAGGTGCGAAGATGAACTTGTCGCCGAACGTGACGTGGCGCCCTCGGTCAATGGGTTTCGCGTAACCCTCCCACTTCTCGAAGGCGATCTTTTCGTTCAAGGCAACACGATCCTGGGTCATGTCGTCTTCCTCTCGACTAGGTCAGCTCGACGAACTTCTTCAGGTAAGTCCACGCGATTCCGGGCGGCATTCCGCCGCACAGCGGGTTGATATTGAACACCTCACCAGCAGCAAGGCGCTTACGTGCTTCGTCGACGGGCAGTATCACGTGAGACGTCGATCTGTGCCGCAGTTCATCGACAGTCGTGGCGGTGGTGATATTGGCTGAAACGGTGTTGTCGGGATTCCATTCCGAGTAGGCCATCGCGTCGTGCAGCAGATACTTGCCGATCTCGTCCCACGCCGCATCGAGATCCTCAGCCACGAAGCAGTTGGTTGCAGCGTCGCGCTCGGGGATCAACATGAAGCCGGGTTCAAAACCGTTGTCGCGGCACGCCTTTTCATACGCTTCTTGCATGCCGGGAACGCCTCCGTTCGCCAGCAGTCCCAGGCCGTTTCGTCCTGCGCGACGCGCGGCGGCGAGGCTTGCGCCGCCCCAACTCATCATCGGGCCTTCTGGTGTGCGAGGACGGGGCGTGACCTTCATCCGCCGACCGTCGTGCACCACCTCCTCGCCGGCGAGTAGCCGACGCAACAGGCCGAGCTTCTCATCGGCCAGGCGGCCGCGATCGGAGAGGGAGAGGCCAAAGTGGGCGTATTCCTCGGCCCGGTAACCGATCCCGAAGACGTAGGTAGCCCGCCCGGAGCTGATGTGGTCCAGGACCGCCATGTCCTCCGCCAGACGGGCAGGATCGTAGAAGGGCAGGAGGATCACCAGGTTCAGCATCAATTTACTGGTACGCGCGGCAATCGCCGCGCCCAGCAGTAGTGGCGACGGGAGATAACCGTCGTCAGCGCAATGATGTTCGCATAGCACCGCGGCAACGCATCCGCGGCTTTCGGCCCACGCCGACATCTCGCAAGCCGCCCCGTACAGCTCAGTGGGTGGTGCACCGATGGACGGTGCTCGCATGTCGAATCGGAGGGTGAACATTTCGACGTCTAGCTCCCCTGGCGTTGATCGGTACCCATGACTTCGACGCTCATCTGCATGATCAGCCGCACAACCTCGTTGCGAGACATGGATTTGAAGAGCTCAAACGCCATCCGGATGTCGTCGCCTGTGGCGATCGTCGGTCCGTTGCCAAGGTTGGCAAAGGCCTCGTCGACCACACTCTCGGCGGTGACGGCACCCTCGGGAATCTCATCGAGAGATGACAAGCGCCCGCGCTCGAACTCCAACTTGCGCAGCGCCGGCGTGTCGGTCATGCCAAGGACCAGACCGAGGACGTCTACCCCCTTGTCGTGCAGTTCGGCCCACAGGCCCTCGGTGAACACCATGTCGAAGGCCTTGGTTCCGCCGTAAGCCACCATGTTCCGGCCACCGGCCAGTGCGGCCCCGGACGTGAAGTTCACGATGCCGCCTCTACCCCGGCCGACCATTGGGCCGGCGAAGTGGTGACACAACCGCATCAGCACCAGACAGTTGCGTTGCAGCAGGGACTCAGCTGCCGACACCGGATTGGAGAGAAAGGGTTGGTAATTCGGATCACCGCCCGCGCAATAGACCAACATGCCGACATCTATGTCGGCGGTGGCATCAATGATCGTTCTCGAGGCATCAGCGTCGGTGAGGTCCACCGGCAGCGTCCGGGTCTGAGCACCGGTGCGCCTGCGGATGCCTTCGGCCACCTCCTCGAGCACATGCTGACGACGAGCGACGAGCACCACGTTGACCCCTTGGGACGCGATTCGCTCGGCGAACAAAGCCCCGACACCGTCAGACGCACCGACGGCGATCGCCCAGGGCCCGTACTTCGTCG
Organism: Mycobacterium sp. IDR2000157661; assembly: GCF_022317005.1. Classification (NCBI taxonomy): domain Bacteria; kingdom Bacillati; phylum Actinomycetota; class Actinomycetes; order Mycobacteriales; family Mycobacteriaceae; genus Mycobacterium; species Mycobacterium sp. IDR2000157661. The sequence continues at coordinate 1,348,249 of NZ_CP081006.1, forward strand.
CGAAGTCGTCGATCACCGAGCTGACACCCCGACGAGTCGCACTGAGGTGTATTTGCGCCGTGCGATCCGCCATCCGTCAACCGTGCGCACGGCGTGATCGTCGTAGTAACCAACGGGATTGGCACCCGAGCCGTCGTCAGTCAAGATCAAAGCATCGACGTATGTTCGTACTTCTGCCGCGTCACCATCGATGTCGATCCTTTGGTTGGTCATCCGGTGCATGGTGTGAGCGGCCCCGACGTGGATCGCCGCCATGAATTCGGCCACCTCGACATCGCCCGTCCAACGGCCGACCTCGCCGTAGTCCACTTCGGCATCACTAGTGAAAACTGTCGACAGCAAATCATATTGCCGACTATCAATCGCTGTCGCATAGCGGATCGTGAGGTCGACGAGTTCTTCGCGGTCTGTCATGCGACATCTCCATTCGGGTGAATGACGACCCGGGGCGGCCCCGCGGACTTCCGAGCCTCGTCCAGTGCGTCGGGCACTTCATCGAGACCGATGATCTTTCCGATGCTGGGCAATGGGTCGAGCCGGCCTTCGACCACCGCATCCAGAACGCCGTACCAGTCCTGGGGCATCGGGCCTCCGCCGAATTGCAGCGTCAGGCCGTTGCGGGTGGCCTCGGTGATGTCGAGGGTGTCTCCGGTGTACCAGCCTCCGGCGCAGTAGATGCGAGAGGAGAACTCCGCCTCTTTGACGATCGAGTCGATGAGGCCGGCTGCGCCAACGCATTCGAACACCACCGCCGAGCCGCCCAGGTGGCGTTCGGCACGCACCTCGCGGAACACGTCGAACACCGAGCGTTGCGCGGGGTCGACCAAGACGTGCGCGCCGAAGCTTGCTGCGGCCAGTTCACGACGATCGGCATTGAAATCGGAAATGATGATCGGCTCGATACCTCGGGCGGACAGCGCTGCGACGGCGGACAATCCGATCGCGCCCGCACCGATCACGATGGGGATCTCGCCGGGCTCGAGTTTGGATGCGCGGACATAGAACTCGCCGACCGCAAACGCATCGACGACGGCGATGGCGTCACTTGATACGGATCCATCGACGATCTTCGCCGTCGCCTCGGGCACCACGAGCAGCTCACCGAAACTGCCCTGCGCTTCGGGATGCTGACCGATGATGCGCAGGCCGCCGGCACCTCCGTCGACCAGCCGGATCGGCATCGACGTGACGCGCGAACCGATCGGGAACGCGTCGCTGCACCCGGGCCCGTGGCCGATCACCTCGCCCACAAATTCGTGCCCCATCACGATGTCGCGGTCCGCGTCGTAGAGCGATCGGCCCGTCGGATCGTCGATCGCGAGTTCTGGGTGATCCATGAAGTGCACGTCGGAGGCGCAGATCGCGGTGCTGAGTGTCTTGAGCAATAAGTCGCCTTGGCCGGGTAGGGGATCTGCGGTCTCGCGGACACTCAGTCGGCCACCCCGCAACACGACTGCGCGCAATGTTATCTCACTTCTCTATTATTCGAGATATGGTTCTCGAATTACTGAAACGACCGTAGAAGGCACCATACGAGGAGTCAAGGTTGCGCGGAGCGAATTCGGCACCGACCGAACGAGTTCTCGATGTGATCGAGTTGCTCAGCCACCCCCCGAACGCACAGATGCGGTTCTCCGACATCGTTCGCGAACTCAACCTCTCGCAGGCCACCGCACACGCGATTCTCAAGACGTTGACCGATCGCGGCTGGGTGGGCCGGGATCCCGTCGCCAAGACGTTCAGTCTCGGCCCGACGCTCGCGCTCATCGCCGCCCGACTCGACGCGGCCCGTCCGATGGCTCACCTCGCACACGACGCGGCACGCCGCCTGGCCACGACAGTCGACGTGCCCGCCTCAGTCATCGAGCGGGCCGGAGACGACCTGGTCATCACCTCCTTCGAACAGCCCAAGGGATCAGTGATCTCAGCGTCACCGAACGAACGCATCCCCTACACCGCGCCCTTCGGTGTCGCATTCGCGGCGTGGGACACCCCGGACGCACAACGGGCCTGGATCGAACGTGCGGCCGCTGATGACCGGGCACTCACCCGCCAGTTGTATGACGTTCTCGCGCAAACACGCGAGCGGGGCTACGACGTCGACTGGATGACGCCGGCACTTGCCCAGGCGGCGCAGGCGATCGGTTCACTTTCAGAGCATGCGCTACCGGTTAACATGCGGTCGATCATCGAACAACTGCGTGTTGAGTTCACCTCGGCGGCGCTGGCAACCGACAACAACACGCGCTCGCCGCGTCCCGTCGCGACAATCTCGGCACCAGTGCTCGACCGGGCCGGTCATATTCAGCTCGTACTCGGTATTCATCCGGTGCGTCCGATGACGATGTCTGAGGTCCGCTCGGCCGCACAACCTCTGCTGCGGGAAATCGCGCAGCTGACGAACGACGTGCGCGCGTAGCGACACCGATTTTCGACTCATTCGTCACTTCTGTATCCACCGCGGAGTTCTTGCCTCACGTCAAGATGCGCGCGTAGGGGGGTTCGTTGCCTCACGTAAGCGTGCGCGCTTGAGTAGGTCCGCTTGAGTGCCACGATGTGCTGCACCGTCACGTCCTGATGATCGACAGCGCGGTGAAACGGGGTGGCTGCCTGGTCGTGTTTCTTCGACACCTTCGCGCCGCGGCGAGTGAGCATCGGCGCCAGTCGCTTGCCGGCCGGCATGCCCGACACGTTCCAGCAGAAGTCAACGCCGCGATGACCTCGGGACCGTACTTGACCGAAGGAGGCCTGCGCGGTGTGACAATCTTGGCCGTCAGCGCTGCTTTTGAGTGCCCTGCGAGCATGGCTTCGGTGCCACCCCGTGTTCGCTCACTGTTGACGACGGTTGAAAACTAGGCCAGTTGCGACGGTCGAAAAGTAGGCCACCCATACAGATTGGATGGGTGATCTCCTTGGAAGACTGGGCCTTCATTCGGCATCTTCACCGCAGCGAGGGTTTGTCGCAGCGGGCCATTGCACGTCAACTCGGCATCGCGCGTGACACGGTGGCTAGTGCGCTGGCCAGCGACGATCCACCAAAGTACGAGAGGGAATCGCCGGCCTCGGCGATCAACGAGGTGGAACCGCGGATTCGGGCGTTGTTGTCGGCCTATCCCCGGATGTCGGCGACGGTGCTCGCCGAGCGGGTGGGGTGGACGGGCTCGATCTCCTGGTTTGGGGAGCGGGTCCGGATGATCCGCCCGGAGTACCTGCCCGCTGATCCGGTCGACCGCCTCGAGCATCCGCCGGGTCGGGTGGTCCAGTGCGATCTGTGGTTCCCGGCACCCAAGATCGCGGTCGGGTTCGGTCAGGAGGCGATGCTGCCGGTGCTGGTGATGGTGGCCGCGTTCTCCCGCTTCATCGCCGCGGTGATGCTGCCCTCGCGCCAAACCATGGATCTGGTGGCCGGGATGTGGCAGCTGCTCTCACAGAACTTCACCGCGGTGCCGCACGAGTTGTGGTGGGACAACGAGGCCGGGATCGGACGCCGCGGCCGGTTAACCGATCCGGTCACCGCGTTGATCGGGACGCTGGGTTCGCGGCTGGTGCAACTCAAACCCTATGACCCCGAGTCCAAGGGCATCGTGGAGCGAGCCAACCGGTATCTGGAGACTTCGTTTCTGCCCGGGCGCAGCTTCACCTCACCGCAGGACTTCAATGATCAACTGGGACTGTGGCTTCCGACCGCAAACCGTCGTCGGGTGCGGGTGTTGGATGGTCGCCCGGTGGACTTCTTGGCTGCCGACCAAGCCCAGATGCTGACCCTGCCACCGGTGGCGCCGACAGTGGAGACGAAGACGTCGGTGCGGTTGGGGCGTGACTACTACCTGCGGGTGGCCGGCAACGACTACTCGGTGGATCCGAGTGCGATCGGCCAGCTCGTCGAGGTGAGGACCACCCTGGCCCAGGTGACCGTGATGCGGACGGGGCGCCTGCTGGCTGCTCACGATCGCTGCTGGGCAGCGCGACAGACCCTGACCGACCCTAAACACGTCGAGACCGCTGCGGTGTTGCGTCGACAGTTCCAAGCCGGGCCGCCACCGGCGACCGGTGACCAGCTGGTGCGTGATCTGGCAGACTACGACCGGGCATTCGGCGTCGACTTCACCACTGCCGAAGTCACTTCTGATGGTGAGGTGGCATGAGCATGGCCGAGGATCCGATGAAGGCCGTCCTGCACTACGCCCAAGCCCTCAAGGCGCCACGCATCCGCGACGCCGCGGCCCGCCTGGCCGAGCAAGCCCGCGACGCCGGCTGGACTCACGAAGAGTATCTGGCGGCCGTTTTATCGCGGGAGGTTGCGGCTCGTGAGGCCTCCGGTGCGGCGACCCGTATCCGCTCCGCCGGGTTCCCGACCCGGAAGTCTTTGGAGGACTTCAACTTCGATCACCAACCCGCACTCAACCGGGACATGATCGCCCACCTCGGCACCGGCGCGTTCCTGGCCAAGGCCTCCAACGTGGTCCTGCTCGGGCCACCCGGAACTGGCAAGACCCACCTCGCCATCGGATTGGCGGTCAAGGCCGCGCAGAGCGGGCATCGCATCGCGTTCGCCACCGCGGTGGACTGGGTCGCTCGCCTCAAGGCCGCCCACAACGCCGGGCGGCTCCCGGCTGAGCTGGCCAAGCTGCGTCGCATCGGGTTACTCGTTGTCGACGAGGTCGGCTACATCCCCTTCGAACAGGACGCGGCGAACCTGTTCTTCCAACTGGTCTCCAGCCGCTATGAACACGCCTCGCTGATCTTGACCTCGAACCTGCCCTTCGCCCGCTGGGGCGACGTGTTCGGTGATCAAGTGGTGGCCGCGGCGATGATCGACCGCATCGTGCACCATGCCGACGTCCTGACCCTGAAGGGATCCAGCTATCGGCTCAAGGACACCGGAATCGACACCTTGCCCTCCGCACGCGCAGACAACACGGCACAATAACCACAACCACGTGGCCTACTTTTCGACCGTCGCTTCTGGCCTACATTTGGACCGTCGTCAACAGCTCACAACTCGTCAAGGATCCGACCGTTCCCGCACTTACTGGCCAGCTGGTACCGCATAGCGGCTGCTTCGCTGATTGCTCGGCGCTGTGTCAACGTCAACCCCATCCACTGGGCGTACGCGCGCATTCTCGATGAGGCAACGAAGCACCACTTCGACTGAGCCACCGGATTCGGCGTGCCAAAACAACTTTGGCCTCATTGAACACATACGCCTCAACTTGGTCCCGACTTGTCGGTGCTCGAACATATGTTCTACCTATGAGCGCATCGGCGGGATTCGGCAGCGACGTGGCCTCGGCCGTTGCGCGCCTGCGAGCCGCACGTGACGAGCTCATGGAGTCGCGCCTGGACATGTCGAGCATCGGTGAGCTGTTGGAGGTGCTCGATGCTCTCGAAAACGACCGACGTCGCGCGCCCACGCTCGAACACCGCATCCTCGAGGAACTTCGCGGCCGCGTCGCACCCCCCGACATCGGCGCCAAGAACTGGAGTGAGGTGCTCCAGCGGCGGCTGCGGATCAGCGCCGCCGATGCGCGCAGACGTCTGGACGATGCGGAGGATCTGAGCCCTCGGCGCACGATGACCGGGGAAGCGCTGGAGCCGACGATGCCCAACGTCGCGAAGCGGCAGGCCGCGGGGGAATTGGGTGCCGACCATCTGCGCGTCATCCGGAAGTTCTTCCGTGAGCTGCCCCACGGGGTGGACTACCAGACTCGCCAGGGATGCGAGGAGACCCTGGCACAACTTGCCGCTGAACACACCCCCGACGTGTTGCGCGCGGCCGCCGACCGGCTGGCCGCACTGGTGAATCCCGACGGCGTGTTCGACGACCTCGACCGCGCACGCCGTCGTCACTTCACCATCGGCAAACAGGAAGCCGACGGGATGAGTCCTGTCCGCGGGCTGCTCGACCCAGAAGCACGCGCGACACTCGATGCGGTGTTGAGCAAGTTGGCCGCCCCAGGGATGTGCAACCCGGACGACGAAGCACCCTGTGTCGACGACGAACCGAGCCCAGACCATGTGAGCGCCGATCATCGCTCCCAGAGTCAGCGCAATCACGACGCCCTCAAAGCGATGGGCCGTTCGGTGCTCTCCTCGGGAGAGTTGGGCAAGCACAGAGGATTACCGGTGACCATCATCGTCTCGACGACACTGCAGGACCTGGAGTCAGGTGCCGGGCTGGCGGTGACCGGCGGTGGCACGACGCTGCCGATGAGCGACGTCATCCGCCTGGCCAGCCAGGCCCACCACTACCTGTCGATCTTCGACAAGCACACGCAGGAGCCGCTCTACCTCGGCCGAACCAAGCGCCTCGCCTCTGCCGGTCAGCGAATTGTGTTGCACTCCAGAGATCGCGGGTGCACCGCCCCGGACTGCACCGTGGCCGGATACGGCTGCCAGGTACACCACGCGGTGCTGGACTGGGCCGACGGCGGACTGACCAACATCACCGACGAGGTGTTGGCATGTCCGCCGCACAACCGCCTCGTCACCGAGGGCGGATGGACCACGCGAAAACGCAGAGACGGACGCGTCGAATGGATCCCGCCGCCATTGCTCGACACCGGCCAAGGCCGCGTCAACAACTACCACCACCCGCAGCGGTACCTGCAGCCGAAGGAAGAGGAGTCGGAATGAAGATCCTGGTTGCCACGCGCCTGACGCAGGGCACGGCGCCGACGGACTATCACTACTGCGTCGAGGGCGAACTCGTGTGGATGCAGGAGCCTTGCGACCGAGACCTCAGGGATCCCGCAATGCCGTGTGGATGTGGCCGCGGGTTTGCAGGCGCGGCGTCACATCGAGCGACCACGACCGCAATGGTCGTCGACACGGAGTTGACACGCGATGATGTCGTACTCGCATTCAAGACCAGCCTCGTCGATGGCGGATGGCCGAGCGAATGGGCAGAGGCCGTCGCAGACGAGAACCTCGAGATCGCTGCGCAGCTTCCAGTTGGAACCATAATTGTTCGGAACCTGGAGAAGTACTTCCTACGAGGTGCGCTTTTCGGCGGTGATGGCTAACGGAACCGCCCACGCAACTCGTTCTTCAACACCTTGCCGGTGAGGTTTCGCGGAAGCTCCCGCACGAGTTCGAGCCGCTCCGGCGACTTGTGGCGGCTCAAGCCCTGGGCTGCACAATGTTCCGACAGCACCGCTAGCGTCACCTCGGCGTCGGGTTGTGCGACGATCACCGCGCACACCCGCTCACCGGTGCGTTCATCGGGAACGCCGATGACCGCGACGTCGGCGACCGCCGGATGCGTTGCCAGCACCCCCTCGACTTCGAGCGCCGAGATGTTCTCCGCATTGCGGATGACCGCGTCCTTGATGCGGCCGGTGACGACGACGTTGCCGTCGGCGTCGATGCGCCCCCGGTCGCCGCTTCGGAACCACCCGTCGGCGTCGAAAGCGTCGGCGTCGAGCGCCTCGTCGACATACCCCAGGAAGCACTGCGGGCCCTTGAGCCGCAGTTCGCCCTCCTCGCCGGGGGCGACCTCACGCTCGTTGTCGTCAACGACACGGACCGAGACACCCGGCACCGGTCGTCCGACGGTGTGGTCGAGCACCTCGGGCGCGCCGTCCGGCGGCGGCGATGTCACCACCGGGAACTCGGTCAATCCCCACGAATTGGCCACTCCGGTGACACCGAGCGTCTCGCGCACCTGTCGCCCAAGCTCCGCGGTGATCGGCGCTCCGCCGCCGACACAACCACGCAGGTCGGGGAAGAGCGGGTCCGGACCGTGGTCGCGCTGGGCGGCCATGAACGCGACGAAGAACGGGGTTGCTGAGCCGAGCATCGTCGGTCGATGTGCCGCAATAGCTTTCGGTGTGAGCACCGGGTCGAATGCGTCGAACAACACGAGTCGCATGCCGGTGAGCAGGCTCGCCGCCAGCATCGAGGCACCACCGATATGCGACACCGGGAAAGCGATCGGATTGACGTCGGTATTCGACGCACCGACCATTCCCACCACGCCTGCCGACCCGGCGATCACCGAGCGATCGCAGTGCCGCACGCCCTTCGGCGCGGCAGTTGTCCCCGACGAGTAGTACACCCAGCGTGGCAGGGTGGCCGACGTCGGCGGGTCGGGCAGCGACGCGGGATCGCCTGCAGGCAACCGCAGCCCGTCGGTAACGGGCGCCGCATGATCGACCACCACGACGGTCATCGGCTGATCTCGCGCGAGCTCGTCGGCTAGATCAACGTGGTCGAAGCCGCGCCACACGCCCGGAACTACCAGAAATTCGGTACCGAGTTGCGTTGTCACGAAACGGACTTCGCTCTCGCGCCAGATCGGCAGGATGGGGTTCTGCACGGCGCCCAGGCGGGTCAGCGCCACCATGACGACCATCGTCTCCAGCGTGGTCGGCAGCTGCCAGGACACCACGGAACCGTCGCCGACCCCGCGGGCCGCGAGTGCCGCTGCCGTGCCCTGCGCCGCATCGCGCAACTCGGCGTTCGTCAGGCTGCGGCCGAAGTCGTCGACGAGCACCACGCGGTCCGGATGTGACCGGGCGGCGTCCTCGACCAAACTCCAGTAGGTACCGGACATCAATATCTTCTGTTCTTCGCGCAAGCGTCCCCTGCCCTTCGGGCGTGGGCCCACATCAGCGACTCGGCAGGAGCAGCCGCCGTTTGGCCAGGATATTGCGCATCATCTCGTTGCTTCCGCCCGACACCGTGTAGGCACGCGACCACAACCAGGACTCACGCAGCCGCTGTTCGGCCTGCTGGACAATCGGATCGGCATTCTCGGTGCACACCGTAGCCGCGAGTTCGGCGCCGTAGGCCGAAACCCGGTGATAGGTCTCGGCGAAGCTCAGCTTGGCGATCGAGCCGTCGCCCACCTGCTCCGCGCCGATCATGAGACGTTCGACATGGTCATCGATGAATGCCTTCGCCACCTCGACCTCGACAGCCAGCTCGGCCACTCGCTGGCGAACGTCGGCGTGCTCAAGTGCGGGACTCTCCTCGAGGGTGGCGTGCCGGACCACGGTGACCAGATCGTCGATCAGCAGTTCGAGCAGGATCACATTGCCGCCGATACCGAACCGTTCGAAGTCCAGGCCGGCCATGATGATCGACCAGCCCTGGCCAGGCTCACCGATCAAACCGTCCGCGGCGAGAGTCACCCCGTCCAAGAAGACCTCGTTGACCTCGATCGCCTCGTTGATCGTCCGGATCGGCCGCACCTGAACACCCGGCGCCGACAGCGGCACGATGAAAGCCGACAGGCCGTGGTGGCGCGACGACGCCGGGTCGGTGCGGATCAACGCCAGCCCCATATCGGCCCAGTGCCCGTCGGTGATCCAGGTCTTCTGGCCGTTGATCACCCAGGTTCCGTCGGACTGCACCACGCCTTTGGTCCGGACAGCGGCAATGTCGCTCCCGGCATCGGGCTCGCTGAGCAACTGACACCACACGTGCTCGCTGCGCCGGATCGGCGGCAGCAGGGCCGCCTTCTGTTCGTCGGATCCGAAGTGCAACAGCACGTGCGCGGCAAGATTGACCTGATCCACGGGTCGCGGCGCTCGGGCACGCAGGATCTCCTCACTGAGGATCCGGTCGTGCAGCGGGTGATGATCCGCGCGCCCACCGTGCTCGACGGGCCAGTCCGCACCGACGAACCCCGCCTCGAACAGCGAGGCGAACCAGGCGCGCAACTGGCCTTCCTGCTCGGCATTCTCCGGCGCACGGCGCCCCTCTCTGGCGTCGAACGGCGGGGCGTGCTCGGATATGTGCGCCCTGACACGACGCCTGAACTCGGTCAGGTCTGTTTCGCTGGGACGGGTCACCATCCGGACCTCTCCGCGACCAGGCCACGGCTGGAGCGAACGGTTCCGAGCAGGAAGCCGTTGGTGAATACCCGGCGAAGCTCGTGGTGCAACGGGTACTCCCAGGTGAATCCGATGCCCCCCGACAGTTGCATGCACTCGTCCACGGCGGCCGTCGCATTGGCTGTCAGATAGGCATGGGCGTGTGCGGACAGTGTGATGGCGTCGTCTGGCGTATCGGGGTCTGCGAGCGCTCGGGCGGCCTTCATGACGATCGCGCGCGCCTTCGCCTCGAAGACCAACAAATCGACCAGCCGGTGCTGCACCGCTTGGAAACTCGCGATCGGCACCCCGAACGCGATGCGCTCCTTGAGATAGCCGACCAACCGTTCGAAGGTGGCCGACACGGCACCCAGCGAGTCAGCGCTGAGCAGCACCCTGGCCATCGCGAGCAGTTGATCGGCGCGTTCGGGCCCGCCGATCAGCGCAGCCTCGGCTTCGGCGACCTCGACGCGCCACGCTGCCCGGTCGATGTCCAACAGCTCCTCATCACGGCTCCTGGGCAGCGAATCCGACACCTCGATCAAGTGAATCCCCCTACGCCCCAGCGTAATCAGGATGTCGATCGCGTCACCACGCGTCACGCGCACGGTGTCGCCGGCCAGCGCGCAACCCGCCGTCGCGGTCCCGTCGAGCACCGCGGGCAGCCAACGATCGCGCAGTTCGCTCGGTGCCGAACTCAACGCCGCGGCCGACAGCACACCACCGAACCAGGTCGACGTATTGTGCGCGCGGCCGAGTTCCTCCGCGATGACCGTCGTCTCCACCGGACGCCATCCGGCGCCACCGAGGTTCTCCTCGACGAGCAATCCCGTCCAGTCCATCGCCGCGAGTTCCTTGATGGAGTCCTGCGCGACGTGCGCGGTCAGGAAATCGCGTGCGGCCGCCCGCAATAGACCGAGATCGACGTCCTCGTCGGTCATGCCGCGGCTAGCTCCGGTGCAGTAGCTGGTCGGCGTTGTCGCGCATGATCCGCTTCTTGGCCGCATCTTCGAGCGGGTCGAGGAGCTTGACGAAGTCGGCCGGCTCGGCCAGACCTTCGGCGTGGGGGTAGTCCGAACCCATCAGCAGGCACTCGTCGTACCCGAGACGTTCGACGATAGTCGGGATGTCGTCTTCCGGGTAGGGGACCACGCCGACGTGCCTGCGGAAGATCTCGGACGGACGCTCGGTCAGTTTGCCCCCGATCCAGGGTCCGTTGCGGCCCATTCCGCGGCTCTTGTCCATGTGAATGACGAACTGCGGAACCCACTCTGCGCCATGTTCGGCCACCAGTACGTTCAATCCCGGGAAACGGCCGAAGAGGTTGTCGAAGATCAGCGCGGAGAGCGTGTCCTCGATCGGGCGCTGGCCGTAGATGTTCATCCACTGCCATGCCGACATGTGCCAGGCGGCCGGATCGGGGTTGTGGCCCCAGGCCGGCGAGATGGCGTCGAAGTACCAGAACGGCTGGATGTGGAAGACGAGCGTGCAGCCGGCCTCCTGCAGTCGCGCGTAGATCGGGTCGAAGTAGGGGTCGCCCGGCGACCGACCGTGGGCGGGGCCCGTCGGCAACAGCACCAGGCGGGCGCCCTGTTCGATGATGGCCTCAGTTTCGGCGATCGACGATTCCAGGTCGCGCAGCGACAACAGCGCGGTGGCGTAGATCTTGTCCTGGTAGTTGAAGCCCCAAGTGTCGTCGAACCAGCGGTTGAACGAGCGCAGATTGGCGTACAGGGCTTCGGTGTCGTCGACGTAGTGCTCGGCGGCCAGCGCCATCCCGGCCGGGAAGATGACCGCCCGGTCGACGTTCTGCCGCGCCATCACCGCCAACCGCGGTTCCCGCTCCAGCCACTCGGGCTGCATCGGCTGCGGTTCGTAGGACTCGTCGGGATTGCCCGAGCCCATCTGCTTGAGCATCTCTTTGAGCGAGCCCGGCCGGTAAGCGAGATCGAAGCCAAGACCCGCCTCGCTGTTAAACGTGGCGATACGGTGGCCGGCGAGGATGACCTCCTTACCGTCGGCCGCGCGCACCGGTGCGATGGCGCGATCGTGAAACTGCTTGGGCAGATACCGGGTAAACGCGTCGCGCGTCTCATAGCAGTGGGTGTCGCAGTCGAAGATCCCGTAGTCGAGGTTCGTCGTCACAGCGCGGCTCCTTCATGCGAGAATCTGTATTCTCCTATTCCAGAAAACATACTATCCTCGCCCGAGAATGCCTATCCCCGGGCCGGGCGAGCGCAGAGGACGACATGACCGCAAGTGAGGCCGATGAACTCCGGCACGCCGTCCGCGACTTCCTCAGATCCGTCTCCCCCTCGGTCCGCGTCCGTGAACTGATGCAAACCGAGGGCGGCCACGATCGTGTGGTGTGGGAGCAGATGGCCAAGGAATTGGGACTGCACGGCATCGCCATTCCCGAGCAGTTCGGCGGGGCCGGTGCGGGCATGTCCGAACTGGCCGTCGTCTTCGAGGAGATGGGTGCCGCGCTGTTGTGCGCTCCGTTCTTCTCCACCGTCGGATTGGCTGCGCAGGCCATTCTCTGCAGCGGGGATTCGGCCGCCATGGCGGACTACCTGCCCGGGCTCGCGGACGGGTCGACGACCGCGACGGTGATCCTGAACAGTCGCCTCGAGGCATGGGACCCGCACACGGTCGCACTGAGCGCGCGGGCAGACAATGCCGGCCATCGTGTTCGCGGCGATGCCGACCTGGTCATCGACGGTCACACCGCCGACCTGCTGCTGGTCGCCGCCAACACCGACGCCGGCATCTCGCTGTTCGTCGTCACCGCCGACGCCGACGGCCTGACCCGCGAGCCGCTCGCGACACTCGATCGCACGCGCAAGATCGCCAGGGTCCGGTTCGACGAGGTTCCCGCCCGGCTGATCGGCACCGACGGCGCAGCGGCGGCAGGCCTCGCCGCGACCTCGGACCTCGCGCTCGTGGCGCTGGCAGCGGAGCAGGTCGGTGCGGCGCAGCGCTGCCTCGACATGGCCGTGGGCTACGCCAAGGAGCGCATCCAGTTCGGCCGCGCGATCGGCAGTTTCCAGGCGGTCAAGCACCGGTGCGCGGACATGCTCGTGCTCGTCGAAGGCGCCCGCTCGGCCGCCGTCCACGCCGCTGACTCCGCCAGCGGCGAAGAGTTGTCGATCGCCGCGTCAGTGGCGAAGCTGGCCTGTTCGGAGGCTCTGCTCGACGTGGCTCTGAGCAACATGCGGATCCACGGGGGGATCGGCTTCACCTGGGAGCATGACGCGCACCTCTACGTCCGCCGCGCCAAGGCCACCCAGCTCATGTACGGCAGCCCGGACCATCACGCCCAGCGCCTGGCAGTTCTTGTCGGCAAATGAAAGGACGATCATGACCATCTCGTACTCCCTGGAACTGCCCACACACCGCGTCGAAGCGGTAGCGGAGTTCGTCACCGCCGAGGCGATCTCCGACATCGCCCGGGTCGCCGAAGCCAGCGGCTTCCGTGCAGTCCATGTCACCGATCACCCGGCGCCGGACGCAAAATGGCTCGATCACGGCGGCCATCACGCTCTGGACCCGTTCGTCGCGTTGTCGTTCGCCGCCGCCGCCACGACCGACATCAGGCTGCTGACCAACGTCTACATCGCGGCGTATCGCAATCCATTCCTCAGCGCGAAGTCGATCCAGAGCCTCGACATCCTCTCCGGCGGACGCTTCATCCTCGGCACGGCCGCCGGTTACCTGAAGCCCGAATTCAGGGCTCTGGGCGTCGACTTCGACAACCGCGGCGCCCTCCTCGACGAAGCGCTCGACGTCCTGGACAAGGCGCTCACTGGTGCGGATGTGGCGTTCGAGGGCACGTCGTTCGCCTCCCGAGGGGTGCGGTTGTTTCCCGTCCCGGCCACGCGACCGCCGGTCTGGGTGGGTGGCAACAGCAAGCCCGCGGTACGGCGAGCGGTGTCACGTGCCCAGGGCTGGGCACCGTTCAACACGTTCGGCTACGCGGCGGCCTCGCGAACGGCAGAGATCTCCACGCTCGACGAGTTGGAGGCCGCGGTCGCCTGGGCCAAGAAATACGCGGCCGAGGTGGGGCGGACCGAGCCGCTGGACATCTGCTTCTCGGCGGGCAACCTGCTCGACGACAGCAAGTGCACCGACGAGCGGCACGCCACGATCGAGAAGCTGGAAGCCATCGGGGTGACCTGGTTGACCGTCGCGGCCCCGGGTGCCACCAGGTCCGAGGTCACCGACTACGCGCACTCGTTCGCCGACGAGTTCATCGCATGAGACTGTCGCCCGCGAACCCGTCGACGTCGATGCGCCGGTGCGCGAACAGCCATCGCCCGTTCACCGGTACCAAGACGTCGCGATACCGGCCCCAGTGGTCGAGCCCCACATCGGTGTGCACGGCGAAGTAGCTGCTGACCGCGACTCGGTCGCGGGCCACCGACTCGAACCTGAGGCTCGAAACATGATGCCGCACATGTGTCGGCACTTGGCGTGCAGAATCCGGTTCGCGGGCCATGGCGGCACCGAGACCCGCCTCGATCCCCTCGGGACCCGTCAGCGGTGCAGCCCCGCCGGAGAACTCCAGGACACCGTCCGGACCGAAGCACGCCGCCAGCACACGCAGATCGAACCTGTCGGTGGCGGCGGTGTAGTCGGCCAGCGTCTGGCGGACCGACTCCCGGACCTCGAGCTCCCAGCCGTCCATTGGTCCTCCGCTTCTCACTACTCCTGGAATTGACGCTCGGACACACGATAACGTCTATTCTCATGCCCCAGCCACACCTCTCTGACCTGCTCGACCCGACATCTACGGCACTCGTCACCCAGGAGTGTCAAGGCGGGGTGATCGGACCCCAGGCCGGCCTGCCCATGCTGGCCGACGAGGCGCGCAGGGAGGCAATCCCCAACATCGGCAAGCTGCTCGCGGCGGCCCGTGCCGCAGACGTCACCGTTGTGCACTGCCTGATCGAGCGGCGCGCGGACGGTCGCGGCTCGAACCACAACGCCCGACTGTTCGCGGCCGGCAAGTCGTTCTCCGCGGATCTGTCCCCCGGCAGCCCCGGCGCCTCGGTGTTACCGGAGTTCGGGCCGCAGCCATCCGATCTCGTGCTCACCCGCACCCACGGCGCCGGTCCGATGACGGGTACGGACCTCGACTCGGTGCTGCGCAACCTCGGAATCACGACCATCGTCGGCGTCGGTGTCTCGGTCAACGTCGCAATCACGAACTTCGTCATGGACGCGGTCAACCGCAGCTATCAATTCGTCCTGCCTCGCGACGCGGTCAGCGGCTTCCCTCGCGAGTATGCCGACGCCGTCGTCGACAACACGTTGTCCCTGCTCGCGACGGTGACGACAACCGAAGCGGTCGTCGACGCCTGGACCCGATCGGTCGGCTGAGGCCCCGTGCTGGCTGTCGACCCAGCCGAAGTGATAACGTCGTTATCACTAGGCGTAAACGGTCATATCCGCTGCTCTGATGGAGGTTCGGTCACATGTCACCCCGGTCCCTGCCGTACCCGGTCTTCGACATCGACAACCACATGTACGAGACCACCGACGCGCTCACCAAGCATCTGCCCAAGCAGCACCGGGGAAAGGTCGGCTACGTCGAGGTCAACGGACGGCCGAAACTCGTCGTCAAGGACCACATCAGCCACATGATCCCGAACCCGACGTTCGAGCGGGTGGCCCGGCCGGGCAGTGCGGAGGACTACTTCCTCGGCAACAATCCAGAGGGTCTGAATTTCCGCGAATTCATCGGTGAGGCAATGGAAGTCATTCCAGCCTATCAATCACCGGCGCCTCGACTGGAGCTCATGGACGAGCTGGGCATCGACCAGTGCGTCATGTATCCCACCCTCGCCAGCCTCATCGAAGAGCGCACGACCGACGACGTCGTCCTCACCCACGCCATCATCCACTCGCTGAACGAGTGGATGCACGAACACTGGACCTTCAATTACCAGGACCGCATCTTCGCCACCCCGGTTATCTGCCTGCCCCTGGTCGACGAGGCGATCAAGGAGTTCCACTGGTGCCTCGAACGGGGCATGAAGACGTTCCTGGTCCGTCCCGCGCCGGTGCCAAGCCGGTTCGGCGGATCGCGGTCCATGGGGCTGCCGGAATTCGACCCGTTCTGGGAGGAAGTGGTCAAGTCAGGCTTACCGGTGACCTTCCATGCCTCCGACAGCGGCTACCAGAAGCACCTCATGGAGTGGGAGGGCGGCGACGAGTACCTGTCCTTCAAGCCCAGCGCGCTGCGCGAGGTGGTGATGGGGTTCAGGGCCATGGAGGACACCCTGGCGGCGCTGATCTGCCACGGCGCACTGTCCCGCTTCCCGGACCTCAAGGTCCTCGTCGTGGAGAACGGTAGTGGTTGGGTGCGCAACCTGCTGCGCCAGCTCGACAAGGCGTACCGGGTGATGCCCAAGGAGTTCGACGAGCACCCCGTCGAGGTGTTCAAGCGCAACGTCTACATCCACCCGTTCCTCGAAGACGACGTCAAGGGCATCGTCGACATCATGGGTGAGGACCACGTGATGTTCGGTTCGGACTTCCCCCATCCGGAGGGCATCGGCGATCCGCTGAGCTTCGTCGACCGGTTGGAGGGCCTTTCTGATACGGCCAAGGCGAAGATCATGGGCGGCAACGCCATCGAGCAACTGGGACTTCAAAGGGTTCCGGCATGACGCAGGCGCCTCCCGCCCCGACAGAGTACGAGGGGATCGCAGGATTCGAGGCGCAGGTCGGCGAGCATCTGGGTTACAGCGACTGGCGCCGGGTGACGCAGAAGGAGATCGACCTGTTCGCCGAGGCGACAGGTGACCACCAGTGGATCCATGTCGACGCCGAGAAGGCCGCGCGCGGCCCGTACGGCAGGACCATCGCCCACGGGTATCTCACGCTGTCGCTAGTTCCTCTTCTCGTACAACAGATTTACCGGGTCACCGGGTTGTCGATGCAGGTGAACTACGGTGTTGACAAGCTGCGGTTCCCGGCGCCCGTTCCGGTCGACTCGCGGATCCGCGCGGGCGCCGAGTTGGTGAAGGTGGAGCGCACGGACAAAGGCGCGCGCGCCACGGTGCGTGTCACCGTGGAGGTCGAGGGCTCCGACCGGCCGGCATGCGTCGTCGACACCATCGCGGCGATGGTCGAGTAGCTCAACGGTTCGGCGAGTATGTCTCGGCGTATTACGCGTTGAGCAGTCTCTCGCCGATGACCTCGGCGTCGCGCAGCTTAGTCACCTCGTCCGTGGACAACCCCAGCGCGGTCAGCACCTCGTCGTTGTGCTGACCCAGGGTCGGTGAAGTGGTGCGGTGATGTCGCGACGGACCCGGTGAGATGCGGAACGGCCAGCCGGGAAATCGTTGTCGCCCCGCGATTTGATGGTCGAGGTCCTCGTAGAAACCCCGCGCCTCCAACTGGTCGACGTCGTACATCCGGTCGCCGGTCAGTAACCGTTCCGCGGGCACACCCCGTCGCCGCAAGGCGTCGGCCGCCTCCTCCGGCGCGTGTCCCTTGGTCCATTCGGTGATCAGCTCGTCGACGGCATCGTGTTGTGCCAGTCGGGCTTCCGAAGTGCCGAAGCGAGCGTCATCGCGCAGTTCGGGACGGCCGATGACGTCGGTCACAGCGGCCCAGTCGGTGTCGTCGCGCACCGAGACCGCCACCCACTCTTCCTCGCCTTTCGCCGGGTAGACGCCCTGTGCGTAGTGGCGGTGCCGATTGCCCTCGCGCTCACGTATCCGGCCGGTCAAGGAGTGTTCGATGACGGGCTCGGCGGTGACGGCGGCACCGACTTCGACCTGCGCCACTTCGATCAGCTGTCCTTCGCCGGTACGTCGCCGGTGTTCGAGTGCGGCGAGCAGCGCCACCGTCGCATGGACGCCGGCGATCGGGTCGGCCGGCCCCTGCAGGTTGCAGGGCGGGCCGTCGGCGTAGCCGGTGACCGCCGACATCCCGGACAACTGCTCGATGTTCAGCGCCCAGCCGACGTAGTCCCGCCATGGGCCCTCAAGGCCGAACCCGGGCATGCGGACCATGATGACGTCAGGGTTGACCTTCACCAGCGACTCGTAGTTCAGACCGAACTGTTCGACGACGCGCGGCGAGAAGTTCTCGACCACCACGTCGGCTTCCGCCGCCAAGCGCAGCGCCAACTCTCGACCGGCTTCGGTGCCGAGGTCCAACGTGATGTCCTGCTTGTTGAGGTTGGTGCCCTGCCACAGCGGTCCGATCTCGTACCACTCGTCGTTGCTGCGCAACAACGAACCCGAGTACCGGTGCCCGTCGGGACGCTGGATCGACTCGACCTTGACCACGTCGGCACCGAACGCACCGAGGTAACACGTCAGGTACGCGCCCGCCCAGAACGTGCTGAGGTCGAACACCTTCAAGCCGGCGAACGGCGCCGTGGGATCGTCGATTCGCGCCGCGACGCGTTCGCTCGCATCCTGCCACCGGGGGGTGTTCTCGCCGAGCAGCGGTGCCGGCCGCGCGGCAGGCACCGGCGTCTTCGACAATCGGAACGGCGCGCCGGGCCGCTGGAAGCGCGCCGACTCTGATCCGCCCTCGAAGAAGAACCCACGATCACGGTACTGCGGACAGTCCAGGATCGATGCGCCGTCGTTGATCGGCGCCGCCGGGATCCGCATGGCCTGACTCAGTTCAACAAGATCGGCCACGGGCATCGACTGCAGCCACGGCTGGGCCTTGGCGAAGAACTCGTCACGCTCCGGACCGCCCAACATGATGGCGAGCTGGTGTTCGCCGAACTCCGGCAAGCCCACCATTGCGCACACGTCCAGCCAGTGCTGGCCGGTCAGACAGTTGATGCCGATCCATCCGTCAGCGGCCCGCACGATTCCCAGCATCGGTGCGGCCTTCGAATTCGTGGGCAGACCCATGCTTTTCAAGCGTTCGGCCATCAGCATCGGGTACGGCAGCGTGCACAGCAGCGACTCGAATGCCGACACATCGACGTCGACGACCCGCCCGACGCCCGCATCGGCGACACGCAGGGCGGTGAGTGCTCCGAGCGCCGCATAGCTGCCGGTGATGTACTCGGGTATGCGGGCCCCGGCTTGCACAGGAGCCCTGCCGAATTCGCGCGTGTTCACCCAGCCCGAAGCCGCCTGAACGGTGAACGGCGTCGACGGGAAGTCGCGGCGCGGGCCCTCTTGGCCGTAGTCCGAGATGTGCACCACGACCAGGTCGGGATTCGTCTGTTGAAGCGTCTCGCGGTCGATCCCCAGCTCGAACCGCTCGGCGGAGCCAACGGGCAGGCTCTCCACCAGCACGTGAGCTCGAGCGATCAGCTCCGTCAATTGGTCGGTGGGAGAATCGAACTCCGTCGTCACGCCATGCTTGCCGGCATTCAGATACTCGAACAACCCGCCGGCCGGGCCCCAGCTTCGCAGCGGGTCACCGGCGGGTGGCTCGATCTTGTATACGTCGGCCCCGAGGTCGACGAGCAACTTGGTGCAGTACGGAGCCGCGATGTCGCTACCGATCTCGACCACTCGAAGCCCCGCCAGCGCTGCACCATGATCCATGGTTCGCTCGCAAGCCTCGCTCACGCAGGCACTCCGATCGCCTTGGGTTCCATGTACGCGCGCAACCCCAGCACCCCGCCCTCGCGCCCGATGCCGCTCTGCTTGAAGCCGCCGAAGGGTGCGTCACCGGGAATGGTGCCGTTGATGGCTACCTGACCGGTTCTGATGCGCCGCGCGACCTCGACCGCTCGCTGCACGTCAGCACTCCACACCGCGCCGCCGAGGCCGTAGGCGGAGTTATTGGCGATGGCGACGGCTTCGTCGT
This sequence comes from Mycobacterium sp. IDR2000157661, assembly GCF_022317005.1. NCBI lineage: Bacteria > Bacillati > Actinomycetota > Actinomycetes > Mycobacteriales > Mycobacteriaceae > Mycobacterium > Mycobacterium sp. IDR2000157661. The sequence continues at coordinate 1,367,874 of NZ_CP081006.1, forward strand.
CGCCCCGATAACGCAGGACCGTCAGCACCGGACCGAACACCTCCTCTTGAGCGATGTGGGACTCCGCGCTCGCGTCGGTCAGGATGGTCGGCTCGAAAAAGAATCCGCCCGAACGTCTTTCGACCCGACCGCCGCCGAAAGCGACCTTCGCGCCGTCAGCTTCGGCGCGCCGGACGAAGCCCTCGACCCGGTCCAGGTGCTGGCCGCTGATCAACGGACCCATGGTGACCCCGTCGTCAGCGGGATTGCCGACCGTCACAGCGCGAGCGAGATCGCAGAGCCGGCTGACGACCTCGTCGTGCATGTCCTCGGACACCACGAGTCGGCTGTTGAGGATGCACGCCTGCCCCGCATGCAGGGTGCATCCCTCGAAGAGCAGCCGCTCGAGCAGCTCATCGGTCAACTCGACGTCGTCGAGCAGGATGCACGCCGACTTGCCGCCGCATTCGAGCAGGACCCGCTTCATCGTCGCCGCGGCCGAAGCCATCACCTCCCGGCCGACCGCCGAGCTGCCGGTGAAGCTGACCATGTCCACCCGCGGGTCCACAGTCAGCGCTCTACTCGCCTCGATGCCGCTCGGGGTGACGACATTGACGACGCCCGGCGGGATATCGGTCTCGGAGTGAATGATCCGGGCAAGTGCGAGGCCGGCCAACGGCGTCAGCGGCGACGGCTTGAGCACCACGGTGTTGCCCGCGGCCAGGGCGGCGCCCAGCTTCATCACGTTGAGGGTGTGCGGGAAGTTCCACGGCGTCATCACCGCCACCACGCCGAGCGGCTCGTAGCGCAGCAGCGTGGTGCCCGCCGCGCCCCAGGCATCCATCGGTGCCTCGGCCGGTTCCAGTGCCAGCTCCGCGGAGTGGCCCATCATGAACGCCGGACCATCGACATGGATCAGGCGCTCGTTTGCTGTGCAGCCCCACTCGGCCTGCGCCAGCACATAGATCTCGTCCCCGTGGGCCAACAGCGCGTCGCTCAACTGCTGCAGGCATCGCGAGCGCTCCTCGGGCCGCGCCGCGGACCACGAGCCCGCATCGAACGCGGTGCGGGCGGCGGCGATCGCCTGCTCGACCTGCGCGACGCCGGCATCCGGGGCCGTCCCGATGACCTCTGACGTCGAGGGGTTCACCACCTCGTAGCGCTCGCCGCCCGGATCAATCCAGTTGCCGTCGACAAAGACCCCGTAGGTGTCGACAAGGCTCGATTCGGCCATCACGTCCCCTGACCTTCCCGGTTGTGCGCCGGAGTGCACCGCTCTCGGCCTGACGTTGCCCGTGTCGGACATCTGCCTTGTGTGTGTACACCCCGCCGACTCAAGGAGTCAACCGTATCCATGGCTTTAACTGGTATTACGATGTTTGACATGCTTCCGCCACGTGCGGTAGACACGACATTACCGGACATTGCGGCTTCAAGTGTCCGATTGCCCCGGTGTTGAGGAGAGCCCGCAGTGCCCACTGACTCGACTGCCAGACCGACGTCCGCGGTTCCTCTGCATTCGCCGGACTTCTACGCGGGCGATCCCTACCCCGCGTACCGGGAGTTGCGGGCGAACACGCCGGTGGTGTGGAACGACGTCACGAATTTCTGGGCGTTGACCAAGTACGAGGACGTGCGATTCGTATCCGGGCACCCGATGTTGTTCTCGTCGACGCACGGCATCACCATTCCGGACCCTGCCTATCCCGAGCCGGTCCAGGAAGGCAACCTCATCTTCACGGACCCACCTCGGCACCGTCAGCTGCGGAAGCTGATCAACTCGGGATTCACCCGCCGTCAGGTGGCGTTGCTGGAGCCGACGGTGCGCAGCATCGTCGACGGCATCGTCGAGAACATCGATCCCTCTCGCGAGTACGAGTTCGCCGAAGAGATCGCCGCGCCGCTGCCGACCCGCATGATCGCCGAAATGCTCGGTGCCGCTCCGGAGGACTGGGAGAAGTTCCGCGCCTGGTCGGATGCCGCTGTCGGGACGGCGGATCCCGACATCGAGCTCGACCACTTGGTGGCGCTCGGCGAGCTCTACGAGTACTTCACCAAACTCATCGATGCGCGGCGATCCGGCGCGGTGAGCGGCCAGGACGATCTGTTGAGCATCCTCGCGGCCGCCGAAGTGGATGGAGAGCGCCTCACCGACGCCGACCTGCTCAACTTCTCGTTCCTGCTTCTCGTCGCGGGCAACGAGACAACACGCAACCTCATCGCGCTGGGCACCCAAGCGCTACTCGAGAATCCGGAGCAGTTCGCGATGCTTCGCTCCGATCCCTCGCATCTTACGTGCGCCGTCGAGGAGATGCTGCGCTTCACCAGTCCGGTGACGCACATGGCGCGACGGGCAACCGCGGATGTCGAGATCCGCGGGCAGCAGATCAGGGCGGGAGACACGGTGGTCATGCTGTACGGCTCGGCGAACCGGGACGAGGAGATCTTCGGCCCGGCGAGTGAAAGTTTCGACATCACACGTAATCCCAACCCGCACATCGCCTTCGGTGCCGGGGAACACGCCTGCCTGGGTGCGCAACTCGCCCGCCTCGAAGCCAGGGTCATGTTCGAGGTGCTGTTGGGCGCCTATCCGACGATCGAGCTGACCGGAGACGTCACCCGACTGCGCGCCACCATGGTGCCCGGGGTCAAACGCATGCCGGTCCGACTGGGAGCGAACCTCTGATGGAATTCGACTACACCCCCGAACAAGAGCAACTGCGCAAGGAGTACCGCGAACGCCTCGAGGCCGTGATGACGCCCGAACGGCGCGCGGCGGTGTCCGGGTTGACCGAGGGCGGCGCCGCGATCGGTGAGTGCCGACGGGCGCTGGGCGCCGCAGGTCTGCTCGGGGTCGCCTGGCCGGTCGAGTACGGCGGCAGCGGGCTGACCGCCCTGGAGCAGTACATCTTCGGCGAGGAGGCGCGTAGGGTGAACGCGCCGCTGCCGATGATCACGCTCAACACCGTGGGTCCCACCCTGATCCAGTACGGCACCGACGAGCAGAAGGACACGTTCCTGCCCGCGATCCTGCGAGGCGAGGTGGAGTTCGCCATCGGGTACTCCGAACCCGGCGCTGGAAGTGACCTCGCTTCACTGCGCACGACGGCGGTGCGCGACGGCAACGAGTTCGTCATCAACGGCGCCAAGATGTTCACCAGCGGTGCGGAGTTCGCCGACTACATCTGGTTGGCGGCGCGGACGGATCCGGAAGCCAAGAAGCACAAAGGGATCACCGTCTTCATCGTGCCCACCGATACCCCGGGGTTCTCGTGGAAGCCGCTGCACACCATGCCGGGGGTGTCGACCTACTACACGTTCTACGACGACGTGCGCGTCCCGGAGAGCGCGATCGTGCTCGGTGAGAACCAAGGCTGGAAGCTGGTGACCAACCAGCTGAACCTCGAACGCGCCGCCCTGGGCAATCTGGGCGCACTGGAACCGCTGTTCGCCAAGACGCTGGAGTGGGCCAGGACCACGCCCCTCGACGACGGTCTGGTCATCGACCAACCGTGGGTCCAGCAGGCGCTGGCCCGGGTCGAGGCGCAGGTGGCCGCCTATCGCTTACTAAACCTGCGGGTCAACAGCAGCATGAGTTCCGGCGCCCTGGGAATGGGGGAGGCTTCGGCGGCCAAGGTCTTCGGCACCGAACTCACGCAGCAGGTGGCCCGCGAACTGCTCGATGTGGTCGGACAGGCGGGCATCCGCAAGGGCCCCGCGGCGCCGTTGAAAGGTGAGCTCGAAAGCGCCTACCGACTGGCCGTCATCAACACCTTCGGTGGCGGCGCGAACGAACTGCAACGCGACATCATCGCCATGGCCGGACTCGGGATGCCGCGTGCACCCCGCGACATGCGAGCGTCCTGAGAGGAATTCCAGCATGACCGACACCGCCAAAGACGACATGCGTGAGCGTCTCGACGCGCTCATCGGCACACCGACCGACGGTGTCGGACGGCCGTCGCACGCTCCCGATCCGGTGAATGCGGCGATGATCCGGCACTGGGCGTACGCCTTGGACGACATGAACCCGGCCTATCTGGACGCCGAGTTCGCGGAGAACTCCCGTTACGGAGCGATCGTCTCGCCGCCGGTGATGCTGCAGAGCTGGACGATGCCGCCGCCGAAGCTCGCTGGCATCCACGACCGCGGTGGTGTGCCGATCGAGATGAAGGGCGAGAATCCCCTGCAGTTCCTTACCGATGCCGGCTACACCGGGATCATCGCGACCAACTCGGAGTTCGAGATCGAGCGTTATCCCCGTGTCGGAGACCAGATCTCGGCTGAAACGGTCTTCGACTCGATCTCCGACGAGAAGAAGACGGCGATGGGCAACGGCTTCTTCGTCACCTGGGTCACCACCTACCGTGATCAGAACGGCGATGTCATCGGACGCCAGTGGTTCCGGACTCTGCGATTCAAGACGGGAAACTAGATGGCCAGTCGACTCGCCCCCTCGATCAGTCCGGACACCGAGTTCTTCTGGTCGGGCCTGAAGGACCATGAACTTCGCATCCAGCGCTGCACGGACTGCAAGACGCTGCGGGTTCCGCCGCGACCGATGTGTGGTTCCTGCCAGTCGCTGAATTGGGACTGGATCGTGTCCGCCGGACGCGGGACGGTCTACAGCTTCGTGATGCCGCAGTATCCCCCGCTGCCGTTCCTCCAGTACCCCTACGTCGTCGCCCTGATCGAACTCGACGAGGGCGTTCGCCTCGTGTCGAACCTGTGCGACATCGAACCCGATGCCATCGAGGTCGGGATGCCCGTCGAGGTCTTCTACGAGACCTTCGAAGCCCTTCCCAGCGGAGAAGAACTGGTGCTGCACCAGTTTCGGCCCGCCCACTGACATGCCTCGCCCACTGACATCCTAGGAAACAACGAATGGACTTCACCTTCACCGAAGAGCAGGAGACGGTAACCAAAGTCGCCCGCCAGCTCTTCGAGCACCGCGCGACGCCGGAGCAGCTGACCGACCTGGAGTCGGGCGATGTGCGCCACGACGCCGCCCTGTGGGCCGAGTTGGCCTCAGCGGATCTCCTCGGCATTGCGCTGCCGGAGTCGGTCGGCGGCACCGGCGGGGGTTTCCTCGAGCTGGGCGTTCTGCTCAGCGAGGTCGGTCACAGCGTCGCTCCGGTTCCGGTCTATGCGACGCTGCTCTTGGGCGCCGATACCCTTGCCCGGCATGGTGATTCCGAGCTGCAGCAGCGTTTCCTGCCCGGAGTCGTCGACGGCGGCACGATCCTGACCGCGGCGCTGGCCGAACCGGGTAGCTCCGACCCGGCCGTGCCGCGTACCACCGCACGTGCCGACGGCGATGTCTGGCGGCTCACCGGTCACAAAGAACTGGTGCCCGCCGCGCAGCTCGCCGCCGCCGTCGTCATCTCGGCGACGACGAGCGACGGCCCGGCGCTGTTCATCGTCGAAACACCCGGCGACGGAGTGAGTGTCACGCCGGTGCGGACAACCAACGGCGAGCCCTTCGCCGACATCGAGTTGACGGATGCCGTCGGGCGGCGGCTGAGCGAGCACAACGGCGCGGCTGCCGTCCAGGCGCTCTACACCCGTGCGCTGGTCGGGCTGTGCGCAATGCAGGTCGGCGTCGTCGACCGGGCACTCAAGCTGGCCGCCTCCTACACCAGCGAGCGTGAGCAGTTCGGGCGACCGATCGGCTCCTTCCAGGCCGTTCAGCAGCGGCTGGCGGACGCCTTCATCGACACCGAGGCGATCCGCTGGACGACCTGGCACGCGGCGTGGTTGATCGGCGAGGGCAGGCCCGCCGGGCGCGAAGCCGCCATCGCGAAGTTCTGGGCCGCCGAAGCGGGAGCGCGGGTCACCGCATCCGCGCAACAGGTACACGGCGGGATGGGCATCGATGTGACCTACCCCCTGTCTCGGTACTTCTTGTGGGCCAAGCAGATCGAGCTCACTTTGGGGTCGGCGTCACAACAGTTGGCGCGGCTCGGTCACACCTATGCGGAAGGAAGCAACCCATGACCTCTGAGACTGAAGTCGCTCCTCACGTCCGCGGCGTGAAGCGCCCCGCGACGTTGCCGTGGAACACGATCAACGTGGGCGATGAGGTGACTCCGATGGACGTGCCCGTCACCGCCACACTCATCGTCGCCGGCGCCATCGCTTCGCGCGACTACATGCCCGTGCACCATGATCGAGATTTCGCGAACTCACAGGGCTCCAAGGACATCTTCCTCAACATCCTGACCACCAACGGGCTGTGCGTGAAGTTCCTACACGACTGGGCCGGGCCGGAGGCGATGATCAAGAAGCTGTCCATCCGGCTCGGGGTGCCCGCCTATCCCAACGATCCGCTGCGCTTCGAGGGCAGCGTCACCGGTAAGTCCGCCGCCGACGGCGAAGGCTTGATCGAGGTCGCCTTCACGGGCACCAACAGCCTCGGCGATCACGTCAAGGGCACCGCGGTGCTGAGCCTGCTCGAGGGCGTCGAGGGATGACGGGGATCGGGGGCAAGGCCGCGCTCGTCGGGATCGGTCAGACCGAGTTCTCGAAGGAGTCCGGCCGCACCGAGATGCAACTGGCCTGCGAGGCCGTCAAGGCGGCGATCGAGGATGCGGGCCTGCGCCCGAAGGACATCGACGGCATGGTGACCTTCACCGTCGACGAGAACGAGGAGATCGAGGTCGCGCGTAACGTCGGCATCGAGAGCCTCACCTTCTTCACCCGGGTTCCGCACGGCGGCGGGGCCGCCGCGGGCACCGTGATGCAGGCCGCGATGGCGGTCGCGACGGGGGCCGCCGAGGCGGTGGTGTGCTACCGAGCGTTCAACGAGCGCTCCGGCTTCCGGTTCGGCGGCGCCGGACGTCAGCCCGGCGTCACTCCGCTGTGGATGGCACCGTACGCGCCGTTCGGCTTCATGACGCCGGCTGCCTGGGTGGCGCTGCACGCCCAGCGCTACATGACCACGTACGGCGTCACCAACGCCGACTTCGGCAAGATCTCGGTCATCGACCGCAAACACGCGGCCAACAATCCCGACGCCTGGTTCTACGAGAAGCCGATCACCATCGAGCAGCACCAGCAGTCACGATGGATCATCGAGCCCGTGCTGCGCCTGCTCGACTGCTGCCAGGAGAGCGACGGCGGGGTGGCCATGGTGGTCACCAGCGTCGAGCGCGCCAGGGACCTGGCCAAGCCCCCGGCCGTCATCACCGCGGCTGCACAGGGAGCCGCCTACGACGGGGAGGTGATGACCAGTTACTACCGGGAGGACATCACCGGTCTGCCCGAGATGGGTGTGGTCGGCACCAAGCTGTGGCGCGACTCCGGACTGAAGCCCGACGACATCTCGACCGCCTTCCTCTACGACCACTTCACCCCGTTGGTCTTCACCCAGCTCGAGGAGCTCGGCTTCTGCGGACGCGGGGAGGCCAAGGATTTCGTCTCGGTCGACGAGCTCTCACTGGGAGGCCGGATGCCCATCAACACCAACGGCGGACTGCTCGGCGAGGCCTACATCCACGGCATGAACGGCATCACCGAAGGCGTCCGTCAAGTCCGTGGCACCTCGTTCAACCAGGTCGATGACGTCGAGCACGTCCTCGTCACCTCGGGTACCGGCGTTCCGACCAGCGGCCTCATCCTGGCCCCGGACCACTGAGGCGTTAATGTCGTGCGGTGGGATTTGACGTGACTCAGGCGGTAGCGGTCGACACCCGGGATGCCATCATCTCGGCGGCATTCGCCTGCTTCCGCACCCGCGGATTGGCCAAGACCACCATCGTCGATATCGCCCGCGCCGCGGAGGTGTCGCGCAGCACCTTCTACGAGTACTTCCGCGACAAGGAGACCGTCGTCGAGGCCTGCGCGGAGGCGGCGTCCCAACGCTTCTACCGCAATATGGCCAAGGCGATCGATCGCCACGGTGGCAGCACGCTCGAGGGCAGGTTGGTGCGCGCTGCCGTGTTCGTATGTCAAGCGCGCCAGGTCGTCGAACCCGAGGCTTACTTCGACGATGCGGAAGTCAACCTCATGATGACGAAGAACGCGGCCACTCTCCTCAAGGAGTGCGCCGACTTCTTCGCTCCCTATGTGACAGCGGCCAGGTTGACCGGCGAAGTCCGCGCCGACCTGGAGGTCGCCACTGCGACCGAATGGTTCGCCCGGATGTTGTTCTCGCTGTTCACCACACCATCGCCCACCATAGACATGCGCGACGACGACGCGGTGGCGGACTTCGTCCGGGCCTACGTGGTGAACGGTTTCCTCGACGGCCTCCCCCGGCGCCGCTAGCACTCGCAGATGTCAAGCCCGAGGAGCGTCCCCATATGCCGACGGAAACAAGTATTCTCAATATCGGAATCGGCTACTTTCAACGTTGCTGCCGGAAGGGGCTGAAGTGAAGGTCACTGCCGTATCGGCAATCGAGGATTCCCGGCAGCCGCGAACCCGCGGCCACGCGACCCCCTACAAGCTCGTCGTGCTCGCGCCCGACACGACGGACGCGGTGGCGGCCGCCGGCGGGCTGATCGTCGACTCCACCCGAGCGGGCTGGCAGGTCGAGATCTTCCTCGAAACCGGCTCAGCGGAAAGAGCTCTCCGCATCCTCGGTGTCGGCAGCCACACCTTGCCCGGTACCTTCGATTTCGGGCTGCACTGGCCCGATGCCGTCGTGTTCGCCGCATCGACATACGACGCGCACCGGGGGGTGCGCCGCTTCATCTCCGACGCTGCGCGGCGGCATCGCGCGAACGTCGCTTGCTGGGGTGGCGCGTGCCCGAGCTCACCCGTATCCGCAGCGGCGGTCGAGCACCGCCTCAGCTCTGCCGCACAGGCATTCAAGTACTACGCGATGAAGGCCCTCGATGTGACGGCGCCGGCCTCGTCCGTCGAGGCGTTCCACGGCGCCGGCGTTCCGCCGACCGTGTGTCTCTGACGGGTCGCCTCAGACCGTCCTGCGCACGGGAACATTGGACCAACCGCAGACGTTCGACATCGCCACGCGCTGCAAGCCGCCGCGGTCCACTTCGTACTCAGGCAGAAGGTCGAGGAGCGCGTTCAACGCGATGTGACTCTCCATCCGGGCCAGCGCCGCGCCGAGACAGCTGTGGATGCCGTAGCCGAAAGCGAGGTTGAACCCCATCTTGCGCTCCCGCTCGATGTCCAACGTGTCAGGATCGTCGAACATCCGCTCGTCGCGGGTGGCCGATCCGGTGACCAGCAGCACGGCGCTGTCCGCGGGAATCGTGACGCCATAGTAGGTGACGTCGCGCGTCGCGGTGCGGACCTGATACTGCGAGGGCGCTTCGTAGCGCAGCAACTCCTCGACCGCGGCCGGAATCTTTGTGCGGTCTGCACGAAGCCTGCGCCACTGGTCGGGGAAGTCCGCGAACGCGACCATCGCGTTGCCCACCAACTTCGTGACCGTTTCGGCGCCCGCACCCCCGAGCATCGTCGCGAAGCCGGTGATGTCGACATCGGTGAGCTTCTCCACGACTCCTTCGCGCTCGATCTCGGTTTCGATCAGCCGGCTGATCATGTCGTCCTCAGGCTTGGCCCGCCGCTGCCGCACCAGGTCGTAGTAGTACAGGCCGGTGCTCACCGAGGCTTGGTAACCGTCTTTGGTGATGGCGATCTCACCGGGGTGCCGTTCGAGAAGGAGATCCAGCCAGCGCCGGATCTGGTCGCGATCCTGCTTCGGCACACCGAGCATCGTGGTGATGACCTCGTTGGGGAACAGCGCGGAGAAGTCCTCGACCACATCGAAGTTCGCCGGGTTCAGCGCGTCGATGCGCTCATAGACCTTCTCGCGCACCATGTCTTCCAGTGCGGCGATGGCCCGCGGGGTGAACACCTTGCTGACGAGCTTTCGCATCTTCTCGTGCTCGGGCGGATCCATCGAGATGATGACCTTGGGCACCGGAATCGCGTCGTCATGGGCTTTGACCATGTCGAGGGTGGCGCCCTTCGCCGACGAGAACGTCTCGTGATCCTTTGTCGCCGGCGCCACGTCGTGGTAACGCGTGAGTGCCCAGAAATCCCACTTCTCGCTGTAGTAGACGGGCGCCTCGTTGCGCAGGCGGCGGTAGGTGTCGTATGCCCCGTCGAAGAAGTCCTGCGAGAACGGGTCGAACTCGACCGACCTCTCGCCGGACCCCTCGACGGACCCATTGTCGACCTCGCGCGTGGTCGAGCTCACAGGATCGCGCCCGAACTCTTGAGTTCTTCGATTCTGTCCCAGTCGATTCCGGCAGCCATCAGAACTTCCTCGGTGTGCTGCCCGTGCTCTGGAGCGCCGACCGGGGTCACCGGCTGTTCGTCGAATTGGACGGGATTGGCCGGCAGGGAGAACGGCACGCCGTTGACGGTCTCGGTGTGCGCGATGTATCCGTTGGCGGTGACGGCGGGATCCTCGCAGAGCTCGGCGGGTGTCTGCACGATTCCCCAGGCGCCCGACAGCGCTGCCAGCGTCGTGCGCCACTCGGCCACCGTGCGCTTGGCGAATGCCTCGTCGAGTAACGCGATCAGGGCCACCCGGTTCTCGAATCGCGAGGCCGGGTCGGCGAATCGCGGATCGTCGATGAGTTCGGGGAGCCCGATCACGCGCATCGCCTCGGGATAGAACTTGTCGAGTTGCAGCATCATCAGCTGGACGTAGCGGCCGTCCTTCGTGCGGTACGTGCCCACCAGCGGATTGGGCGCGTCGGCATGGCCGAATTTGGGAATGGAGGTGCCCCCGTGGATCTGGCTGACGGCGACGTCGGGGCTCAGGTTCCACGCGGCGAGCCCCAGCAGGGAGACATCGACGACCGACCCCTGGCCGGTGGTCGCCTTCTTGTACAGCGCCGCGGCGATGCCACCCGCGATCGTCATACCGCCAAGCAGGTCGCCGAAGGCCGGACGAGAGCGGACCAGTTCGTCGCCGTCCTCGGTCAGCATCGTGGCGATCCCGCCGCGGGCCCAATAGGAAACCCCGTCGTAGCCGGGTTTGTCCGCATCCGGGCCCTTCGGCCCGTGGCCGGATCCCCGCACATAGACGATGCTCGGGTTCACGGCGCGGATGTCATCGACGTCGATGTGGAACTTCTTGCGTCGTTCGGGCAGATAGCTGGTTAGGAAGACGTCGCTCTGCTTGGCGAGTTCGCGAACCACGTCTTGACCACCCGGCGTGCTCAAGTCGACGCCGATCGACTTCTTGCCGCGATTGGGAATCTCGATCATGTAGTTGACCGAGCCGCCGCCCTCGTCGACGATGCCCATCGTGACCAGCCCGCGCTGCGGATCACCACCATTGCGTGGCTCGACTTTGATCACCTCGGCGCCCCATTCCGCCAGGACCGCTCCTGCCGACGGTACGAACGTCCATGCGGCGACCTCGAGGACGCGCACCCCATTGAGCACGTTGTGGCTGGTGTCGATGGTGATGTCATCCTCCTAGTGCGTTAACGGGGATTTTCATTATTGAGAATGGCACTATCGCCTGCGATTGTAGACACGCTACGGGCGCCGCGACAGCCGCCCGGGCAGTGCCGGGTCTCCCCTGTCCCAGAATGCCCGCCAGGTCGGCAGCCGGTGCGGCATCGCCGCCCGTAGCGGCACGTCGGCCGGCCAGCGGACGAATTCCGGTCCGGGGCGCTCGGTCACGTCAACGGAGTACCAGGGGTGTTCCCGTCGTTCCACGAACAACCATGAACCGGCGCGCCGCTCGTATACGTCGTCGTACCGCATCGTGATGACGTACCAGCCGTCGCCGTCCTCGTGCTCGGCGCGACAGTAGAGTGAGCCGGTCGCGTGGTCGGCGTCGACGAAGTCGATCACGTGCCCACAGATCAAGTGAATGCTGCGATAGAACCTGCGCAGCACCTCGTCGTACCACCGTTTGAGCGCATCTCTACCGCTGCCCTGCCTGCCGGCATCGACGTCCTCGACGAACAACGCCACCAGCGCATCGAGGTCCCGCGCGTCCAGCGCCATCGCGTAGCGACTGGGCAGTTGACCGATCTCGATGCTGGACCGCAGCCGATCCAATTGCTCTGACTCCGGCATGGGTGAAGTGTACGAGAATTGGTATTCTCGATTCCTGCGAACGTGACTATCCTCAGATCCGTGCCCTTTCCCTCGATGACGCCCACGATTCCCGCCCTCGTCAGGTCGTCGGCGGCGCGCTTCGGGGACACACCGTTCCTGATCACCGCGGAGCGGACGCTCACCTACTCCGATCTCGATCTGGAATCGTCGCGGCTGGCGAGCACGCTGCTGGCCGAAGGCGTCGGCAAAGGCGATCACGTCGGGATCCTGACGCCGAACAGCGTCGACTGGGCGGTGGCCTGGTTCGCCACGACGCGGATCGGTGCGGTCGCCGTGCCGTTGAACACCTTCTACAAAGCCACCGAGCTCGCCTGGACGATTCGGCACGCCGACCTGAGCGTGATCCTCACCGGGCCCGCATTCGTCGACCGTCTCGAGGAAGCGTTGCCCGGCTTGGCCGAGCAGCGCAACCCCGGGCGGATTGCGCTGCGCAGGACGCCGTATCTACGCACCGTCGCGGTAGGCGGTGCAAGCGACCGCCCCTGGGCGACACGCCTGAACGCAGACGCTGCGACGAGTGCCGACGCCGACTTCCTCGTCGATGTCGAGTCCTGCGTGACGCCGGCCGATGACGTGATGATCATCTACACCTCGGGCAGCACCGGCGACCCCAAGGGTCCCGTGCACACGCACGGCACGCTGGTCCGTCACACCTACAATCTGACGTTCGACTACGGCGTGACCAAGGACACGGTGATGTTCACCGCCATGCCGTTCTTCTGGGTAGGCGGCTTGATCACCGGAGTGCACGCGGTGATCCACCACGGCGCAACGCTTGTCACGCAGCCGAAGTTCGATGCGGCCGAAGCGCTCGAGCTGATCGAGCGTCACCACGCGACGATCGCGTTGGGTTGGCCGCAGCAGGGCAAGTCTTTGGCCGAGCACCCGGACTTCGCACGGCGGGACCTCAGTTCCGTGCAACGGACCAGCATGCCGGCGATGGTGCCCGCCGACCGTCGGCCGAAGGGCCCCAATGCGCTGGGGATGACCGAGCTCTGCGGCAATCACATCGGCGTCGACCCGTATCCCCCGCAGCCGCCGGACCGAGCACAGACCGGTGGCCGCTCGATCGAGGGCTTGTCACACCTGCTGGTCGATCCCGAGACGGGTGAGCCGGTTCCCGACGGCACCGACGGCGAAATCTGGGTGCGCGGATACTCATTGATGCAGCGGTTGTACAAGCGTGAGCGCGAGGACGTCTTCACACCGGACGGTTACTACCGAACCGGGGACTGCGGGATACGGTACAGCGACGGCTGGATCACGTTCACCGGCCGACTGGGTGACCTCATCAAGACGGGCGGCGGCACCAACGTCACGCCGGGCGAAGTCGAACTGGCGCTGACCGATTGCGATGGCGTCCTCGAAGCGTATGTCGTCGGCGCCGACGACGGGCGTAGCGGGACCATCGTCGCGGCCGCGGTGGTGCCGTGCGGTGACGCGGATCTGGATGCGGACGAGTTGCGGACCCAGGTACGCAGCCGCCTGTCGGCGTACAAGGTGCCCAAGTTCATCTGGATCACCCGGAAAGACGCACTGCCGTTCACGGCGACCGGCAAGGTCAAGAAATCAGACCTCGCCAAGCAGTTGAGCGGGCTGATGAGCCATTGAGCGCTGAGCAGTACACGCTGTGCCCATTGTGAAATACCGTTGTCAAATCGCGGAAATTGGCATTCTCACTGCGGTAGATTCACGACGTGGCGCTTGAACAGTTCCAGCTGCACGGACAGGTGGCAATCGTTACGGGCGCCGGACGCGGGGTCGGCGAGGGTATCGCCAAGGTGCTCGCCGAAGCAGGCGCGACCGTGGTGGGGACCGCGCGCACGACTTCGGAGATCAACCAGACGATCGAGGAGATCACGGCGGCGGGCGGCACGGGGTTGGCCTTGACGGCGGATGCGCTGAACCGCGACGACAGCGAGCGCGTGGTCCAGACGGCGGCAGACGAGTTCGGCCGCATCGACATCCTGGTCAACAACGTCGGGTTCGCGACGTACGGTCCGTTCCTGAGCCTGACGTCGGACAATTTGCGCAGCACGTTCGACTACTGCGTCACATCGGCGTTCGACATGAGCCAACTCGTCGTACCCCACATGCTGGAGGTGGGCCGCGGGTCGATCGTCAACATCTCCTCCGGGGCCGGGCGCTTCGGCATTCGCGGCCTTCTGCCGTACTCGGTGGCCAAAGGCGGACTCGAGGCGCTGACCCGCGCCATGGCTCAGGAGTTGGCGCCCAAAATCCGGGTCAACGCGATTGCCCTCGGTGCATTCATGACAGCGGGACTGCAGTCAAGCTTCGATCTGATGCCCGGGTCCGAGGACCAACTGAAGGAGCGGACACCGTTGCACCGCATCGGCGATGTGGCGGATCTCGGTCGGCTGACCGTCTACCTGTGCACCCGCGACTGTTACGCCACGAACTCGACGTTCGTCGTCGACGGCGGTCTACAAGGACCGAATTCCGAACTTCCGATTCCCGATCTGTGACCGGCTAGGAGAAACAAACTTGAACGCCAAACCTTTACGAGTAGCAGTCATTTCCACCGGGTGGATCAGCAGCCTGGCGATCCGTGCGATCAGCCGGCGGTCACACCTCGAGCTGGTGGGAGTGTGGGTGCACAGTGCGGACAAGATCGGTCGTGACGCCGGGGAGATCGTCGGTCTCGGTCCGATCGGCGTGACGACGACCGGCGACCTCGACGACATCATCGGGCTGAAACCGGACTGCGTGGTCTACGGCGCGGCCAGCGCGGAGATGGACGCTGCCGCGGTGCGCGATTACGTTCGCTTGCTGCGCGGCGGGCTCAACGTGGTCACGACCAATACTCCGGGGATGATGTTCCCCGACAGGTGGATTCCTGAGCTCGCCAGCCAGGTGCGCGAAGCCGCGGTGGCCGGCGAGGTGACCATCTACACCTCCGGCATCGAGCCCGGCTTCGCCGGTGACCAGTTCGCGGTGCTGTTGACCACGCTGTCCAACACCATCCGCTCCATCCGCGCGCAAGAGATCTTCGACTACTCGGCCTATCCCAATCAGGACCTCATGGTCACCGCGATGGGGTTCGGCAAGCCGATCGACTTCACTCCGCTGCTCGAACTCGAAGGCGCCCAGCAGTTCGCGTGGGGTCCGCCCATCGGGCTGGTGGCCAAGGCCCTCGGTGTCGAGCTCGAGAAGGTCACCGAAGAGTACGAACGCGTCATCACCCCGCGCGACCTGCACGTGGCGTGCGGCACCATACCCGCCGGAACGGTGGGCGCGGTGCGCGCCGTCACCACGGGAGTCGTCGAGGGACATCCGGTGATCACGATCGAACACATCAACCGGATGGCACCCGACCTGGCGCCCGAGTGGGCCACGGCACCCAACGGCACCTACCGCCTCATCATCGAGGGCCAACCGCACATGCAGTGTGACTTGCGGCTCGGTACCGAAGACACGCCAGAGTCCGCCAACGCCAACGCGATGGAGGCGACGGCGATGCGCGTGGTCAACGCCATCCCGTACGTCGTCGCAGCCGCGCCCGGGATCGCGACGTCGCTGGATCTGCCGATCACCGCACCGCGCAACGCGCTTGACTTCGGCTAGACCGTGAACATCGGTCCACGCGGTGCCCCGCGGACCTCATTTCCGCCGTCGATGGCGAAGCTCTGTCCGGTCACCCAGCTCGACTCCGGGCCGGCCAGGTAGCGCACGCCGGGTGCGATGTCGTCGGACACTCCCAGCCTGCCCAAGGGCACCCGTTCGAGGAAGCTGCTGGTGAGCTCCTCCAGGTGGATGTAGCCCTGTGTGGTGGCGGCCTCGGTCAGTCCCGGACGGACGGCGTTGACGCGGATGCCACGGGGACCGAGTTCCGAAGCCGCGACGCGAATCATCATCTCGAGCGCGGCCTTGCCCGCCGAATAGTGACCCAGACCCTCCATCGGAATCTTCGACGACGTGGATGAAATGAAGACGATGGAGCCACCGTCCGTCATCAGGGGGACGGAATAGCGCATGGCAAGGAAGTTCGATCGCAGGTTGCCCATGACGAATTCGGTGAAGGTGTCGAGATCCTGCTCGACGAGGGGACCGGTACCCCCAGAGGCGACTGTACCGATGACGATGTTCAGTCGGTTGTGGAGGTCATAGGCCGACTGCGCGGCCGCCTTCACCGTATCCTCGTCTTCGGGATCGCCCTTCTGCACGACGATCTGCGCGTCCGGAGCGACCGACAGGATTTCGTCGCGTGTCGCTTGAATGCGGGAGTTGGACCTGCCGAGCAGGTACAACGCGGCTCCGTCGGCCGCCAACAGCTTGGCACTCGCCTTCGCGATTCCCGCCGATGCGCCGAGGATGAAGGCGGTCTGGCCGTCGAGCACACCCATGATCCCGACGCTATCACCCTTTGCAATAGCTGTTCTCGATTCAGCGAATGCACATTCTCGGCTGGGGTAGCGTACGCGTGTGCCCGACTTGACCGACAAGGTCGCCCTCATCACGGGAGCAGCCCGCGGCCAGGGCCGCGCCCACGCCGAGCGTCTCAGCGCCGACGGCGCCGACGTCATCCTCGTCGACATCGCCGGCCCGCTGCCGCCGAGCGTGCCCTACGATTCGGCGACTCCGGAGGATCTCGCCGAAACCGCGGAACTGGTGCGAGTCAACGGTCGCCGAGCATTCACCGCGACTGTCGACACCCGCGATCACGACCGGCTGTGCGCAGCCGTCGCGGAAGGCGTCAACGAACTGGGACGGCTCGACGTCATCGTCGCGAATGCCGGAATCTGCGTTCCGTCAACGTGGGATGCCGTGTCGGCACGTGATTTCCAGGACACGATCGACATCAACGTCGTCGGCACGTGGAACACGGTGATGGCGGGAGCCAAGCACATCATCGCCGGTGGGCGCGGTGGGTCCATCATCCTCATCGGCTCCGCCGCCGGGGTGACGATGGAACCGTTCATGATCGCCTACACCGCGAGTAAGCATGCGATCACCGGCCTGGCCCGATCGTTCGCGGCCGAACTCGGTAAGCACAAGATCCGCGTCAACAGCCTGCACCCGGGATCGGTCGTCACACCGATGGGCAGCGTGGGGATGGTCGAGGCGATGACCGAGGCGGCGAAGTCGAATCCCGCACTGCGGCACGGTTTCACCAAGCAGGTTCTGCCCGACTCGATCACGATGCCCGAAGACATCGCCAACGCTGTCGCCTGGCTGGCGTCCGACGAGTCGAGATACGTGACCGCCGCCGCTATCCCGGTAGACGTCGGTGTGACAGGTACCTGACCTACTGCGCCAGTTGTTCACCGAGCCCCTCGTGTCCTGCGCGACTGCCTCGTCACGATCGCCGGACCTGCCAACGGCTGCGGCGTCACTCCCGCCGGGGCCTCGACCACACTCGGAATGGCATTCACCGCGGCCAGCGCCGTGACCGCCACACCCGGATTCACCCGGTCCGCGGCCGACTGCTCGAAGTGCAGCTCGAGGGTCATGCTCGGGCTGCCCTCGACGCGAAACACCATCCCGCCCTCGCCCTCTCGGCCCGGCTTCGGCCAACGATCCGGCCACGGCGTGCAGCTCACCGTCGCGAAGTATTGCACCGCGACAACGGGCCGCTCGTCGACCATCCCGGCAAGTTGCCAGCGGTGGGCACAGATCGTCCCTTCGGCGATGACACCGAGGGCGGACTGCAGATCGGTGGGCGCGAGCAACGTCTCCCAATCCAGCTCGACGCGATCCAATTCGAGCCCGAGGATGTCTGCGATGTAGCGCACCACGGTTTCCCAGTCCTTGTTCACCTTCCCCGAGGCGATGCGGACGGGCACATGACCGTCGGGCTTCCCGAAACCCATCGACTCGTGCAGGACATCCCAGATCGGGTAGGCCTTGTCCAGGTCGACGGCGTATTCGTCCATGCGGTATGAATCGACACGTCCGGCTCCCGCCAGCAGTGCGGTGGGGATGTTGAGGCTGATGAAACCGGGCTCGCTGCCGGTGGCGTAGAACGTCGAATTTCCCTTCTGCGCTGCATGCTCGAGGGTCTCCCGCCAACCGACCGGCGCTGCAGGCGGATACACCATCGGGATCGTCGAGAAGGTCACCACGTTGATGCCCGCTTCGAGGTAGGCGGCGATGTCGGAGATGGCCTCGTCTTCGCGCCGCACCGCGGTCGCGCAGTAGGTCACGCAGTCCGGTCGCAGCGCCAGGACACCGGAGAGTTCGGCGGTCGCACGGACGCCGACCTCGGTGGACCCGCACAGTAGTCCGGCATCCGTGCCGACCTTCTCCGGTGTCGAGACTTTCACGCCGACCAGTTCGAGCGCGGGATCGTCGATGATCGCCCGCAACGCCTGCCGCCCGGTCAGCCCGGTGCCGACGTGGGCGACGCGATAGCGCCGATCGCTGTGCGAAGCCATCCAAATCCTTTCTGCGTCAGTGGTAGAAGGGCCCCGGCTTACCGGCATCTTCGAGATGCCCGTACGGGTCGTACAGGTTCACTTCCGGGTACGGATTCTTGTCGAAGGCGGGTCGGGACAGCCCGGCTTCCCGCAGCCCCGCCAGCACACCCAACGGCACGGCGAAGGACACCAGACCCACGGTCACCGAGATCAACAGCTGCCGTGTCAACGTCACTCTCGGACGACCCCGGCGCGAGGGCAACCATCCAGCGATGCGGTTGATCAGGACAAGATCACCGGCCTCGTCACGCACGCACATCACGGCGACCATGCCGAAGATCAGCGAGTCGTAGACCGCCATGATCACCGGAAAGTGGATGTGACCGATCTGCAGCACCGGTCCGACGGCTTCGGTATAGAAGAAGATGCCGGCCCGCATCCACGTGAACTGGATCATTCCGTTGATCGGGATTGCGATGAGCGTGGCGCCGAGGAACACTCTGACCAGCCGATGGCCGGCCAACCAGCTGAAGCGCCGCAGCAGTGGGTCGAGCAACCGCTTGTGCAACTGCAGGAAGCCGAGCCCGTTGAGCAGGTAGTAGGCCGCGTATCCGCCGAGGAAGGCCAGTGCCGGTTCGAGGTTCGGCGAGATGTTCACGTACGGCCACGACAGCGGGAAATGCAGCATCCGAGGGTCGAAGATCGCGAACGTCGCCCAGTTGGCGAGCGGGTCGAGCGCGCCCGTGATGAGCCCGGCGAAGGCGATGATCACCGCCCAGTGCACCTTTCGCTCGCGCCACGACAGCCATACCAGCACGGAGATCAACCCGATGGCCATCGGAATCGAGCTGATGGAGACGGCGAGCGGCCAGTTGTCGAAACCGAGGAACGGCGGGTATGGGGCCGGGCCCGGATCGGGATTCGTGCGTTCGGGGTCGCCGTGCAGGCCGGACTGGATGGTCGCGATGGTGACGACCGCGAAGACGAGGTACGCGACGAGGAACAGCGCCCACCCGATCCTGGCGGGCCACGGCGAGAATTCGTGCCCGGCCGGTGCTGTCGTAGCCGAATCCGGGCGCGGGTCAATCGTATTCGTCACGTCACACGCACCGGAAGAGTCGCCCACCCTCGCACGCTCGTGGTGTGGGCACGCTTCGCGTTGGCGTAGTCGACTTCCCAGTCCGGCCATCGCATGAGCACTTCCTCGAGCGCAACGCGGGCCTGCATCCGCGCGAGCGCGGCACCGAGGCAGAAGTGGATGCCGTGTCCGAAGGACAGGTGGGCGCCCTGCCGGTGGATGTCGAACCTGTCAGCGTCGGCGAACTGTCGCTCATCGCGGTTCGCCGATCCGTTCAGCAACAACATCACCGAGCCCTCGGGCACCGTCTGTCCGTAGTGCGTCACGTCGCGGGCCACCCAGCGGGCCTGAACGGGTGAGGGCGCCTCGTAGCGCAGCACTTCCTCGACCGCACCCGGAATGAGGCTGGTGTCCGCCGCCAGCGCGCGACGCTGGTCGGGGTGATCGGAGAGCAACTGGCCGGCGAAACCGATGAGCCGGGTGGTCGTCTCGTTTCCTGCGCCGACGACTGTGCCGGTGTAGGTCAACACCTCGCCCCGCGTCAGTCGGCGCCGGTGCCCGTCGGGCTCCTCGACCTCCGCATTGACCAACTCGGTCATCAGATCGTCGGAGGGATGGTCATAGCGCCAGTCGATGAACTCCTCGAGCATCGAGCCGGTATCGGTCAGCGCGTCGCCGGTGACGTCGGCGAGCTCAGCGTCGTCGAGTTCGAGCATTCGGTCCGTGCTTTGTCTGATCGCAACCTGCCTGTCCTCCGGTATGCCCAGTAGGTATCCGATCGTGCGCATGGGCATCCAGGCGCCGAGGTCGGCGATGAAGTCGAAGCCGTCGGCGTCCGCGAGAGGTTCCAGTGCACGGCGGCAGAACTCCCTGGCGAGCGGTTCGATCGCCGCCATTCGTCGAGGTGTGAACACTCCTGACAACAGCCGCCGGTGCAGGTCGTGGATCGGCGGGTCCTCGAAGAGGATGATCCGGGCGGAACGTCGACACCGTTGAGGATGATCTCGAACGTGGTGCCCTTGCCGGACCGATAGTCCGTCCAGTTGACCAGTTCCCGGGCGACATCCGAGTACCTGCTCAGTGCGTAGAAGCCGTACTTGTCGTTGCGGTAGAGCGGTGCCTCGTCGCGCAGCCGCTGCCAGACGGGATAGGGGTCGTCGTCGATGTCGAAGTCGAGTGGGTCGTAGTACGGATCAACCTTCACCCTGTATGTCACGGGTCGAGAATAGGCGTTATCGATCGCTCGGCGGGTGTTTTCGACCAGTCGGAAGCGGTCCGGTGCGTGCGCGTGTGAGAACATTGATTCTCACTGATGAGAATTCCGCTGGCGTAGCTCGCCGGACAGCGAAGGAGGCCGGGCCGTGGGCCGTACCGCCGTTCGCAGCTACGTCTTCGCCGTCGAGTTCCGGATCTCCGAATCCGCCCGGGTCGGTCCGGTGCTCGCCCATCACGAGGCGAGCCTTCGCGATCTCGGCGCGAGATACGCTTTCGTGTACGAGTCGGTGGTCGATCCCGGGAAGGTCCTGGTCGTCATCGGAGTGCGCTCCGAGCAGCCACTGCTGAATCTGCTCCGTTCGCCGTACTTCTTCGACTGGTTCGACGCGGTGGGCATCGCCGACCTTCCCGCGGTCTTCGCCGGTGAGACGATCGAGCGATTCGACCTCGGGTCGCCTCCTGCCCCGGGAAGCGAAGTCCTGGTCGCCGCCGTGACCCGGGTCGGCGATGTCGAGGACTTCATGGAGCGCGTCCGCGAGTCGCTCGGCGACTTCGCGGCGGCTGGCATCAGCCGAACGCTCGTCTACCGGGCGTTCGACACTCCCCGCGAGGTCTTGTTCGTTCAGCAGCTGGCAAGCGCGCGTACCGCGTTGCAGTGGGCCGCGCGGTCGGACGTCGCTTCGGAGTGGCTCGCATCCGCAGGCGTCGGCGCCTATCCGCCGGTCTTCGTGGGGCGGTTCGTCCATGCGATGCGCTTGGCCGAGACAGTCGGGACGGATCTGCACTGATGTATGTCTGCCTGTGTCACGGTGTCACCATCGAGACCGTGTCTGCCGCCGTCGCCGCCGGCGCGAAGAGCTCGCGGCAGGTGTCCGAGACGTGCGGTGCCGGGTCCGAATGCGGCCGTTGCCGGCGCACGATTCGGTCGATCATCGAATCGCACTCCACAGCAATGGACTCAGACAGGGGAAGCACGGTATGAGTGATCGACACTCCAATCTCGAGAACGCCCGGATGCTCGTCATCGGTGCTTCCTCGGGCATCGGGCATGCGCTGGCGCTCGCCGCACACGCCCGAGGCGCCGACGTCGCGCTCGCGGCCAGGCGGGTGGACCTGCTCTCGTCACTCGCCGAACGGATCGGCGGCTCCGCCCACGAACTCGATGTCTCCGACGTGCGCGCGATCGAACGGGTCATCGCCGAGGTCGGCGCACGATTCGGCCAGCTCGACGCCGTCGTCTTCACCAGCGCCGCCGTCCCCTTCGCGCTGATCGAGGACACCGACGTGACGACATGGCAGCACGCATTCGCGGTCAACGCCGTCGGCGCGTCGCACGTGCTGCGCGCCGCACTGCCGCACCTCGCCGACAACGCGGTGGTCCTCGTCGCGTCGAGTCACGACGTCGGCCGACCCCGCGCAGGTGTCGCGGCCTATCACGCGAGTAAGGCTGCCCTGGACGAGATCTTGCGATCCTGGCGGGCGGAACATCCGCATCTGGCCGTCATCCGCGTCAGCGTCGGCCCCACCGAGGGCACCGAGATCCTGCGGGGAGCCGACCGTGACCTGCTCGCCGACCTGTACCGGGCCTGGGCGCAGGAGGGTCAGATCCCGGCCACGATGTCGGCCGTCGACGACGTCGCCAACGCCATGTTGTCGCTGATCGCGGTGTCGCGGGCCAATCCGACTGTGGTGAGCGACGTGGTGCACCTGGCGCCTCGGGTGAGAAAGAACCGGTAGGAGGGGACATGGATCTGGGCTTCGCGGGCGCTAACGCCGTCGTCACCGGCGGAAGCAAGGGCATGGGACTGGCGATCGCGGAAACGCTCGGCGCCGAGGGCGCTGCGGTGGCGATCATGGCACGCGGACGGGACGGCTTGGATGCGGCAGCCGAACGGATCGGAAACGCCGGGGCGCCAGAGGTTCTCACCGTGAGCGTGGATATGGCTGATCCGGCGTCGATCGCGGCGGGATACTCGTCGGTGCGGCAGCGGTGGGGCACACTGAACGCGCTGGTGCACACCGTCGGACCCGGCGCGGGTTCGTTCGAGGACCTCGATGACGACGACTGGTACGGGGCGTTCGATCTGGGCACCCTGTCGGCGGTGCGCTCGGTGCGCGCGGCGCTACCCATGCTGCGCGCCGCTGACTGGGCCCGCATCGTCACGCTGTCCGCACACTCGATTCAGCGGCAGAGCCCTCGACTCGTGGCGTACACGGCGACCAAGGCGGCGCTGTCGAGTTTCACCAAGAACCTCTCGAAGAGCCTCGGCCCGGAGGGCATCCTCGTCAACTGCGTGTGCCCCGGAACGATCGTCACCGCCAGCTTCACCGAGATCCTCAAAGACGTCCTGGCCGCCGATGGGCTGGATTCCGCCGACCCCCACGACGTGATGACATGGGTGGAACGCACCTACGGCCATCCCTGCGATCTGGGTCGAGCGGGGCTTCCCGAGGAGATCGCCTCGGCCACTGCGTATCTGGCGTCGCGCCGGAACGGCTACGTCACCGGCGCCACCGTCAACGTCGACGGCGGCTCGGATTTCATCTGAGGCGTCGTCAGCCCTTCTTGGCCATGATCTGCTCGGTGTCCTGCGCCCACTGTGCTTGATGACGGCCCATCGTCATCGCGCCGTTCCACCCACCGTCGGTCCACAGCACCTCGCCGCCGACATAGCTGAAGCGCGGACTGCCCAGACACACCAGCGGCCATGCCTGCTCCTCCGGGGTCGAGTACCGGCCGACGGGTCCTACCGCCTGGTCGACCGTCTCCTTGCCCATCAGATCCTGGAAAGCCGGCATCATCGCCGTCTCGGTGGGCCCCGGATTGATGCAGTTGATCCGGATTCCTCGACGTCCGAGTTCGGGGTACCACCAGCCCACCCACGCGTCGATGATGTACTTCGAGT
This sequence comes from Mycobacterium sp. IDR2000157661, assembly GCF_022317005.1. Classification (NCBI taxonomy): domain Bacteria; kingdom Bacillati; phylum Actinomycetota; class Actinomycetes; order Mycobacteriales; family Mycobacteriaceae; genus Mycobacterium; species Mycobacterium sp. IDR2000157661. Next base: position 1,391,492 of record NZ_CP081006.1, read on the forward strand.
AGGCGTAGCCGCTCCACGACCACTTCTTCTCGTTGGCCCTCAACCACTCGACCGCCGCCTCGAACCCGTCGGTCTCGAGCAGGCCGGTGATGACCTTGATGTGGTCCTGCCAGCCGATCGCGGCCGAGGACGAGATGACGCTGATCGCCGACCCGGGTGACATCTTGGGCACCAGTTGCTCGGCCAGATGCCGCGCTCCCACGAAGTTGACCAGGATCGTGTCCCACTCGCTGAACGGCGGACCGGGAAGGCCTGCGCAACTGAAAAGTCCGTCGACGGGACCGTCGATCGCCGCCGCGACCTCGTCGATGCTCGCACGGTCGCGAAGGTCGATCTGCAGTGCGCGGGCCACCGGGACGGTCGTGGGCTTGATGTCCAGTGCAGTCACCGTCGCGCCGAGGTCGACGAGGATCTGCGCGGTCGCCTGCCCCATGCCGGACGCCGCGCCTGTCACGACGACGGCCTTGCCCTCGTAGCCGAGCACATCCTGCATTGGCACTCTCCCATCGAGAACCTGATTTACCGATTTACGAGAACAAACATTATCCCCCGCACTACGGTGGACGCTGCCGGAAGCGAAGGGAGCCGCTACGTGACCACCAGCCGCCCGCTGCGAATCATCCAGTGGGCCACCGGCGCCGTCGGCACCGAGATGATCACCACGATCCTCGATCGTCGGCCCGATCTCGAATTGGTCGGCGCGCGCGTGTACTCCGACGCCAAGAACGGTGTGGATATCGGGACGCTGGTCGACAGGGCGCCCATCGGCGTCACCGCCACCACCGACGTCGCGGCAATCCTCGCCCTCGACGCCGATCTCGTGCTGTACGCGCCGTCGTTCACCGATCTCGACGACGTCTGCGCGCTGCTGGCGAGCGGTAAGAACGTGGCGACGCCGTCATTCCTGTTCCACCCGCGACGCATACCCGAGGCCGACCGCGAGAAACTGCTCGCCGCATGCGAGAAGGGCAACAGCACGATCCACGGCAGCGGGCTCAATCCGGGCAACCTGTCCGGTGTGCTGCCCCTGGCGCTGTCCGGGATGAGCCGCACGATCAGTCAGCTCACCTTGCAGGAGAGAGCCGACTGGACCCTGTGGGAGAGCACCGAGATCACCTTCGACGGCATGTGGTTCGGCCGTCCCACCGACGCGGTGTCACCCACAGCCAACGACTACCTCAGGTTTCTGACCAAGCTGTTCGTCGAGCAGACCTGGTTCCTCTCGGACACCCTGAACGCCGACATCGACGACGTCTCGGTCACCCTGGAGACCGTTCCGGCAACCAAGGATCTCCACGTCTTCGACCATGTGGTGCGACAGGGCACCACGGCGGGGCAGCGCTGGAGGTTCGTCGCACATCGCAACGGTGAGTCCTTGATCGAGTTCGAGACGCTCTGGACCGTCGGCGGTGAGTACCCCGACCACTGGCCCACGCCGCTGGACGGCTGGACGCTGACCATCGAGGGTGATCCGTCGATGCGCACGCACTTCTTTCCCCTGGCCAGCTTCTCGCGGGAGGCGACCATCGAGGAGCATGTCCGGGCCGGCCTGATCACGGTCGCCATGCAGGTCGTCAACGCCATTCCCGCCGTCTGCGCCGCACCCGCCGGCTTCGCGACGATGGCGGACCTCCCGCTGATCCGCAGCTACACCGGCTTCGGCAACTTCCACGTTCGCTGATCACCTGGCCCAGTGCGCGACGAACGGCGCGATGCTGGACAGGTCGTACAGTCCGGGCTCGGCGGCGACCACCGTCGGGATCGCATTGATCGCGTGCATGGCGGTGGCCAGACAGCCCTGTTCGGAGTGGTCCTGGCCGTGCGAGCCGATCGTCAGGTGCAGCCGCAGATTGGGCTGGCCCTCGACGGAGATCTCATAACCGATCTCCGACGGCCAGTCCGGCGCGAGGTCGTCGGCCATCCGGGTGAGATGCTCGACCGACACGGTGGTCGCACCGCAGTCGACCTCGACGCCGAACCGCATCGCCCCGACCGTCCCGGCGGGGATCTGCCCGGCCGCCACCGTCAAGGGCCGAGGTGTCGTCTCGACTTCCCGGAACCCCTCGACCGATCTGATGTGCAGGCCCAGCGACTGGGCGAGCACGGTGGCGCTGCCGATCCACGCGCTCGCCGCATAGTCGGTGTTGGTGAGCAGCGGCGTGGTGTCATCGGGATGGTGCCCGAATCCCATCGCATTGAAGATCAGATCATGACTGGCATAGGTGGAGTAGTCGAGCACTTCGCGCACGTTGATCCGATCGGCGCGTTGGGTGAGTCGCGACAGGACGGGAACCAGCGACTCGGCGAAGAAGCCCGGATACAGTCCGAGGCCGAGGAAGGACGAATGCCCGGTGCGACAGGCGTTCTCGATGCCCTCGGCCAACGACTCATGTAACGACCGCGGGTGGATGAACCGGCTACCGGTGGCCACGACGTCCTTACCCGAGGCCAGCAGATCGCAGACGTCGGCGAAGCAGCCGGGGGTGTCGGTCTCGACCTTGCCCATGTAGAGCACGACGTCGGCATCGGTATTGATGACCGCCTCGCGGTCTGCACTGGTGATGACACCGGTATCGGCCGTCCCGCACAGCGTGCCCGCGTCGACGCCCGCCTTCGCCGGGTCGTACACCCGGACTCCGACGAGTTCCAGATCCGGCCTGTCGATCACATGGCGCAGCGACATCATCCCGGTGACACCGGTGGCCCACTGGATCACGCGCGTCATCGCAAACCTCGCTCAGTCCCACACCACGTCGAGCCGTGGCGGTGACCGGAACATCGTTCCGCTGACGTAGGGCGGCGGCGCATCTGGGTCGAGCCGCAACCCCGGCAACTCGTCGAACAGCGCGTTGAAGATCTTCATGCTCTCGAGCCGGGCGAGATGCATGCCAAGGCACACATGCGCACCGTGCGCAAAACCGATGTGCGGCTTGCGCTCCCGGAAGATATCGAACTCCTCGGGGTGATCCCAGCGCGTCTCGTCGTGGTTCGCGCTGCCGAGCGACAGCATCATCGTGGCACCCGCCGGCACCTGCACGCCGCCGATCTCGGTGTCGCGGGTGACCTCACGCATGAAGTTCAGCAGCGGGGTCTCCCACCGGATGCCTTCCTCGATGGCCTGTGGCAACAGGCTGCGGTCGGTGCGCACCGCGTCGAGTTGATCGCGATGTGTCAACAACGCAAACGCCAGGCTGGCGGTCGAGCGTGACGTCGTCTCTGCGCCGGCAGGCAACAGGTTTCGCATGAACCCGTAGATCTGCTCGTCGGACATCTTGACGCCGTTGATCTCGGAGCTCGCCAGGATCGACACCATGTCATCCGTGGGCTGCCTGCGCTTCTCGGCGAGGATGCCGACGAAGTACTCCTTCATATCGGCCGACGCTTTCATCGCCGTCTCCATATCCGCCCTGAAGCCCAGCATGTCGATGGCCAGTCGATGGAACCACAACACGTCAGAGTCCGGAAGACCAAGCAGCGCCGCGATCACCCGAACTGGGATCGGCATGAACACGGCATCGACGAGGTCGGCGCGCTTTGCGTCCTTGAGCTTCTCGATGGTGCGCTGCACGAGCGGACCGACCAGTTCGGCGTCCCAGCGCTTCATCGAGGATCTGGCGAACGCGAACTCGTGCAACTTGCGGTATACGGCGTGCTCGGGCTCCTGCATCTCCAGAATCGTCGGGCCCTGCAACGGCCGCACGACGTCCTCGTAACAGCGAGTGCTGAAGGTGATGTTGTCGGTGAAGATCGCCTTGACGGTGTCGAATGTGTAAGCGGTGAAGGTGGGCGCGCCGTCGCCGGAGTTGCCGATCATCCCCATCTCGGGCCAGCCGGCGTGGACCGGGGCCTCCGCCCGCAACTCCCGCAGCATCGGGTACGGCGACGCGTCGCCGTCGGCACCCATCCCCGCGTTGAACCTCTCCTGGGCGTCCCGAATGCTCTGCTCGAGATCCGCGACGGTCGCCGGCTCAGACACCTGACGGCTCCTCACTGTTGCCTCGCCCCGCACAACATACACACTGGTGGTTGCAAACATACATGATGTAGGTTGGGTCGGTCACGCAACCGGCGTGAACTGAAACCGCAATCAGGAGTGCTGGATTGACTACCAAGGTCGCACAGTGGGCAACCGGCGCCGTGGGGCGGGCCGCGCTGGCCGAGCTCATCGAGAATCCCGGTTTTCAACTGGTCGGCGTGCTGGTCTACGACCCCGCCAAGGCCGGCCGTGACGCGGGCGCACTATGCGGCCTCCCTGCCACCACCGGAGTGCCCGCCACCTCGGACAAAGCCGCGATCGTCGCCGCCAGTCCGGACGTCGTCATCCACGCCGCAAGCAAGGCCCACGCCGTCGAGACCAACGCCGAGGACATCTGCACCCTGCTGTCTGCCGGGATCAACGTCATCACCACCACCTCGTACAACCATCTGCCCACGTATGGCCCCGAAACGGAGGCGGCGTTTCGGCAGGCATGCGCCGCGGGCGGATCGCGCTTCCATGCGGCCGGCGAGAACCCCGGCTTCATGTTCGAGCGCCTGGTCGCCACGGTGACCGGCCTGAGCAAGACCATCGATCGCATCGACCTCTTCGAAGCCACCGATGTCTCAGCCGTCGACAGCAGGCCGATGCTGATCGACCTGATGGGCATGGGTCGCCCACCGGAGGACGTGTCGGTCGACTCCCCAATCATCAAGAAGCTCGACATGGCCTACCGCCAGGCACTCAACGCCACGGCCGACGTCCTCGGCGTCACGTTGTCACACATCGATGTGTCCGTCGACGCCACGACGCTGCCGCACGACATCGAGGTCCGGGCGGGCACCATCGAAGCGGGAACCGTCGTCGGACAACGCTTCTCGTGGGTCGGCCACTGGTCGGGCCGACCGCTGTTGGCCATCCACGAGGAATGGGTGCTGACCCGCGACCTGCCGCAGTGGGGCCTCAAACCGCTCGCGCGCGGCGAGAAGGCGCCGTTGATCCGCGCCGTCATCAAGGGTGTCCCGAGCTTCGAGTTGCAACTCGACGTGGGGTGGGACGGCGGGAAAGACCCCGCGTGGGACGGCGCCCTGCCCCGCGGGCAACACGCGCAACCGGGACACCTGATGATCGCCATGGGCGCCGTCCGCGCGATTCCCTATGTGCTGGCGCAGCCCCCCGGAATCGTCACCGCGCCGGTGTTCGGGGCGATCAAACTCGCCTAGCCGGCGCCGAAACTGAATTTGTGCAGATGATTTCGCGGGTTGTGCCTGCAACAGCTCAGTCTCGGCTAGCCAGCGCGCCCACCGCTTCCGCGATGTGCTCGCTGGGGGCCGCGTGAAAGACGTGGGCGCTACCGTCGGGCAACACGCGGCGGGCGACGAGATAGTCCGAACCCAGCCAGCCCTGGCGGATGCAGCGGCCGAAGCGCAGGAAGGTTCCCGGCGCACCGCTGGCCGACGGAATGAGCTTCACCTGCTCGATGCCGTGCCTGACACCGTCCCCGGTCAGTGGCCGCGCCGCCGACAACCCGCGCACGATCACCGTGGCGGCATCGTGTGCGAGGCCGGGCATCGAATGTCCCGGACGACGACCGTAGCGGGCCTCGAACCGGTCCAGGAACGCCTGCCCGACCTGGTTGCGCTCGTCGTAGCTGTCCAGTCCGACCCAGCCGCGCAGGTGCCGCATCCACTCGGCATTGATATGCGCCATCTCGAACGCGGTCGTCGTGTAGCGCGGCGGCTCCCAGCCCGCGGCCAGCAGGGCGTCGGAGAAGCCCCAGAGCCCGTGCCCGAACCCGACGTGCACCACCGCGTCGGGGTCAACCGCGCGCAGCGCCGCCACGGCGTCGGCCTTATCGGCTTCCACCTGCGGTATCGCCACCGCGGTCAGAACATTCAAACCCGCAGCTGCGTAGGCTTTTTCCGCACCGGCCAAGTACTCCTTGCCGATCAGCGACGCCTCGTAGGCAATTGCGATATCGGATCGCCCGTCGCCGATCATCACCGCGGCCAGCATCACCGGCTCCTCGGCCATCGAACCGTTGTTCAGCGCGAAGCACCACTCCCCCAATGCGCCTTCCGAACCCGACAGCGTGATGATCGGTGTTCGAGCAGTGGCATCGACGTGTGGTCGCAGCGGCACCACGTTGTCCGAGATCCAGGGTCCGAAGATGACCAGGCACCCGTCGGCGACGAGTTCGTCGAACGCCCTCTCGACCGCGGCGTATGTTCCGTTCGGCAAGCCGACCACGTTGCGTTGCACCAGCTGCACCGGGCGGTCGATCAGCCCCGACTCCACCGCCTCGTCGATTACCAGCTGCAAGGCCGCGACGGTGTCGTTGTCGGTGTCGCCCTTGGTCGGATAGTCGTTCAGCAGCCCCACTTTCAGCGGAGCGACCGACCCGAACGCGCGAATCTCTTCGTCAGCCATACCCGCAACATACAACATGAATGTTGCTACCATGGGCGGATGGCGAGGCGAGGTGGCACCGATGTCGAGCGGCGGGCCCGAGGTGACCAGACGCGACGCAACCTCATCGACGCCGGCCGAAAGCTGTTCGTCCAGAAGGGCTACTTCGACACCAGCATCGGAGAACTCGTAGCGACCTCGGGTGTCGGCACCCGCGGCGCGTTCTATCACCACTTCAAGGACAAAGCCGAACTGTTCCGCGCCGTTTTCGAAGAGGTCGAGCACGACCTGACGCTACGATCGCTGGCCTCGCCACCGCCGGGGTCGGACCCCTGGCAGCGACTCTCGGCGGGCCTGCAGGGATTTCTGCAGTCCGCGCTCGAACCCGAGGTGCAACGCGTCATGCTGCTGGACGGGCCGGTGGTGCTGGGCTGGCGGACGCTGCGCTCGATTCAAGAAGGCAACAGCATTGCGCTCATCAACGAGATGGTCGCCGAAGCCATCGCCGAAGGCATCATCGACGACCATCCCGTCGGCGAGCTGACGCATCTGGTCGTCGCCGCGGTGGAGGAAGCGGCGCTGCTGGTCGCCCACGCGGCGCAGCCGGCCAAGGCCCGGGCTCGAGCAGCCTCGGTGCTCGACCGCCTCCTACTCAGCTTCGCCGTCGAGCCTCGCAAAGTGCTGCGACGCTAGCGGTTGAGAATGTCTGTTTCCGATGATGCAAATGAGTAATCTCGCAATCTGCTAGCCTCACTTCCACTGTCAGCTCGATGGGAGACCGATGTCCGATTCACCCGCCCTTCGTGTCGCTGTCGTCGGGGCATCGGCCGGGCTGGGACGTTGTATCGGTGTCGGCCTGGCTCAGCGAGGAGCCCGGGTGGCCTTCCTCGCCCGGCGTTATGACCGGTTGGTGGCCGCCGCCGAGGAGGCCGGCAACGGCGCCGTCGCCGTGGCGTGCGACGCCACCGACGGCGCCGGCTGCCGAGGGGCCATGGCCGAAGTCGCCGAACGCCTCGGCGGACTCGACGCCCTGGTCTACACCACCGGGATGGGCATACTCGCGCCGCTGACGGACGTCACCGGCGAGCAGTGGGCGCAACTGTTCGCCACCAATGTCACCGGCGCCTCGCTGGTCACCGCGGCTGCCGCACCGCACCTGGCCGCGACGTCGGGCGCCGCGATCTACCTGTCCTCGTTGAGCGCCTCCTACTCCACGCCGTGGCCGATGCTCGGCGCCTACGCCGTCACCAAGGCCGCACTGGACAAGCTCGTCGAGGCCTGGCGCATCGAACATCCCAACATCGCGTTCACCCGCCTCGCCATCGGCGACAGCTTCGGCGGCACCGGCGACTCGCAGACCGAGTTCAACAAGAGCTGGGACCCGAACGCGCTGGACACCGCGATCAGGTACTGGATGGACCATGGCTACATGCAGGGCGGCCTGGTGGACGCCGATCATCTCGTCGGTGTCGTCCATTCGGTACTCGCCTGCGGCAACAGTAGTTTCATCCCCTACCTGACCCTCGCGCCCCGACCGGCGGACGCGGTCAAAGAACTCCGACAGTGGTGAAGGAAGACCGGTGACACACGAATCACGCATGCTGATCGACGGCAAGCTCGTCGAGGCCGAGACCGGCCGCCAGTTCGACAACATCAACCCCGCAACCGAAGAAGTGCTCGGTGGCACAGCGGACGGCACCCGCGCCGACATGGAGCGGGCGGTGGCGGCTGCGCGCCACGCCTTCGACAACACCGACTGGTCGCGCGACGGTGAGGCGCGCGCTGCTGGGCTACGTCAGCTACAGGCGGCTCTGGAAGCCGAGCGTGAGGAGCTGCGTGCCGAGTTGATCGCTGAAGTCGGCTGTCCGCTCCTGAGTACCTTCGGACCGCAGCTCGACGTGCCGCTCAAGGAAGCGCTGAGCTGGCCGGCCGACATGATCAGCGAATTTCGCTGGAAGCGTTCGCTTCCCGACAAGGATGCATTCGGCATGGGGACCCCCGCCGCGCGGGAAGTGTGGAAGGAACCCGTCGGCGTCGTCGGCGTCATCACGCCGTGGAACTTCCCGCTCGAGATCATCCTCAACAAGATCGGTCCCATCCTCGCCATGGGCAACACGCTGGTGCTCAAGCCCGCGCCCGACACCCCGTGGAACGCCACCCGCATCGGCCGGATCATCGCCGAGCAGACCGACATCCCGCCGGGCGTGATCAACATCGTCACCTCCTCGGATCACCTCGTCGGCGAGGTGCTCTCGACCTCTCCTCTGGTCGACATGGTGGCGTTCACCGGATCGACGGCGACCGGGCGGCGCATCATGAGATCGGCCGCCGACACCGTCAAACCGACGTTCCTCGAACTCGGCGGAAAGTCGGTTTATCTCGTGCTCGACGACGACGGCGACATCAGCGCAAGCATCGGCGGCAGCGCGTTCATCTCGATGCACGCCGGGCAGGGCTGCGCGATGCCGACCCGGCTTCTGGTTCCGAACTCCCGCTACGCCGAGGCGGTCGAGATCGTCAAGGTCGCGATGGAGAAGAACAAGTACGGCGACCCCACCGACCCGTCGGTGCTGCAGGGCCCGCAGGTGTCCAAACGGCAGCAGGACCGCGTCATGGGCTACATCGAGAAGGGCAAGGCCGAAGGTGCTCGGCTGGTGACCGGCGGCAGCATTCCCAGCCACCTCCCGAAGGGATTCTTCGTCGAGCCAACGGTTTTCGCCGACGTCGACAACCGGATGACGATCGCCCAGGAGGAGATCTTCGGTCCGGTGCTGTCGGTCATCGGTTTCGATGACGACGACGACGCGGTGCGCATCGCCAACGACTCGATATACGGCCTGTCCGGGGTGGTGTTCGCCAAGGATCTCGATCGCGCCAAGTCGGTGGCGAGCCGGATCCGGACCGGGACGCTCGGCATCAACGGCGGCCTCTGGTACGGCGCCGACGCCCCCTTCGGCGGTTACAAACAGTCAGGCATCGGGCGACAGTGCGGCATCGAGGGACTCGAGATCTTCACCGAGACCAAGACCGTCGGCTGGCCCGCGTCATGAAGTCACGAGCAGCGGTACTCAAGGGAGTCGGCGTCGACTGGGAAGTCACCGACGTCGAGTTGGACCCGCCTCGCGCCGGTGAGGTGCTGGTCAAGATGGCCTACGCGGGGATCTGCCACAGCGACGAGCACTTCTACACCGGTGACAGCGTGCCGAGTCCCGAGATGGAGGAGATGATGCGGGCCGCCGGTCGGCCCGTACCGGAGTGGTTTCCGATGCTCGGCGGTCACGAAGGTTCCGGGGTCGTGGAACGGGTCGGGCCCGAGGTCAAGACACTCAAACCCGGTGATCACGTGGCGGTTTCATTCTTCCCCGCGTGCGGCAACTGCCGGTGGTGCGTCACCGGGCACACCTACCTGTGCGATGTCGGGGCGTACATCTACGACAAGGCCATGACCACCGACGGCACCCGCCGGCGGCATCTCGGCGACGAGGACCTGATGGCGATGATGCAGGTCGGCACGTTCTCCGAGTACGTCGTCGCCTCCGAACGATCGCTGGTGAAGATCCACGACTGGATCCCGTTGGAGGCCGCATCGCTGGTGTCCTGCGGTGTGACAACCGGGTTCGGATCCGGTTCGGTCGCCGCGGGCACCCAGGTGGGCGACACCGTCGTGGTGATCGGTGTGGGCGGCATCGGCATGAACGCCGTCCAGGGCGCCAAGGCCGCGGGCGCCAAGCACATCGTCGCGGTCGATCCGAACGAGTTCAAGCGGGAGATCGCGCCGACATTCGGCGCCACCCACACCACGACCGACGCGGGCGCTGCACTCGAACTGGTCTCGGAAATCACCTGGGGCGTGATGGCCGACAGAGTGGTGCTGACGCCCGGTGTCGTGCCGCCCGATCTGATCATGCTCGGGATGATGCTGCTCCGTAAGGGCGGAACGTGCGTGCTGACGGGGATGGCGAAGATCACCGACATGATGGTCCCGCTGATCCTGCCCGACATGGTCAGCTCGTGTAAGACGCTCAAGGGTGTGCTCTACGGCGAGATGAACCCCCGGGAGGCGATGCCCCGGCTGTTGTCGATGTACGAAGCGGGCACGCTCAAGCTCGACGAGCTGGTCACCCAGAAGTACAAGCTCGACGACATCAACGACGCGATGAACGATCTTCGGGCAGGCAGGAACATCAGGGGTCTCATCGCCTTCTGAGCCGGTCCGCCGGACTGCCGGACTGCCGCCCGGTGACCGCACAGCAGAGCCGTCACATCTCGGTTTTGCCTCCTACTTTGTGAGCCGCGGGCTTCTGCGGAGTAGTGGCAGCAAGTTCCTCTCGCGAGTTCGGCTGAAGAAGCGCGGTCGGCGCATTTTCGAGGATGCCGAAATCATGAGGAGGCTCGCATGGGCGTCGAGGCGGATCTTGACGCGACATGGACTTCGGTTCCCCATCCCGTCCTGGTCGTGGATCGAGCCGGAGTCTGCTGGTGAAGGCGACCGTCGACGAGCTCGAGGACCGCTTCCCGGCGATGCGGTCCCACACCGACGTCCAGCGCCAGCGCACCGTCGAGGACACCGCCCACATCGTCGACTTCCTGGCTACCGCCCTCTACATCGACGATGCCGAACTGTTCACCGGCTTCATCGGCTGGACGGCCGATATCCTCGCGGCCCGCGGCGTTCCAGCCGCGTCGCGGCTGCTGGCCGAGCAGCCTGCCCTGCGCAACCTGCGCCTCGACCACCGTCCGCCGCACCTGGACCGGGTTCTGGAGATGACCGGGCTGCTCGACCACCTGACCACCCTCTCGCCGGTCACAGCCGCGAGTCGGTCCTCGTCGCCGGCCGACGCGTCCGGGGAGACGGAGATCGGCTGACCCGCCGCGGCCACAAGGCGACGCGCAGCGAACCCAATGGTGTCCGATGGGTCAGCCGGGACCGGCGCCGGATCGGTGAGCCGAATCCGGGCCAAGCAGAATGACTCTCAGCAGTCGACCGACGATCAGCCGCGACGACTCGCTGTTCTCGTACCGGGCCAGGCGGCCGAGGTCGACAACGAGGCCGAAGGCGGCGTGCACCGCGAACCGCGCCTGCGCCGCAGGCATCTGCGGACGCGCACCGACCACCTGCTGCACCCAGGCTTCGACCGTTGCGCGCTGAATGTTGTGCAGCGCCACCTGATCCTCGGCGGGCACGTTGACCCGCTCCGCGTAGTAGACGTACGCAAGCTGCGGGTCGACGAAGGACCGCCAGATGTACGCGTCGATCAGGCGCCCCACCACTTCGCGGTGATCACCGGTCGTCGCAAGGATCAGCGCGAGATCACCCGACACCCGATCAGCCGCGCGCCGGTACACCGAAGCGAGGATCGCGCTCTTGCCGCCGAAGAACCGGTAGATACTCGACAACGGCAAGCCGGTCGCCGCGGCGATGTCGTCCATCCCGGTCTCGCGGTATCCGCGCTCGTTGAACAGCACCATGGCCGAGTGCAGGATCTTCTCGTAGTCACCGGCGGCACCGATCGGCAACGCGGGCAGCGGCGTGGAATCGACCGCCTCCCCGGGCAGTTCGGCGGCGCGGATGTCGCGCGCCATGCGGGCCAACAGCATTCGCACATCATCGGTCGGCAGCTTGGCGCGGTGATCGGTGATGCTGCCGATCACGCTGAGCACCGCCGACGACAGCGTCCACCGCTCCCGGCTCGCCAGGCCGGGTCGCAGTTCGGAAAGCGGGCGTTGTAGCCGGCGGTTGACCAGCTTGATCTGCTCGTTGAGCTGTGCCTGGTCGGCCGCTTGCAGGTAGCGGCCCTCCCACCGGTACAGCCCACCGCTGGACCGGTTGCGCAGGGTGGTCTGGATGAGGGCGTCGACGATGCTGTCCCACAACTGCTCGGCCGGTGTGGATGGGTCGTCGTCTACGAAGTCGGTGCAGGACACCAACTGCTCGCCGAGACCGAGCACGGCGGCGCGGAACAGCTCGTACTTGCCCGCGTAGTGCCGATAGAGCGATGCGGCGGTGACCCCGACGCGAGAGGCGATGTCCTCCATGCTGACCGCGTGGTAGCCGAGTTCGCTGAACGCCTCCGCCGACGCCCTGGCTATCTGTTGTTTGCGGTCCTTGGGCCTCCTGCGGGCATCCGCACCAACACCCGCGGTGCTCGACATGTGGCCACCCTAGCGCCACCCACCGGCGGGGCGAGAGGCATCACCGGAGCCGGCGATGCGAGGCCGACGGGTCGTCGATCAGCTTCCCGACGCCGGGCGCAGCAACGGCTAATCGCGCTTCTTGTTGCCGTTGCCATTACCGTTGCCGCGACCGCCATTGCCCTTCTTGCCGTCGTCATCGCCGTCCTCGAACACCGGGGTGTACGCCGGTTGCGGAGGAGGGGGCGGCGGAGGGGGCGGCGGGGTGGCCGCCGGGCTGCTGGTGCTGACCGGCTCGGTGACCTGGGTGGTGGACGAGGGGTCGGTTGCCAGTGCCAACACACCCACCGTCAACGCGACGAAGACACCGGCTGCGGCGAGGAACTTCTGGTTGCGGGTGAGTCGGCGGCGCCGGCGGTTGGGGACGAAGTACGCCGCACCGGGGGCGACGAAGGTGCCCGGTGCGCCGACCGGCACCGGCTCGTCGAGAATCTTGGTCATCGGACGCGCCCCGGCCGTCTGGGCCGCGCCTGCAAAGAGTGCGCTACGGCTCCCGCCCAGCGCGGCGCGCATCTGCTCGGCGGAACCGAACCGCTGCCGGGGGTCCCGTGCCATCGCGCGGTCGATCACGCCGACCAGCGCCGGATCGAGATCCGGACGCACGGCGGCCAGCGACGGGGGCGGGGCATCGATGATCGCGCGCGCCAGTGTCGCAGGATTGTCCTGCGGATACGCCCGCCGACCGGTCAGTGCCTCGTAGCCGATGACTCCGACGGCGTACAGGTCGTCGGCGACCGAAGCCGGGGCACCCGAGATGCGCTCGGGGCTCATGTAGGCCATCGTCCCGATGATCTGGCCGGTCATCGTGTGGGCCGCTCCCGCCGTCTTGGCGATGCCGAAGTCGGCGACCTTCATCGTGGTGCCGTCGCCGGCGACCAGGATGTTGCCCGGTTTGATGTCGCGGTGCAGTACCTCGGCGCCGTGCGCGACGCTCAGCGCGGCGAGCACGTCGGCAAGGGCTGCCCGCACCTGATTCGGCGGCACCGGCCCGGTCGCGATGCGGTCGTGCAGCGTGTCCCCCGGCAGCCGTTCCATGATGATGAAGGGCCTGCCGTCGTCGTCACCGCAGTCGTAGACGCTGACGATGTTCGGATGGCTCAACGCCGCCGCAGAGCGAGCTTCGTCCTCGAAGCGGCGGCGGATGTCGGGCTGGGCGCTGAGCGCAGGGTGTAACAGCTTGACGGCAACAGCACGGTTGAGGCGGGTGTCCCATCCGTCGCGCACCTCGGCCATCCCGCCACAACCGAGGACTCCCCTCAACTCATAGCGGCCCAACAGCATTTCGCGGCTGGACATGGTCATGAACTGCCCCCTGCACGTCGACAGTAAACCTCCGACAGTCCATCACAGCACATCAACCACACCAGCCACTCCCGTGAAACGCCGCTTCAAGCGGTGAACCAGTGGACCACGCGCATCCAGCTAGCGCGGCCGCAGCGCCGCGGCGGCCGACCCGACCGCGTCGGTGACGGCGGTGACCATCGGACTGTGGACCTTCCAGCATTGCCAGAACAGCGGAACCTCGAGATGGGCCCGCGAGATCCTGACGAAGGAGCCGTCCGCCAGCAGGTCGGCGGCCAGCGCCTCCGGGTACATCCCCCACCCCAGCCCGGCGCGCACCGCGGCGCCGAAGCCCTCCGCGGTCGGGACGAAATGCTGCGGCCTGGCGATGTGACGTCGGAAAACCTTGCGCACCAACATATCCTGCAAGGCGTCATCGCGATTCCAGGCCAGCGACGGCGCCCGCCCCGCTGCCGCGGCGGTGAAGCCGTCCGGAAGATACCGTCGCACGTACCGCGGATTGGCCACCGGCACGTACCGCATCACGCCGAGGGGTCGCACCACGCAGCCCGACACCGCGCTGCGCTCGGTGGTCACCGCACCCATCACCACGCCCTCGCGCAACAGCCGTGCGGAGTGGTCCTGGTCCTCGATGCGGATGTCGAAGCGAACATCGCCCAGCTCGGCGAATACCGCGGTGAACCAGGTGGCCATCGAGTCGGCGTTGACCGCCAACGCTATTCTCGGCGTGTCGACGTTGCCGCCGCCCATCTCGGCCAGTGCCTCGGACTCCAGCATCAGCGTCTGGGCCGCCAGCCGCAACAACGGCGCTCCGGCCGGTGTCGCCGAACACGGCTTCTCCCGCACCACCAGCACCTGGCCCACCCGCTGTTCGAGGGCCTTGATGCGCTGGCTGACCGCAGAGGGTGTGACGTGCAGCGTCGCCGCCGCGGCGTCGAATGTTCCGTGTTCGATCACCGCCGCGAACGCCGCGAGCTGTTGGCCGTCGATTTGCACCTCAACGATGCTAATGCCGAGACGAAATCCTTAGCCGTTCTGTTTAGCCGACACGGGTTCTGCGGTTCTGCCGAGCAACGTAGCGGCCAGCACCCTGCGCAGCGCGATGACGACGGCCGCGACGGCGATGACGTCCCAGGACGCGTCGGCGCTGAGACGAAGCAGTCCGGCCGCGAGCAGGAGGTCGAGCAGGACGTGCAATGCAGGACCAAGCCTTCGGAAGATGACCAGCACAGCCGCGGACAAGACGAGCGCGCAAGCCGCCACCAGCCACGACAGATCGACAGCCCAGGCCATGTCAGGAGGACGTCGGTTCGTCCGTGGCCGAGCTGGACCGTCTTCGCAGCGCCTCCTGTTCCGTGGCGATCTCTTTCGCCAGGAAGAAGTTCAGCGCGGTCCGGATGGCCGCGATGGCCGCGAGCTTGCCGATCTGGTCGAACGAGGGCGAGATGGCCGTGCGCAAGATGTCGGCAGCGAGTTGAAACTCGAGCCCCAGCGCCAGGAATCGCCCCAACGTCAACCGAACCGAGGAGAACTGGCCGGCGTCGCGTCGCAGCATCGAGACGGTGAAGCGACCGACCGCGATCAGGGCACCGATGAAGATGATGACCGCACCCGCAGCCTCCACCAATCGCACCATCGAGTCGACGACTGTCCGCAGCGTCGACTCCGGCAGGATCTCCAGGGCCAGCAGCTGTGTCCGCATGCCCTAGAGCTTTTCACCTGTGTGGCACTTCCGAGCGCCGCATCACCGAGCCCGTCGCGTGAGCTCCGAGCGGTTCTCGACTTCTGCCAACGCGGAATGATCACCCAGGTCGTCCTCGCTGATGACGCTCAGCGATCCGTCCGACTCCAGTACGACGGCCGCGATGGCGTTTAGATCTCCCTGCCCCGAGGACCGTGCCGCTTGGCGGATGTCGGCCGGATTGATCCGCGCCTTGCGCATCTCGTCGGTGAGGAAGCGGCCGTGCGTGAGCAGCAGGGTGGGGCACGAGGTCACGATCGAGCGACCCCTCTTCAGTCGAGAGGCGATCAGCGCAACACCGGTCTGCAGTACTGCGAGCAGCGCCAGTGCCGTCACGCCTTCGGCGATCGCCACATCGGAGCTGAGGAAGATGGTGGCCAGGGTGGAGCCGACCGCGACCGTCACCACCAAGTCGAAGGCGGTGAGCTTGGCCAGTGTTCGCTTGCCGAAGACACGCAGCAGGACAACCACCGCGACATATGCGGTGACGCCGGCGAGCACCACGCGCAGGATGCCGGTCCAGTCGTCGAACCACATGAGAACTCCCCCTGGTCGGTCGAGTCAGGCGGCCGGTAGTTCGCTGCAGACCCGCTGCCGGATGCGGCACAGGGTGTCGTTGAGCAATCGGGAGATCTGCACCTGGGACACATTGAGCCTCTGAGCCACCTCGCGCTGGGTGAGGCAGTCGAAGAAGATCATGCCAACGACCGCGCGCCGCCGCGGGTCGAGTTCGGCCAGCGCGTCGTGGACCACCATCAGATCCTCGACATGGCCGAGGCGCGGATCGTCGCAACCCTGTAACGAGCCCAGGGTGTCATTGGTCGTCGACTCCGCCGCGCCCACGGGGGAATCGAGGGACAGCGGCTGATACGCCCAGTTGGCGTTCTGCGATTCGGCGAGTTCCTCGGGGCTCACGTCGAGTTCTCGGGCGAGTTCGTCGTTGGTGGGCGCGCGGCACAGTCGTTGCGACAGGGTGTTCACAGCGTCTCGCAGGCGCATCTGCGTCTCCTGCATCCGGCGCGGCACCCGCACGGTCCAGGTGTTGTCGCGGAAGTACCGCTTGAGCTCGCCCCGGATCGTCGGCACCGCCAACGACAGGAAGTGCCCCCGGTTCGGGTCGAAACGGTCGACGGTGTGGATCAAGCCGATGCGGGCGACCTGCAGCAGGTCTTCGGGAGGTTCGCCGCGGCCGACGAACCGCCAGGCGATGCGGTCGGCGATCGGCATGCACGCGGTGATGATGCGGCGGCGCCAGCGTTGTCGCTCGACGTCGTCTGAGCTGTCCGCCATCCGGCGGAAGAGCTCGTCGATGTCGATCCGCTCGGAGGCGACGGTTTCCACCGGTTCGTGCTCAGGCGGTGGAGCCGCGGGCCGGTCGGCTGCCTGGGCAGTCACTGGGCCGGGTGGCTGCGGGCGACTGAGCGCGACGGTCATGGTGGTCTCCTCGGTCGGGGATCGGTCCTGCTCGGGGCCTACCCGGTCCCCGAGAGACCGACGCGATCGGGTTGCAATCGTTGCCAAACCGCAATAAATGCCACGTCGCCAACATCGATCATGCCGATCACCGGCATGTATGAACGCCCGAATGCAGGGAACTAAGGCTCGAGACAAGAGGTGGTGATGACGATGACAGACCGCTCGAAGGACCTGCGGCGAGAGCAGCTCGGCGCTGTCGCCTCCTTCGCATCCGGCGGGCTGCTGCTCGCCAGCGCTTTCATGACGGCGTTGCTGGGCGTTTCCGCCATGTTCATCAACGAGCTGATCGTGATCGAGCCGGCGTGGGTGTTCCGGCTGAACGTCGAGATCTGGGGCTGGATTCACATCGGACTCGGGGTGGCGATGGCGTTGGTGGGCCTGGCCGTGATGTTCCGTTGGCTGTGGGCGCGTGTCGCAGCGATCAGCGTGTCGCTGGCCTCGATGGTCCTGTTCTTTCTCTGGCTGCCGTACTACCCGGTGTGGTCCGTCGTGGTGATCGCCCTCAACGTGGTGATCATCTTCGCCATCGTCACGTGGGACACCCCGGCGGCGCAGCCGTCGGCGGATTGAACGACGCAGGCCCGTAGATGTCGACGAGGTCAGACGACGGTCTGGTTCCCGTCGGCGTGCAGAGGGCGGCCGCCTGGATCTGGCGGCTGCTGCTATTCCTGCTGGCTGCGGTGGTGCTGGTCTGGCTGCTCAAGCGCTTCAACCTGATCGTGGTGCCCCTCGCGGTGGCGCTGATCTTGAGTGCGCTGTTCCTTCCGGCCGTCGACGCTCTCAACAGGCACAAGGTGCCACGCGGTCTGGCCGTCACTCTCGTTCTGCTCGGCGGTTTAGGTGCTCTCGGCGGCCTGTTGGCCTTCGTGGGCACCAGAATGATCGACGGCTTACCGGAGTTGTTCGAGCAGATCACCGTCAGCATCGATTCCCTGAGACGCTGGCTGACAGACGGACCGTTGGAACTCAGCGAGCGCCAGATCGACAGCTTCGTCAACTCCGCGATCACTGCGCTTCAGGACCAGCAGGCGCGCCTGACCTCCGGTGTGCTGTCCACGGCCAGCGCGACCACGCAGTTCGTGGGCGGCGTCTTCATCGCGATCTTCGCGCTTGTCAGTTTTCTCCACGGCGGACGGCACATCTACCGCTCGATCACCACCGTGTTACCCGCATCGGTGCGGGACCGGGTCCGGGATGGCGGTGTAGCCGGCTTCACCGCCCTGACGAGCTTCATCCGCGCCACCTTCGTGGTCGCGTTCGTCGATGCGGTCGGCATCGGGGTGGGGCTGGTCATCTTGGGGATCCCACTGGCGCTGCCCCTCGCATCGCTGGTGTTCCTAGGCGCCTTCATTCCCTTCGTCGGCGCGGTGGTGACCGGATTTCTGGCCGTGGTGGTGGCGTTCCTGGCCAAGGGCTGGGTGTTCGCGCTGCTCACGCTGGCGCTGGTGCTAGCCGTTCAGCAATTGGAGGGCAACGTCCTGCAGCCCCTCATCATGGGCAAAGCAGTGCGGTTGCATCCGCTGGCCGTGCTCGTCGCGTTGACTGCCGGTGCGGTCGTCGCGGGTGTGGCCGGGGTGCTGCTTGCGGTGCCGGCGCTGGCCTTCACCGACCGCGCGGTGCGAGCCCTGGCCGCGGCACAGTCCGCCCAGACGCCCGCCGGTGCGGCCGCGGAACCCTAGTCAGCGCGGCGGCGGCCAGAGCGCGGCCACCACCCTGCCCCCGTCGGGCTTCTCTCCGGCGGCCGCGGCGAACACCTCCAAGGCATCGGCCAACCTGTCCCGGTCACCGACCGGCATGGTGGCCAACACCTTCTCGATTGCGGTGCGGCGCTGGCGCGTCACCTTCTGCACCAGACGTCGGCCGGCTGCGGTCAGGGTCAAGGTGACGTTGCGGCGGTCGAATTCGGCCTCCCGCCGGTTCAGCAACCCCGCTCGAGTCAACCGATCACAGGTTCTGCTGGCGTTGGAGGGATTGACGTCCAACTCGGCCGCCACCGATGCCAGATTCATGGGCCCGCGGGTGTGCACCAGCACCAGCACCCGCCATTGCGGAACCGTCACCACATCTTCGACGGCGGCCAGCGATGTGGCGGCAATACCGACCAGCGCGCGCGAGGCGCGCAACACCGCGTCCACCTGGTCGGTCATCAGCCCGTTGTCACTCCTGCGGGTCTTCTGCGGCGCGGCCATGCCCGTAATCTTCACCGTCGTTGTCGGTCAACGCAACTCACTCCCCTCGGCGCGTCGGGTTGGTTCGCTTCGGTCGTCAACAGTCGGTACGAATGACGAACTCCGCCGTGGTGGTATCGGAGGGGTCACGAAGGTAGTAGCCCTTGGCGGTACCGGTGACACGGAAGGTGCGATTCGTGACCTCGGCATCGGCGCTTCCGACCGTGCCGTCCCAGTAGCTTCCGGTGAAGCCGCCCAGTCGCTCGAGCATGACGCCCCGCGCGACGACCGTGTCCCCCGTCTGTACGAGCGCGGTGAAGCCCGGCGTCTCTTCCAGTGTTTCGATGCGCCAGTCCCACCTGACCTGTTCACACCGAACCGGGAGTGGCTCACCGACTTCGACTCCGTTGATCTGCACCACGGCGGTATGGGTGCCGATCGCCTTGTAGCCGCTCGAGCATCCCGACACGACGAGCACCGCCGCACCGGCGGCGGCGAGCGCGGGAACCAGTCTGTTGCTGCTCATGCGGGAAGGTACCCACGGCGGCCCTGCGTGATACCGGGTTCGCGCCGCTGCGGCCCGCCATTACAGGTATGACCGACGCCGCAGAGGGTACGAAGTGCGCATGCGATTGATTGCCGTGTTCGTCGGTGTCGTCATGCTGATCGCCGGCGCGATAGGACTGTTCGCACCGGTGTCGGTCTCACCCGAACTGCGAACCGTCGACTGTGGGACTGCGGTCTCCCCTGACCTGTCGGATGCGCGGGCCCTCGATGACGGCAACGCCGCCAACATACCGGTCCCCGGGGGAGTCATCGTCGACATCAACTACACCGAGCTGTGCCGAATGCAGTTGGAGGACCGACGCATTCTGGCCATCACCGTGCTCGCGAGCGGCGTGTTCGTTCTCGTGGTGGGAGCCGGGGTCGCGGCGCTGTCGCGGTCACGGCAGCGTGCCGCCTGAAGGCGAGTGTCGACCGGCCGGTGACCGGTACACCTCGTTCCCGGTCAGCGTCGCCCGACCGTCGTCCGATGCGGGTCGCGTAGGGCAGCGGCCAACGCCACACCCGCGAGGATCGACCCCAGCACGCCCATGGCGAGGTCGGCGATGGTGTCGCCGTATCCGACAGCGATCCGTACGGCGGTGAACGTCCCGACCGACAACTCGTAGAGTTCCCAGACCACGCCGAGAGTGGCCCCGAGGAAGGCGACCTGGACGACGACCGCAGCGCCGGAGAACTGGTGGCCCTCGGGCGTCCACGCTGCGCGTAGCAGCAGGACGAAGACGGTGAGGGCAAGGGTGCCGGTCGTGACGGCGTGCACCATCCAGTCCAACCACATGACATCTCGGTACCAGTTGAACACCGAGGCGAACGTGGCCAACGAAAGCGCCACACACACCGCGAAGTCGACGGGTTCGGGGAGGCGCGCGATCCGCGGGATCAGCAGGGCAAGGAACACCACCAGAAGTCGCACGGCGCCCTCGGCGCTATCCGAGAACAGGGCGATCGGCACCGTTCCCAGCACCGTTGCCCGCAGCACATCGGCGGATGTGCGCAGGGCGCGTGGAGTCGTTTCGTAGGTGGAGTGCATATGCCACCCTCCTGCTCGGTTGACTGCGACGTGGGTTCGGCCGATGAGACGTACCTGCGCCACTACCCCAGGCGTGCCCACGATGTCGCCGAGTGATTCACGCAGGCCGGAACCCGCGTCGGCGGTATGCGCCTTGCCATTAGCAGAACTAATCTGTAGTGAGATTATTTAGCTGTACTGGTGTCGGTCGGGTGCCTACCTTCGACGACATGGCTTCACCCCTGGTCGTCGGCTTCCTGGCTTCGCTGACGTTGATCGCTGCGATCGGCGCCCAGAACGCGTTCGTGCTGCGCCAGGGTGTCCGCGGTGAGCATGTGCTCGCGGTGGCCGCGGTGTGCACGGTTTCGGACGTGGTGCTGATCGCGGCGGGCATCGCAGGATTCGGCGCCCTCATCGGCGCGCACCCGAGCGCGTTGACCGCGGTGAAACTGGGCGGCGCCGCCTTCCTCGTCGGTTACGGAGCGCTGGCCGCACGACGTGCGTGGCAACCGACGGCGCTCGTCCCGGCACGGCACGGATCGGCACGCCTTCTCGAGGTGTTGCTCACCTGCCTAGCGCTGACATGGCTCAATCCGCACGTCTATCTCGACACCGTCGTCTTGCTCGGCGCGCTGGCCAACGAGCACCGCGACGGGCGCTGGCTGTTCGGCGTCGGTGCGATCATCGCGAGCGCGGTCTGGTTCTTCAGCCTCGGCCTCGGCGCGCGCCGGCTCGCGCGGGTGTTGGCCACGCCGACGACGTGGCGGGTACTCGACGGGCTGATCGCCGTGACGATGGTCGTACTGGCTGTGTCCCTGCTACTGACCTGACACAATCCCTGCCATGGGGGTCACACACGAAAGCCTCGGTCTGCGCGACCGCAAGAAGCTGCGCACCCGCGACACGATCCGCCGGGAGGCGATCCGGCTCATCGAGGCCAACGGCTACGCCGCCACCACGATCGAGCAGATCGCCGAAGCGGCCGATATCTCACCGAGCACCTTCTTCCGCTACTTCCCGACCAAGGAAGCCGTGCTGATGGCCGACGACCTGCAGCGGCTGTTCCTCGCCGTCCTCGCCCGGCAACCGGCGACCCTGTCATCGCTCGCCGCATTCCGCAGCGCCCTGGAGATCGCCGTCGCCACGCTCTCCGAAAGCGACTGGGCGTTCGAGCGAGCCAGACAGCGAGTGGTGTTCTCGGTGCCCGAGCTGAAAGCGGCCCAATTCGACGCCTACCTCCAATCCTCCAAGCAACTCGTCGCGACCGAGAGCCGCCGGTTGCGCCGCGACCTCGACGAGCTCGAGGCACGAGCGTTCTACGCCGCGCTGACCGGCGCTCTGATAGCGGCGATCGACCGCGCCCAGGGATCAGCCGAGGGCGACATGTACCGAGTGCTCGACTTCGTCGAGGCCGGTATGCCGGTCTCATCCGGTGGTGAAGTGAAGAACTGAACCGGCTCCCGTGTACGACACGACGGCGGGATGGGGTGGGGCCTGACTGGAACCGTCACCGGAACCTCCGGCTAGTTTCGGTCAGAAGTGGGCAATCATGGGTCATGCCAATCAAAGCCGTCTTCATCACCGGAGCCGCCGCCGGAATCGGGCGAGCGACTGCGCTCACGTTCGCACGCAATGGGTTCGTCGTGGGCTGCTACGACATCGACGAGGTTGGTCTCAAGACGCTCGCCGACGACATACAGGGGCTGGGCGGGACCGTACACACCGGCCATCTCGATGTGACGGATCCGGACGAGATGAGTCAGCGTGTCGGCGAATTCGCCGCAGCAGTCGGTGGCCGACTCGACGTGATGATCAACAATGCCGGAATTCTGCGGGCAGGACGCTTCCAAGAATTGGACCTCGCCGGTCACTTCAAAGAGATCGACATAAACGCAAAAGGGGTTGTGAACGGCATGTACGCGGCATTCCCCTATCTGTGTAAGAGGCGGAGGTCCGTCGTCGTCAACCTGGCATCGGCTTCGGCGATCTACGGTCAGGCCGAGCTGGCGAACTACAGCGCTACCAAATTCTTCGTCCGCGGCATCACGGAGGCGCTCGACATCGAGTGGAACCGCTACGGGATCCGCGTCATCGCGATGTGGCCGCTGTACGTCCAGACCGCGATGACCGACAACGTCAAGACCGGCACCACCGATTCGCTCGGCATCCGGTTGACCGCTCAGGACATCGCCGATGCGATCCTCGAGGCCGTCGAGCCGCCGTTCCTTCGCCGCGCGATCCACCAGGTGCACTTCCCCGTCGGGTCGCAGACCAAGGTTATGGCCACGGGTTCGCGGTTCTCCCCCAGCTGGCTGACCCGGCTGGTCAACAAGAAGCTCTCGCACAGCTAGTGCTCATGTGAGGAGCGAAGACAACAGATGTTCCGCATGACGGTGGACGACGTCTTCGTCATCCACCGTCATCTTGTAGTTCGTCGTGCGCCGACATCGGCTCGCGGGTGGTTACGCTCGCTCAGTGTCCACGCGGCTGACCCGGCGAGCCTTCCTGACGACCACCGCCGGCGTGGCGCTGGTCGTCGCAGGCTGCAGTTCGACCAAGCCGGGGGCGGTCGCCGACGACGGGTCGGTCACCGTCGCGCACGTGTTCGGCGAGACCCGGATTCCGGCGCCGCCGAAGCGTGTGGTCAGCGCCGGCCTGACGGGACAGGACGACCTGCTGGCCCTGGGCGTCATCCCGGTCGCCGTCACGGTCTGGTTCGGCGGCGAACCGTTCGGCGTATGGCCCTGGGCCCAACCGATCCTCGGTGATGCCGAGCCCACCGTGCTCAGCCTCGCCGACGGTGTCGCGGTGGATCAGATCGGTGCGCTGCGGCCCGATCTGATCGTCGCCACCAATGCCGGACTCGACCAGGAAACCTACGCAAGGCTGTCAGCCATCGCGCCGACCGTCGCACAGTCCGGCCGCCATGCCTTCTTCGAGCCGTGGCAGGACCAGGCCGCCACGATCGGGCAGGCGGTGTTCAAGCACGACGACATGCAGGCGCTGATCGCTTCGGTGGAGTCGAAGTTCACGGCGGTCGCCGAGGCGAACCCCCAGTTCGCCGGTACGCGGGTGCTGCTGCTGGCAGGCGCGCTGCGAGACGGCGAACCGCAACCGCTGACGCCGCGGTGGCGCAACGATTTCCTGTCTCAGATGGGGTTCGGCGTCGCCGACGGTGTGGACGACGCCGACCTGCTGATCTGGGCGACGGAGAGCGACGAGGAGCAGGCCGCGCTGTTGGCCGATCCGTGGGTCGCCCAGTCGGGGAAGCGCAACCTGTTCACCGGCAAGCAACTCGCGGGCGCCATCGCGTTCGCCTCGCCGCTGTCCTATCCGGTGGTGGCCGACCAGTTGCCGGCGCGCATCGCGGCAGCGCTCGCCTGACAGGATGGCCGGGTGAGCGCCACCCTGGAAAAGCAGCACCGCGGGTTCGCCACGACCGGATCGGCCTACTATCCGACCCTCGTCGCGGTGTTCACCGGCCTGGTGCTCATCTCCAACGTGGCTGCCACCAAGGGCATCGCGTTCGGGCCGATCGTCGGCGACTGGTCGCTGATCACCGACGGCGGCTTCTTGGTCTTCCCGCTGACCTACGTGATCGGCGACGTCCTGTCGGAGGTGTACGGGTTCCGGGCTACCAGGCGGGCCATCTTCATCGCCTTCGCGATGGAGGCGCTGGCTGCGTCCACGTTCTGGCTGACCGCCGTGCTGCCACCCGCCGACTTCTACACCAACCAGGCGGCATTCGAAGCGGTGGTCAAGCCGTTCACGCAGTTGGTCATCGCTGGCCTGGCCGGCTTCATCGTCGGCCAGACGCTCAACGCCTACGTGCTGGTGCGCATCAAGGCCCGCGTCGGGGAGAAGCAACTGTGGGCCCGGCTGATCGGCTCGACGGTGGTCGGCGAGTTCGCTGACACCCTCGTGTTCTGCAGCATCGCCGCCACTGCGATCGGCATCAGCACGTGGCGCGACTTCGGTGTCTACGTGGCGTTGGGCTGGATGTACAAGACCGGCGTGGAGGTGGTCGTACTACCCGTGACGTACCGCGTGATCGCCTTCATCAAACAGCGCGAGCCGACGTACGAGCCCGCCGTTTGAGGCTTCGTTAAGGCTCCTCTGGCAAGGTTCACAGACCAGGACTATCGGTAGCTACTCGCGGGTAAGTTCAGGTCATGAGCGTGACAGCGGACAGGATGGACGCGGAGGCCGGCAACGCCGGACCCGTCGCCGTCCTCGACTACGGTGACGCGGCGCTGCTGCTCGAGTTCGACGGCACCGCCGCAGTGTTGACGTTCGCCGAGGCGATTTGCCAGGCGGACCTGCCCGGCGTCCTTGACATTGTGCCTGCCGCGCGCACGGTGCTGCTCAAGCTGGCCGGACCGCGCTATCAGGCACCGACCCGTCAGCGGTTGGCCGCCCTGCGGATCGGAACGGACGCCGATGCGGTGCTGACTCCCGACGGCACCCCCGACGTGACGATCGATGTGGTCTACGACGGTCCGGACCTCGACGACGTCGCGCAACTGACGGGACTGACGGCAGACGAAGTGGTCGCCGCGCACACCGGGCGGCCATGGCGGGTCGGCTTCGGCGGGTTCGCCCCGGGTTTCGCCTACCTCGTCGGCGGCGACCCTCGCCTCGAGGTGCCCCGCCGGGCCGAACCCAGAACCGCCGTGCCCGCAGGCAGCGTCGGCCTCGCGGGTGAGTTCAGCGGCGTCTACCCCCGCCGATCGCCGGGCGGATGGCAGCTCATCGGACACACGGACGCGGTGCTGTGGGACATCGAGCGGGCGAATCCGGCGCTGCTGACGTCGGGCATGTGGGTGCAGTTCCGGGAGGCCGGATCGTGACGACACTGGAGATCCTGCAGTCCGGACCGCTGGCATTGATCGAGGACCTCGGTCGGCCGGGACTGGCACACATGGGCGTCGGACGCTCCGGTGCCGCCGACCGCCGGTCGCACACGCTGGCCAACCGGCTGGTCGCCAACCCGGGTGATCGCGCCACCGTCGAGGTGACGTTCGGCGGACTGACGGCAAGGGTTCGCGGAGCAGGCAAAGAAGGGGTCGCGATCGCCGTCACGGGCGCGGACACCGACCCAGCGGTGAATGGAATCCCGTTCGGCACCAACAGCATTCACCACGCCCACGACGGCGAGGTGATCACGCTCGGCGCACCGCACGCCGGGCTGCGGACCTACCTGGCGGTGCGCGGCGGCATCGCCGTGGAGCCGGTGCTGGGCTCGCGCTCCTACGACGTGATGTCGGCGATCGGGCCGGAGCCGCTGCGGCCCGGCGACGTGCTGCCGATCGGCGAGCACACCGCCGACTTCCCCGAACTGGACCAGGCGCCGGTGGCCGCCATCTCCGACGAGGTGGTCGAGCTGATGGTGGTGCCCGGCCCGCGCGACGACTGGTTCGCCGACCCCGACATCCTGGTCCGCACCAACTGGCAGGCCACCAACAGGAGCGACCGCGTCGGCATGCGCCTGGTCGGCATGCCGCTGGAGTACCGCAGGCCGGATCGTCAACTGCCGAGTGAGGGCGCCACCCGGGGAGCGATCCAGGTGCCGCCGAACGGTTTTCCGGTCATCCTCGGCCCCGACCACCCGCTGACCGGCGGCTACCCGGTGATCGGCGTCATCACCGACGACGACATCGACAAGATCGCCCAGGTCCGGCCGGGGCAGACGGTGCGGATGCACTGGTCGCACCCGCGACGGCCGGTCGGCCACGCCTGACCGCCGCCGAGCGCGTCAGCACAGACAGCGGCGCGCCACGCTGGTAGAAACGCAGTGTGTATGTTCAGGACTCGCTTGCTCCGGTCGTGCGCATCCACACGGCGCGTCTGATCCACACCAGCGACCTCGATCCCGAGACCCGCGAGGAAGCGCGGCGGATGGTCATGGAGGCCTTCGGCGGCGACTTCACCGACGCGGACTGGGAACACTCACTGGGCGGCATGCACGCGATGATCTTCGACCACGGCGCGCTGATCGCCCATGCGGCCGTGGTCCAGCGTCGGCTGCTCTTCAGCGACACCGCGCTGCGGTGCGGTTACGTCGAAGGCGTCGCCGTGCGCGAGGACTGGCGCGGCCAGGGACTGGCGCGGGCGGTGATGGACGGTGTCGAGCAGGTGCTGCGCGGCGCGTACCAACTCGGGGCGCTCAGCGCATCCGAGGCCGCCCGGCACATCTACATGGCCAGGGGTTGGTTGCCCTGGCGGGGCCCCACGTCGGTGCTGGCGCCGGCCGGGTTGACCCGGACACCGGACGACGACAACGCATTGTTCGTGCTGCCCGTCGCCCTTCCCGACGGCCTCGAACTGGACACCGCCGCCGAGATCACCTGCGACTGGCGCGACGGCGACGTCTGGTAGCGCTCACACCCCCGCCGGATGCCGGGTGAGCGCAAGTTCACAGCCGGGTCACCACCGGGCACCGCGCGGCAATAAAGCCTGGCTAGCGTCGGTTTCATGGGTATTGGCGGGGCACGGACACGACCACGCAATGGCCAAGTAATCGCTGCGAAACATGAGCTGTCTACACAGATCACATGAGTGAGCCCGACTGGGCACCGCTCACCGGGTTCCGGGTGGCGGTGACCTCCGCCCGCCGAGCGGACGAACTGAGTGCGCTGCTGCAGCGCCGGGGCGCTACGGTGACGAGCGCGGCCGCGATCGCGATGGTGCCGTTGCCCGACGACGAGTCGTTGCGGGCGAACACCGAGGCGCTGATCGAGGCGCCTCCCGACATCGTGATCGCCACCACCGGCATCGGATTGCGCGGATGGATCGCCGCCGCCGACGGCTGGGGACTGGCCGCGGAGCTGATCACCGCGCTGGGCAAGGCGCGCGTCGTCTCGCGCGGCCCCAAGGCCACCGGCGCGCTGCGGGCGGCGGGTCTGCCCGAGGAGTGGTCACCGGAGTCGGAGTCGTCGCGCGAAGTGCTGCACTACCTCGTCGAAGGCGGTATCGCCGGCCGGCGCATCGCCGTCCAGTTGCACGGTGCAACCGAGGACTGGGACCCGTTCCCGGAGTTCCTCGACGAGCTGCGCGCCGCAGGGGCCGAGGTCGTGCCGATCCGGGTGTACCGGTGGCATCCCGCGCCGCGCAACGGCGAGTTCGACCAGTTGGTGGCTGGCATCGCCGACGAGAAGTTCGACGCCGTCAGCTTCACCTCGGCACCCGCCGTCGCCTCGGTGTTGTTGCGCGCCGACGAGATGGGCCTGCAGTCCCGGGTGCTGGCTGCACTGCGCGGCGACGTGCACGCTATGTGCGTCGGCCCGGTGACGGCCCGGCCGCTCGCGCGCCTCGGTGTTCCGACATCGGCGCCTGAGCGAATGAGGTTGGGCGCGTTGGCCCGTCATATCACCGACGAGCTACCGATGTTGTGCTCACGCACGGTGCAGGTGGCCGGGCATCTGCTGGAGATCCGGGGCACCTGCGTGCTGGTCGATGGCGTGGTCAAGGCGGTCTCCCCGGCAGGGATGGCCACGATCCGGGCCCTGGCCCACCGCCCGGGCGCGGTGGTGTCGCGCGCCGACCTGCTCCGTGCGCTGCCGGGTAGCAGCACCGACACCCATGCCGTGGAGACCGCGGTGCTGCGGCTGCGGACGGCGCTGGGCGACAAGAACATCGTGTCCACCGTCGTCAAACGCGGCTACCGCCTGGCCATCGATGACGATAAGGCGTTCGCGCAGTGAACCGACTGCTGGTGGCGCACGGTACGCGCAAGCCGAGCGGCATCACACTGATCGGTGATCTCGCCGAACGGGTTTCGCGCTTCCTGAACTCACAGATCCACGTGGCGTTCGTCGACGTGGTGGGCCCGACCCCCAGCGAGGTGCTCAACACCCTGTCCGGACCCGCCGTCGTGGTGCCGGCCTTCCTGTCTCGCGGTTATCACGTCAACACCGACATCGGCGAATACGTCGCGGTGAGCGGACATCCGAAGGTGACGATCACCGATGCGCTGGGACCCGGCACGCAGATGACGCGGGTGCTGCTGGACCGGCTGGCCGAATGCGGATGGCGACCGGGGGACTCGGTGGTGCTCTGCGCCGCTGGCACCTCGGATCGACAAGGGCAGTCCGATCTGCGCCGAGCCTGTGCACTGCTGTCGGCGGTGATCGGTGACCGGGTGGAGCTGGCGTTCGCCGCGACCGGCGAACCGTCGGTGGCCGATGCGGTGGACCGGCTCAGGCGCAACGGCGTGGGGCGTGTCGTGGTGGCGTCATACCTGTTGGCTGACGGGCTTTTTCAGGACCGGTTACGCAACAGCGGGGCCGACGCGGTGGCCGATCCGCTGGGCACGCACCCGGCGATGGTCCGGTTGATCGCCAACCGGTTCCGCCGCGCGCAAATGCCGCTGGCCGCGTGAGTCAGGCGCCGATCTCGACGCGGCCAGCGGCGGTGATCCGGGTCGCGAACACCGGCAGCGAGACGTCGGGGTCGTCCAGGCAGCGACCGTCGTCGAGGGCGAAGGCCTGCTTCTTGATCGGTGACTGCACTGTCGGGCGTCCTCCGCGGTCACCGACGATGCCGCGCGACATGACCGCAGCCCCCGAGAAGGGGTCGATGTTGCCGACCGCGTGCAGCGACCCGTCATCGAGTCGGAACAACGCCGCCTGGGCACCGTCGGCGAGCAGCACCCCCACGCCCCGGTTGGGCAGCAGGAAGTCGTAGCGGCAGGCGGTGGTCCACACCGCGGTCTCGTCGAGCACGGTCATCGTTGCGGCACCTTCGGCATTCCCATATCTACTGCGAGCGGGACCTTGCGTCCCGAGCTCTCGGTGAACTCGACCGTCGGATCGACGACGTCGGGCGCGTTGACGAACGACACGAATCGGGAAAGCTTCTCGGGATCCTCGAGCACACCCTTCCACTCGCACGCGTAGCCCGCGACGTGACGCTCGATGGCCGCCTCGAATTCCGACGCCAGACCCAGGGAGTCGTCGCACACCACCTCGCGCAGATAATCCAGGCCGGTCTTGTCCGGGAAGTCCATCGCCTCCAGCCACGGCGCCGTGCGCTGCAGCCGGTCGGCGGTGCGGATATAGAACATCAGGAACCGGTCGATGTAGCGGATCAGGGTCGCGTCGTCGAGGTCGCCCGCCAGCAGATGAGCGTGCCGCGGCGACATCCCGCCGTTGCCGCACACGTACAGGTTCCAGCCCTGCTCGGTGGCGATGACGCCGACGTCCTTGCTCTGCGCCTCGGCGCATTCGCGCGCGCACCCGGAGACCGCCATCTTGATCTTGTGCGGCGCGCGCAGGCCCCGGTAGCGCTTTTCGATGGTGACGGCCATGTCGACGGAGTCCTGTTGGCCGTAGCGGCACCAGGTGCTGCCGACGCAACTCTTAACGGTGCGCAGCGCCTTGCCGTAGGCGTGGCCGGACTCCATCCCACCGTCGACCAGCCGGCGCCAGATCTCCGGCAGCTGGTCGACCCGCGCGCCGAACATGTCGATGCGCTGGCCGCCGGTGATCTTGGTGTAGAGGTCGAAGTCCCTGGCGATCTCGCCGATCAGTATGAGCTGCTCAGGAGTGATCTCCCCACCGGGTGACCGCGGCACCACCGAGTAGCTGCCGTTCTTCTGGATGTTGGCCAGGAAGTGATCGTTGGAATCCTGCAGCGAGGCCTGCTCGCCGTCGAGGATGTGCTCCGAACTGGTGGACGCGAGGATCGACGCGACCACGGGTTTGCAGATGTCGCAACCCTTTCCGGTGCCGAAGCGCTCGATCAAGGCGGAGAAGGTCCTGGTCGAGTCAGAAGGCCCAGCCGAGACGATCGAGAACAGTTCGGCGCGCGACTGGCTGAAATGCTCGCACAGCGCCTTGGACTGTTCGACGCCTTCGGCCTCGAGCAGTTGCTTGAGCAGCGGCACGCAGGAACCGCACGAGGTGCCCGCCAGCGTGCACTTCTTCAGGCTCGGCACGTCGGCGCACCCGCCCGCGATGGCCTCGGTGAGGTCGCCCTTGGCCACGTTGTTGCACGAGCAGATCTGCGCCGCGGCGGGCAGTGCCCCGACCCCGAGACCCGATGGCCCACCGTCTGATCCGGCCGGTGCGATCAGCCCGAGCGGGTCGCCGGGCAACGCCTCGCCGACCATTGGCCGCAGGATGCCGTAGGCGGACGCGTCGCCGACCAGGATGCCGCCCAGCAGCGTCTTCGCGTCGTCGGAGAGCACCAGCTTGGCGTAGGTCTGCTTGACCGGATCGTTGACGACAACCGACAGGCAATCCGGCGTGCTGCCCATGGCGTCGCCGAAGCTGGCGACGTCCACCCCGAGCAGTTTGAGCTTGGTCGACATGTCGGCTTCGCCGAACTCGGCTGCGCCGCCCAGCAGCCGGTCGGCCACCACCTCGGCGCTGGTGTAGCCCGGGCCGACCAGGCCGTAGCAGCGACCTTCGATGGCGGCCACCTCGCCGACTGCGTAGATGGCGGGATCGGTTGTCACACAGGACCGGTCGGTGAGCACGCCGCCGCGCTCGGCGATACCGAGGTCGGCCCCGCGAGCCAGTTCGTCGCGCGGACGCACGCCCGCGGCGAAGATCACCAGCCCGGCGTCGATGAAACTACCGTCGCTCAGGGTCACCCGCAGAAGGTCGTTGTCGGCGGAGCGCCGCACCGGGCGGTTGCGTTGTGCGGGCGCGATGCGCTGGGTGCCGACTCCGGTGTGCACGGCGATGCCGAGGTCGCCGATCATCCGGCCGAGCAGCGCACCGCCGGCCTCGTCGAGCTGCTGGGCCATCAGCCGCGGCGCCATCTCGACGACGTGAGCGGTCAATCCGAACGCGCGCAGCGCGTTGGCCGCCTCCAGCCCGAGCAGGCCGCCGCCGATGACCACCCCGACCGGGGCGTCGCCTGCCTCGCGCGCCCGCATCGCGTCGGCGCGGATCGCGTCGAGGTCGTCGAGCGTGCGATAGACGTGGCAACCCGGCAGGTCGTGGCCCGGCACGGGCGGGACGAACGCGTACGAGCCGGTGGCGAACACCAGGGCGTCGTACTCAAGAGAGTTCCCGTCGGCGGTGTGCACCGACTTGGCGTCCCGATCGACGCCGGTGACCTTACTGCCGAGACGCAGGTCGACGAGGTCGTCGCCGGCGTAGTCGTTGCCGGTCAGCGCGAGCAGGCTGCGGTCCCAATGGTCGGTGTAGCCCGTGAGCCCGACCCGGTCGTAGGCGGCGTCGGACTCCTCGGCGAGCACGGTGACCTTCCAGACACCGTTGACGTCGCGCGAGCGCAGCGCCTCGACGAACCGGTGACCGACCATGCCGTGGCCGACGACCACGACGTTCTTCGTTGACCGCATGCCGCGAGGTTAAGCAGGCGATATTGCCGCAATGTCGCCTCGTGTGAAGCGCCGATCACGGTGTGCTCACCGGCGCGGACGGCCGGTTGTGAGAGTGCGGGACGACCCTTCGCCGACAGCGAACACCGGTCCGGAACATGAGCGTCATCGACTCAAGTTCAAGTAAGTAGCCGACCGGCGCGGTGCCGGTCCCAGCACATCAGGAGGCAGGAACATGAGCACTCTGGCATTGCGCACGCGCCCGGCGTGGGACATCGACCGGTGGGTCCGCGACTTCTTCGGGCCCGCGACGGCCGACGACTGGTTCGCCGGCGGGTTCTCCCCCGCATCCGAGATCGTCAAGGACGGTGACGACGCACTGGTCCGCGTCGAGTTGCCCGGCGTCGATGTCGACAAGGACGTCCACGTCGAGGTCGAGCGCGGTCATCTGGTGATCCATGGGGAGCGCCGCGACGAGCGGGCCGAGCAGCAGGACGGTCGCACCCTGCGCGAGGTGCGTTACGGATCGTTCCGGCGTTCGTTCCGACTGCCCGACCACGTCACCGGCGAGGCGATCTCGGCCTCGTATGACGCCGGCGTGCTGACGGTCCGCGTGACCGGCGCCCACAAGGGTGCCGAGGCGCAGCGCATCGCGATCGAGAGCAAGTAACCGCACGAAGCCGGTGGAGCCCAGCGGGTTCCACCGGCTTCGCCGTTCACACCCAGCGCGCCAACAACTCCTTGGCCCTAGTGGCCAGGGCGCCCTGGAGGAACGGCCCGAAGCTGACCCGCGCGACACCCAGCGGGCCGAACGACGCCGGGTCGTCCTGGTCCGGCAGCGCGATCGCGTTCACCGGAAGGGGTAGCTCAGACGTCAAGCGCCGCATCGTGTCCGGGTCATGGCGGCCGACCGGGTAGAGCACATCGGCCCCCGCGTCGGCGGCCTTGGTCAGCCTGGCGATCGCCCGGTCCAAGCGATCGGTTTCCGGACCGTCCTTGCGCAGGAACAGATCCGTGCGGGCGTTGACGACGACGTGCACACCGGCGGAATCGGCAGCCTCCCGAAGCGCCCCGACCAGTTCGGCGTGCTCGACCTCCGAACGCAGCCTGCCGCCTTCGCTGTGCACGGTGTCCTCGATGTTGAGCCCGACCGCGCCTGCCTCGAGGAGGCCCTCGACGAGGCGCGCCGCGGGCTCGCCGTACCCCGATTCGATGTCGACCGACACCGGCACGTCCACTGCGGCGGTGATCTGCTCCACCCGCGTCACGACGTCGCCGAAAGTCATCCCCTCGTTGTCGGGCTTGCCGATCGAGTCGGCGAGCGGATGGCTGCCCACGGTCAGAGCAGCAAACCCCGCACCGGCCGCAACGGTCGCCGACCACGCGTCCCAGACGGTCGGCAGGATCACCGGGTCACCCGGCCGGTGCAGCGAAAGCAGGGCCTCGGCTCGTCGCTTGAGAACTTCGTCTGGCATCGTGCCTGGTCCTCTCCGTTTGACGTGATCTGTCTCACGCGGCACCGCATGATGTAGGCAGCATCCGGTGTCGTACTGTGATCAGTGACACCCTTCAGCCCAAGGAGGTCAAATGTCCAGCACTGCCGAACTTGCCGAGCTTCACGAGCTAATCGGAAGCTTGCGCCGGTGCGTGACTTCGTTGGCGTCCAGGTATGGCGACACCCCCGCCACGCGTCGCATCGTCAACGATGCCGAACGCATACTCAACGACATCGACCGCCTGGACATCGACGCCGAGGAGCTGGAGCTGACCCGTGGCGTGGCGCACCACCACGCCGGCGAGCGAATCCCGATTCCGGATACTCAGTACGACACCGACTTCTGGCGCGGTGTCGACGACGAGGGGCTCGGCGGCGTCCGCTGATAGCGGCGGACTACCGTCTGCACCTGGTTACACCGACACCGAAAGGCAACAGTGAGCGCACCCACCGCCGACCGCAAGGCGACCGGCGTCTTCTCGCCTACCCGCGCCGAGATCCCTCAGCGCACACTGCGCAAGGACCGTTGGTGGCAGTCGCCGCTGATCATCGACCTGGGCTTCGCCGCCTTCATCATCTACGCGACGGTGCGCGCGTTCCTGCAGAACAACTACTACGTCGCCGAGTACCACTACCTGACGCCCTTCTACTCCCCGTGCGTGAGCACCGGCTGCATTCCCGAAGCCAGCCACTTCGGCCAGTTCCTGCCGGACGTGTGGTGGCTGCCCTACGCCGCCGTCTCACTGCCGTTCCTGCTGTTGTTCCGGCTGACCTGCTACTACTACCGGGGGGCCTATTACCGCACGGTGTGGCAGGCCCCGACCGCCTGCGCAGTGGCCGAACCGCACGCCACCTACACCGGTGAGACGCGGTTCCCGCTGATCATCCAGAACACCCACCGGTACTTCTTCTACATCGCCGTCATCATCTCGCTGATCAACACCTACGACGCGATACTGGCGTTCCACTCGCCCTCCGGCTTCGGGTTCGGACTGGGCAACGTCATCCTCGTGACCAACGTGGTCCTGCTGTGGGCCTACACGGTGTCGTGCCACTCCTGCCGGCACGTCGTCGGCGGCCGCTTGAAGCACTTCTCCAAACACCCGGTGCGGTACTGGATGTGGACACAGGTCAGCAGGCTCAACGCTCGGCACAAGATGTATGCGTGGATCACCCTGGGCACGTTGATGCTCACCGACTTCTACATCATGTTGGTCGCCAGCGGAACCATCTCGGACCTGAGATTCATTGGCTGACAGGCTTTTCGAAACACTGCTAGTGAGGAATTTTCATGGCTGTTGAGGTCGAACGGCACCAATTCGACGTGGTCGTGATCGGTGCCGGCGGCGCGGGTCTGCGTGCGGTCATCGAGGCGCGCGAACGCGGCTTGAAGGTCGCCGTCGTCACCAAGTCGTTGTTCGGCAAAGCCCACACCGTGATGGCCGAGGGTGGCTGCGCGGCGGCGATGGGCAACGCCAACTCCAAGGACAACTGGCAGGTCCATTTCAAGGACACCATGCGCGGCGGGAAGTTCCTGAACAACTGGCGGATGGCCGAACTGCACGCCAAGGAGGCGCCCGACCGGGTCTGGGAGCTCGAGACCTACGGCGCACTGTTCGACCGCACCAAGGACGGGCGGATCAGCCAGCGCAACTTCGGCGGGCACACCTACCCACGGTTGGCCCACGTGGGTGACCGCACCGGCCTGGAGATCATCCGCACCCTGCAGCAGAAGATCGTCTCGCTGCAGCAGGAGGACAAGGAAGAGCTCGGCGACTACGACGCTCGGATCCGGGTCTTCCACGAGTGCGCCATCACCGAACTGCTCCTCGACGGGGGCAGGATCTCGGGCGCCTTCGGGTACTTCCGCGAGACCGGCAAGTTCGTCGTCTTCGAGACCCCCGCGGTGGTGCTGGCGACCGGCGGGATCGGCAAGTCCTACAAGGTCACGTCGAACTCCTGGGAGTACACCGGCGACGGGCACGCCCTGGCACTGCGCGCGGGCGCGACGCTGATCAACATGGAGTTCGTCCAGTTCCACCCGACCGGCATGGTCTGGCCGCCCAGCGTGAAGGGCATCCTGGTCACCGAGGGCGTGCGCGGCGACGGCGGGGTGCTCAAGAACTCCGACGGCAAGCGGTTCATGTTCGATTACATTCCGCCGGTCTTCAAGGGTCAGTACGCAGAGTCCGTCGACGAAGCCGACCAGTGGCTCAAGGACAACGACTCCGCGCGCCGCACCCCCGACCTGTTGCCCCGTGATGAGGTCGCCCGTGCGATCAACTCGGAGGTCAAGGCCGACCGCGGCACCCCGCACGGCGGCGTCTACCTCGACATCGCCTCGCGGCTGCCTGCCGAGGAGATCAAGCGGCGGCTGCCGTCGATGTACCACCAGTTCATGGAGCTCGCCGAGGTCGACATCACTAAGGAGCCCATGGAGGTCGGCCCGACGTGCCACTACGTGATGGGCGGCATCGAGGTCGATCCCGACACCGCCGCCGCCAAGACACCCGGGCTGTTCGCGGCCGGGGAGTGCGCGGGGGGCATGCACGGCTCCAACCGGCTGGGCGGCAACTCGCTGTCCGACCTGCTGGTGTTCGGCAGGCGGGCCGGCCTTGGCGCCTCGGATTACGTCCGGGCGCTGTCGGACCGGCCGACGGTGTCCGATGACGCGCTGTCGGAGGCCACCAAGCTGGCGCTGGAGCCGCTCGAGCGCGCCACCAACGGCGAGGCCGCCGAGAACCCGTACACGCTGCAGCTTGACCTGCAGGACACGATGAACTCCCTGGTCGGCATCATCCGCAAGGCCGAGGAGGTGCAGGAGGCGCTCGACAAGCTCACCGAGCTGCGTGACCGCTACAAGCGCGTGCAGATCGAGGGCGGGCGCGAGTTCAATCCGGGCTGGCACCTGGCGATCGACCTGCGCAACATGATCCTGGTCAGCGAGTGCATCGCCAAGGCCGCGCTGGAGCGCACCGAGAGCCGCGGCGGCCACACCCGCGACGACTATCCGTCGATGGAGTCGTCGTGGCGCAAGACCCTGTTGGTCTGCCGCGCCAGCCACGATGAGGGGGGCGATCCGATCGTCCCCGACATCGCGATCACCAAGCAGGACCAGGTGCCGATGCGCGACGACCTGCTGGAGCTGATCGACATCGAAGAGTTGGAGAAGTACTTCACCCCCGAAGAGCTGGCCAACCACTCGTCAAGGAGCGACGCATGAGCTATCAGGCGAAGATGCGGGTTTGGCGCGGCGATCAGGAGGGCGGCGCACTCGAGGACTTCTCCGTCGAGGTGAACGAGGGCGAGGTGGTGCTCGACATCATCCACCGCCTGCAGCAGACCCAGGCCGGCGACCTCGCGGTGCGGTGGAACTGCAAGGCCGGAAAGTGCGGTTCCTGCTCGGCGGAGATCAACGGCCGCCCGCGGCTGCTGTGCATGACGCGGATGTCGACGTTCGACGAGAACGAGACCATCACTGTGACCCCGCTGCGCACCTTCCCGGTGATCCGCGACCTCGTCACCGACGTGTCGTTCAACTACGAGAAGGCCAGAGAGATCCCGGCGTTCACGCCGCCTAAGGACCTGCAGCCCGGCGAGTACCGGATGGCGCAGGAGGACGTCAACCGGTCGCAGGAGTTCCGCAAGTGCATCGAGTGCTTCCTGTGCCAGAACGTCTGCCACGTGGTGCGCGACCACGAGGAGAACAAGCAGGCGTTCGCAGGCCCGCGCTACCTGATGCGTCAGGCCGAACTCGACATGCATCCCCTCGACGTGCACGAACGCCGCGCCGAGGACGCCCAGGAGGTGCACGGCCTCGGCTACTGCAACATCACCAAGTGCTGCACCGAGGTCTGCCCCGAGCACATCAAAATCACCGACAATGCGCTGATCCCGATGAAGGAGCGGGCCGCCGACCGCAAGTACGACCCGGTGGTATGGCTCGGCAGCAAGATCTTCAGAAGACGTTGATGTCGCGGGGCGCGTGGGTAGCCTGCGGATAGCGGCCAATCAACCAGCGGACGTGAGGAGCATGGACTCACTCCAGAAAGGCAGCACCGTGACTGTTCACAAGCCCCAGAGCATCAACGACATTCGCACCGCGATCCGCGAGCTCTCCGCCCGTGCCGAACTGGCCCGCAAGGAGGGCCGCACCGCAGACGCCGACGAACTCGACCAGCGCATCAACGGCTATCGCGACGAACTGAGCGCCCGCCCCTGACCCGACACCAGCCGTTCACCGGTCGCCGAGGCGGCGGAAGGCGCTGCGGTGAAACACGATCGGCGCCACGTCGGAGTGCACCGTGATCTCGCGGACCCGCAGAATGACGATCGTGTGATCCCCGGCGGGCACCAGTTGCTCGACCGCGCTCTCCAGCCAGACGCTGGTGCCCTCGACGAACACCGCCCCTGACCCGCGCGACACCGTCTGCAGGCCGGCGAAGCGGTCGCCGGTCTTCGCCGCCAGCGTGCGGGCCGCCTCGTCGTGAAGCTCGCCGAGGACGCTGATGCCCAGCGACGGCAGGTCCTTCAGCTTGGGCCACGTCTCGGAGGTGTTCTGGACGCAGAACGACACCAGTGGCGGGTCCAGCGACACCGGGACGAATGTGCTGGCGGCCAACCCGACCTTGGCGCCGTCGACTTCCGCGGCGATCGCGATGACGCCGGACGGGAAGTGGCCGAATGCTTCGCGAAGCGTCGCCGGACTCAGATCGGTTGCGCTCATACGCGGTCCATCTTCACACGTGACGGCGCGCGGTGGCCACGTCCGGGTGGGCCCGCACCGGGCCCGCGAGTCGGTAACGTGAGCATTCGTCATGTGGATCCCGCTGTTGGTGATGGCCCTCGCGGTCAGTTTGGAGCCGTTTCGGGTGGGCATGACGGTCGTGATGATCAACCGCCCGCAGCCGCGCAGGCAGCTACTCGCCTTTCTCACCGGCGGGTTCGCGATGGGCACCGCGGTGGGCGTGGTGGTGCTGTTTCTGCTGCGGCCCGCGCTGGGGTCCGCCGATTTCACATTGCCCATGGCGCAGATCGTGGTCGGTGCGGTCATCCTGCTCAACGCGGCGCTGGTGGCCACCGGCGTGTGGAGTCGCGGCCGTGAGGTCGCGGCCCTGAGCGGGGACAGGTTCGAACCGCTCGCGACGCGTGCCCGGGGCGTGCTCACCGGCCGGTCGCTGTGGACGGCGGGTGTCGCGGGCCTCGGCATCGCGCTGCCGTCCATCGATTACCTCGCCGCGCTGGCATTGATCGTCGCCTCCGGCGCCGCGACCGCGGTTCAGCTCGGCGCCCTGGTGCTGTTCAACGTGGTGGCGTTCGCGCTGGTGGAGGTTCCGTTGCTGTGCTACCTGTTGGCCCCGGACCGCACCCGGGCGGCGATGTCGGCGCTGTACGAGTGGCTGCGGTCGCAGGGTCGTCGGGGCATCTCGCTGTTGCTGGCCGCGATCGGCTGTGTGTTGCTCGGGGTGGGGTTCGCCGGACTCTAGCGGCGGTCAGGGCGTCGGTTCGGCGGCCGGCTGGTTGTTCAGCACGTACTGAAGGCCCGACAGCAGTTGCGACACCGGGTCGGCACCGCCGCCGAAAGCGGCCTGGGTGGCCGGTGCGGTGACGGCCGCGGGGTCGTAGCCGTTGACCGGGTCGACGGTGATCGGCGCGGTCAGCGGGTTGTCGTTGCGGGAATAGCCCGCGTCGACGTAGGGCTTGAGCACCGCGTCGAGCTCGATCAGGGTCTCCTTGGGCACTCCCAGGTACTTGAACGGCAGCACCAGCGGCAGGTGCTCTTCGGGGATCATGAAGGTGGTGGTCTTGGCGCCGCGGGAGTTGACCGTGGTCCGGATGTTCTTGGGCGGCACCATACTCGGCTCGGTGAACGCGACGGCGGTGTGTCCGGTGGCCAGACCGACGATCGCATTGGCGACCGACAGCCAGTTGTCGGGCCGGTCTGGCCAGTCGGCGATGCTGTCGTAGGCCGACACGAACTGGTAGGTGTCGTACTGGCTCTCCACCGGCGGCGGCATCCGGTAGTCGAGCGAGGGCACCACGCTGCCGACCGGGAACATCTGGGTCAGGAAGCTCTCCCCGAAGGCGTGGCGCGCCACCGGGTCGCCGTACATCGCGAAACTCAACTGGTCCGGGGGCGGCGCGGCGGGGTCGTAGGCCAGCCGAGCCTGGGCGTCGTTGAGCACCATCGCGCCCTCGGACAGGCCGATCGCGGTGCCGCGCCCGCCCTCGCGGATCGCGCTGATCAGGTCGGGCCCTCCGACGTCGACGGACTCGCCGACGCTGGGCCCGTCGAGCCCCAGGCCCGGGACATAGCGGTCACCGAAGTCGCCGATACCCGGGAACAGCCGCTCGAGCGTGTGCCCCTGGACCTGGCCCGCGGGGTAGTCGACGATCTGTCGGTCCAGGCCCGGGAACCAGTCCGCGCCCGTGCGCATGATGTATTCGTCGTACGGAATGCCGAGCACGTGCGCCCCGCCCAGCGCGTACGCGCGCCCCGGTGTACCCAGCGGCGGCGCAGCGTCCGACGGGGCGGCGGGTGTCGGCGGCGGGACCGGCGCGTCGTCGGCCGTCGCGATACCGAGGCCGAGACAGCCGGCGGCACCGATGGTCGTGAACGTGGTGCCGACTGCGAGAAGTCGCTTCATCCCCACTCTCCCCACATCAGCTCCCGCGCCGTCGCACTGCACCGAACCTTACTCCGCCGACCCGGCGGGGCAGCCGTCCAACCGAGTGAGTCGGCCCTGCCGATACTCCTCTGCGCAGGCGGCGCGGCGGACCTTGCCGCTCGTCGTCGTGGGGATCGACCCCGGCGCCACCAAAACGAGATCCTCGACGCTCAGACCGTGCGCGTTGGATATCGCGGCGGTGACGTCGCTCTTGACCGCACTGAGGCGGCGCAACGCGTCGTCGTCGAGGTCGGCCGGCTGCTTGAGCTCGATGACGGTGACCAGCTTCTCGGCCCTGTCGGCGGGGACCGATACCGCCGCGACCCGGCCCCGCGTGATCTCCTGAACCGTCGCCTCGATGTCCTCGGGATAATGATTTCGACCCCGGATGATCAGCAGGTCCTTGATGCGGCCGACGATGAACAACTCGCCCTCATGGACGAACCCGAGGTCGCCGGTTCGCAACCATGGACCCGCCGGCGTGCCGGGAGACGGTTCGACAAGCGTTGCGCCGAAACAGGTCTGCTCTTCCGGCGGTTTGCGCCAATACCCCTCGGCGACGTTGTCGCCGTGCACCCAAATCTCACCGATCAGATTCGGCGAGCACTCCCGACAGGTCTCACCATCGACGATCTGTAGCGAAGGAGATTGTGGCACTGCGTATCTGACCAGGGCGGTACCCTGGCCCGGTGGACACGGGCGGACCCGGCCCGCCCGTAGTTCGGCGGCGTCGAAGTGAGCCGACGGCGAGGACTCACACCACGTGCCTGCGGTGACGAAGACCGTCGCCTCGGCCAGGCCGTATGCCGGGCGCAGCATGTGGTCGCGGAAGTTGAAGTGCGCGAACCGGTCCGCGAAGCGTTCCAAGGTGGCCGGCTCGACACGTTCGGCCCCGTTGATGATGCCCAGCACCCCACCGAGGTCGAGCCCGGCCAGATCGTCGTCGGCGGTCTTGCGGGAGGCCAGGTCGAACGCGAAATTGGGCGCCCCCGAGAAGGCGTGCGGATTCTCGGCAAGTGCCCGCATCCACCTGGCCGGCTCCTCCAGGAACGCGACCGGGCTCGTCAGGGCGGCGCCATAGCCGCTGAGGATCGGCCAGCACACACCCAGCATCAGACCCATGTCGTGGTAGAAGGGCAACCACGACACGAACGTGACATCAGTGGTGACACCGGCGAAGAAGGTGCGCATCAACTGCTCGAAGTTCGCCTGCAGGTTGCGGTGTGAGATCACCGCCCCAGTCGGCAGCCGGGTCGAACCGGAACTGTACTGCAGGTAAGCGATGCCGGGCCACTCGCTCGGCCCCAGGCTCGGCCGCTGATCGGCGTCCAGATCCAGCGCATCGATCACCACGATCGACGGTGTCGCCGAGTGTGATTGGCACACGATGTCACCGACGTCGACGACTGCCGCCGACGTCGTGAGTACGACGGCGGGTGCGGTGTCGGCGAGGACGGCGTCAACGCGGTCATGACTGGAGCCGGGATGGGGAAGTGGAAGCGGCACGGCGACGAGTCCCGCCTGCATGGCTCCCAGGAAGGCGAGGATGTACTCCAGGCCCTGCGGCGCCAGGATCACCGCCCGGTCGCCGGCCGCCCCGTATCGCCGAATCTCGTGCGCCACGTTCACTGTTCGGCGTGCCAGCTGCGCCCAGGTGAGGCTGGTCGTGACACCAGCGGCGTCGAGCGTGTAGTCGGTGAACCGGAACGCGACGTCGTCGGGCCGCAGGCTGGCGCGACCGTGCACCATCGACAGCAGCGAGGAGTCCGGCGGCGTGGTCACGAGACTCCCGAATCAGCTCGTCGGATCGGCCGTAGCCGGGTGGCGGGCGCGGCGTCGGCCATCCGTGACGGCCACCAGTTCGCCCGCCCGACCAGCGCTGCGACGGCGGGCACCGTGATGGTGCGCACCACGAAGGTGTCCAGCAGGATGCCCACGCCGATCACGAAGCCACCCTGCACCACAAGGCCGATGCTGGAGAACAACAGGCCGGCCATCGAGGCGGCAAAGATCAGGCCCGCCGCGGTGATCACACCGCCGGTCGAACTCAGGGTCCGGATGACGCCGTAGCGCACGCTGTGCGGAGACTCGTCGCGCAGCCGCGACACGAACAGCATGTTGTAGTCCGCGCCGACCGCGACCAGCACCACGAACGCCAACGGTGGCACGCTCCAATGCAACTCCTGACCGAGGATCAATTGGAACGTCAGTACCCCGACACCGATGGCCGCGAAGTACGAGACCACCACCGAGCCGACGAGATACAGCGGCGCGATGATCGCCCGCAGCAACACCATCAGCGTCAACAGCACGACGATGAGGGTCGCGGCGATGATGAACCGGATGTCCTGCCGGTAGTAGTCACGCGTGTCACGCAAGGCGACGGGGAATCCGCCCATCGAGATGGTGGCGTCGGCCAGCATGGTGTTCGGCTGGGCGTCTCGGGCGATGTTCGAGATCTCGTTGACCTGGTCCATCGCTTCGGAGCTGAACGGGTTGAGCTTCGTCTGCACCAGATAGCGCACCGACCGGCCGTCCGGTGAGATGTAGGCCTCGGCGGCTTTCTCGAAATCCGGCAGATTCAGCACCTCGGCCGGGATGTTGAAACCCGCCTGCGATGGGTCGGTGGCGTTGTTGCGCATCGTCAACAGGAAGTCCGACGCCTCGTCTAGTCCGGCCGCGATCACCTTGACCTGGTTGACGAGTTCGTCGACCCCGCCCGCCACCTCTCGGCTACCGGAGGCCAGCCGGTCGGCACCGTCCTGCAGCTCGGACAGGCCCGCTTCCGGACCACCGGGGCGGTCCAACCCCATCGCGTCGACGACTCTGGCGGCGTTCGCCATCGCGGCGTTCAGCTTGTCGACCGCCTCGTTGAGGGTCTGCCGGTCCTCGACCCCCTGCAACTCCTGAGCCAGACCGTTGATCTCGTCGAGGCTGCCCTCCTCGCGCGCGGCGACGAGGCGCTGAAACTGCATGCGGGTGTCGACACAGGACGGGTTGGCGTCGCAGACGGCGTTGCCCTGCAGTGCGACGAGCACCGGGCCGATCCAGGCGAACATGTCCCTGACGGCGCGGAAGTTCACGCCCATGGAATTGCCGAGTGCGTTGATGCTGGCGACCAGCTTGGCCGCGGTGTCGACATCGCGCACCAACCGGTCACCGCCGTACTCGGTGCGCACCGCGGAGAACGTGTCGACCAGGTCCTCGATGCTGGGCGCGATGGTGTTGATCTGACCACGGACGTCGGCGAGGCTGTCGGCCAGCGTGTTCGCGCCGTCGGTCAGGCGGTTGAGGTCACCGCTGCGTCGCCCGATCTGGCTGGATCCGTCGGCGAGCCGGTCACCGACGATGCCCGCCTGGTAGGTCGCCCGAAACTCCAGCGGCACCTCGCCGAGCGGCCGGGTGATGCCGCTGACCAATCCGACGTCCGGAAGCTGCGCGACGCGCGCGGCCATCTGCTCCAGATCCGCCAGCGCCCG
Source organism: Mycobacterium sp. IDR2000157661 (assembly GCF_022317005.1). Taxonomy (NCBI): domain Bacteria; kingdom Bacillati; phylum Actinomycetota; class Actinomycetes; order Mycobacteriales; family Mycobacteriaceae; genus Mycobacterium; species Mycobacterium sp. IDR2000157661. The sequence goes on from NZ_CP081006.1 coordinate 1,435,264, forward strand.
CGGATTGCGCAGGTCGTGCGGCGACTGGACCAGGATGTACTCGGGGATGGACTGGCTGATGGGGAAATGACGTTCCAACGCCGCGTAACCGACCGAACTGGGCGCCGACGCCGGAACCACCTTGCGGTCGTCGTAGTTGTAGCGCCCGAAGATCGCGATACCGGCCAGCAGAGCCAGCACCAGCAGGCTGCCGACCAGATGGGGCACCGGCCGGCGCACGATGCGGATACCGGACCGCCGCCAGAACCGGGCCGTCAGTTCCCGGCGCGGTTTGACCCAGCCGCGTGGCCCGGCGAGCACCAGGATCGCCGGAAGCAGCGTCACCCCGGCGAGGAAGGCGATGCCGATCCCGATCGCCGAGGAAACCCCGACCGTCTTGAACACTCCCATCTGCGCGAAGCTCAGCAGCAGGAACGTGAATCCCACCGTGGCGGCGGACGCGGTGATCACCTTGCCGATCGAGATCATCGCCGCCTTGACCGCATGGTCGAAATCGTCGCCTGCCCGCAGATAGTCGTGATAGCGGCTGATCAGGAACACCGCGTAATCGGTTCCGGCTCCGGCCATGATCGCGCTCAGGAACACGATGGACTGGTTGGAGACGCCTGCACCGGTCAGTTCGGAGTATCCGGCCACCACCGCCTGCGCGATCAGCAGCGACGATCCGATCGTGACCAGCGGCAGCAGCATGGTGACCGCGCTGCGGTAGACCAGCAACAGGACGCCGAGGACCAGGACGGCGATGGCGATCTCGACGGGCAGGCGATCGTGTTCACCGGCGACGGTGAGGTCGGCGACGGTGGCGGCGGGGCCGGTCAGGTACACCTCCAGCGGCCCGCTCGCCCCGACATCGCCGGTGGCGACCCGATGTCTGACGAGGTCTGCGACGCGGTTGAAGGATTCGTAGGCCCGCGGGGTGCCCAGTTCCCCTTCCAGGCTGACCGGCAGCACCCAGGTCGTCTTGTCCTGGCTGGTCAGGAACTGCCGCAGTTGGGGCGTGCCGATGAAGTCCTGCACCGACACGACATCGATGACGTCGTCGCGCAGCGCGTCGACCACCTCGCGGTAGGCGGCCTCGTCGGCTGGCGTCAGACCGGTCTCGTTGATGAAGGCGACGACCAGCGGGTTGTCCGAACCGGGTTCCTGGAACGCCTCGGCCATTTTCTGAGCGGTGACGCTCGACGGCGCATCACTGGGCAGGATCGCGAGCGGATGCTTCTCGGCCATCTGCCCGAGCGACGGGAGTGTCAGCGGCAAGGCGACGGCCATGGCCACCCAGAAACCGATCACGGCCCATGGCCACCGCACCACCAGATCGGCTAGCCGCCGCATGTCGCCCCCACCCGTCGCCGCACGCTATGCGACACGTCCCCAGTGCCCGCTGTCGGCGACGAGCACGGAGACGGACTGCATGGTCTTCATATAGCGGGCGACGGACTTCCTCGCGATCGGATTATCGGGATGCATGATCGCCATCACGGTGCCCGCGCCGTATCGGAATATGTAGATGGTGAGCTGATAGGAGAATCGGCCGTCCGGGTAGATCCCGATATTGTCGGCCAGGCCCAGATCAGCGGCGGCGAGCACGGCGTTGAGCGGAGCGGCGCCGGCGTGAAAGAAATTCGAGACGGGGAAGTTCGGCCGTGGCCAGTTCAACCACGGCGCCAATTCCAATACGCGGTAATACGGCACCTTGGCCATATTCAGGTTCGCGTCGAAGGACGCCTGCGCGGCCCACGCGGCATCGCCGAACGAGGCGGCCCCGATCGGCACGGTGATCGGGATGAGGCCGGTGAACCAGCCCTGCGTGGCGAAGTTGTCCGTGGCCGAGCGCGAGTCGCGCGGAGTGAGCCCGGAGTACGTCAGAGCGCCCGTCAGCTCATGCTCGACCTGGGCGAGGCAGGCGAACAAGCCGCCCACGAAACGCGCGCCGGCCGCCGCGCAGGCCGTTTCGAAGCGATCCGTCTGAGCGGGGTCCATCAGGACTTCCGACGTCATCGCACTTCTGTCGGACAACAGCGGATTGCCCAGCGGCAGCGGGAATTCGGGAAAGCCGCCGCCGTTGCTCTCGGCGAAGTCGAGCCAGGCCCGAACCTCGGGCGAATCCAGGCTCAACTCCGAGGTGCGCTCGCGCTCGCGAACACAGAACTCGTCGAAGCTGCCGGCGGCGGGCAGCGCGAGAGCTTGACCGCCTCCGCTCAACGCCGAGTACATCCCGTTGGCTTCCAGCATCGTGGTGCCGATCAGCGTCGCGTCCCCGTGGACATGATCCATGGCGGCGAAGAAGGTGAAGTGACCGTCATGCTGGATGACTCCGAACGTGAAGCAGCCCCATTCCAGGGGACTCGGGATCGTGACCACATGATCGTGGATCTCCTCGATCGTCATACCGCCGTGGTCGATGGGGACGAACTCGATGTCGGCCGGGTCGGCGATCGAATGCCGGACGAACTCTCCGTGACCGGCGTCGGCGAACCAGCTGCGGAACGTGTCGTGCCGACGCAGGTAGGCGTTCACGGCGTGATCCATGGCCGCGATGTCACAGCGGCCGGCTACCTCGCAGCTCGCGATGATCTGGCGAGAGAAGTTCAGTCCCGCCGCGGCCCGTTCGCGGTAGTTGCGCAGATGTTGGCGCTGCATGTAGCTGACCGGTACCGCACTGACCGGCGCGTGGCGCGCCTTCTCGGCGGCCGCGGCGCTCGGATGCCAGGAGGTGACGGCGCCCGGTCTCAGCGCCCATTCGTCAAGTGCGCCAACCGTGATCTTGCCGATGCGCAAAGCCTGGTCCTCCCGAATAGCCCCGCTCGTGCCGGCTCCGGATCGCCGACACAAGCCATTGCCGGATCAACATACTCTGGGTTCTTCGACAGTTGCCCGACGTCCGCCGAACCTCCGTCGGTCAGACCGCACAAACCGCAGGTGCATGCCATAGAGTGCGTCGGGGATTAACCTTCGGGGGCGGCTGATGACCCGCGGGCGGGATGTTTCTGACCGCCGATGCAGGGAGGACAACAACGGCATGGAATCCGTCGCACGTCGCAGGGAGCCGGCTACTCGCTTCGCAATCGTCGGCTACGCGGCGCGGTTCCCCGGCGCGCGCGACGCCGAGGAGTTCTGGGACCTGCTGCGCGCGGGCCGCGACGCGATATCGGAGGTTCCCGACGACCGCTGGAATGCCCACGAGTTCTTCGATCCCGAGCCCGGGGTTCCCGGCAAGGTCGTGACCCGCCGCGCAGGTTTCGTCGACGACAGCGCGGGATTCGACGCGCCGTTCTTCGGAGTGTCGGCGCGCGAGGCCAGGTTGATGGACCCGCAGCACCGGCTGCTGCTGGAGACGGCATGGCGTGCGGTCGAACATGCGGGCATCGCGCCCACGACGCTGGCCGACAGCGACACCGGGGTCTTCGTGGGTCTGGCCACCCACGACTACCTGGGCATGCTGTCCGATGAGCTGACGTATCCCGAGATCGAGGCCTACATGGCCGTCGGGACGTCCAATGCCGCGGCCGCGGGCCGGATCAGCTATCGGCTGGGGCTGCAGGGCCCCGCGGTCGCCGTCGACACGGCGTGCAGTTCGTCGCTGGTGGCGATCCATCAGGCGTGCCAGGCACTGCGCCTGGGCGAATGCGACATGGCGCTGGCCGGCGGCGCGAACGTCCTGCTCAGCCCGGCGGCCATGATCACCTTCTCCAACGCGCGCATGCTCGCCCCCGACGGCCGGTGCAAGACCTTCGACGCGGCCGCCGACGGCTATGTGCGCGGCGAGGGGTGCGGTGTCATCGTCATCAAGCGCCTCGACGACGCGATCCGCGACGGCGACCGGATCCGGGCCGTCATCCGCGGCAGTGCGGTCAACCAGGACGGCGCGTCGGGCGGGCTGACCGTGCCCAACGGCGTGGCCCAGCAACGGGTTATCGCCGATGCGCTCGAGCGCGCCCAGCTGGCCCCCGGCGACATCGGCTACCTGGAGGCGCACGGCACTGGGACGTCACTGGGTGACCCCATCGAGGCCCAGGCCGCGGGTGAGGTGCTCGGCGCCGGACGCGAACCCGACCGGCCGTTGTTGATCGGCTCGGCGAAGACGAACATCGGGCACCTGGAGGCGGCCGCGGGCATCGCGGGCGTCATCAAGGTCGTTCTCTCGCTCGAGCACGAAACGTTGCCCAAGCACCTCAACTTCGAGAACCCGTCGCCGCACATTCCCTGGGACCGCCTCCCGGTCAAGGTGGTGACCGAGACCATTCCCTGGCAGCGCACCGACCGGCCGAGGGTGGCGGGCGTGAGCTCGTTCGGGTTCGCAGGCACCAATGCGCACGTCATCGTCGAAGAAGCTCCCGAGCGGCCGCAGTCGGCGGCGGTTCCCGTCGAGCAGCCACACGTGCGTCTGCTTCCGCTCTCGGCGCGCACACCCGCCGCGCTGGCGCAGGTCGCCGAGCAGTACCGCGGCTGGTTGACCGCGCATCCGGAGGCCACCCTGGCCGACGTGTGCTTCACGGCGGGCACTGCCCGGGCACACCTGGAGCACCGGGCCGCGTTGGTGGTCAACTCCCGTGAATCGGCCATCGAGTTACTGGGCGCGCTCGCCGACGACCGGCCGGCACCCGGCCTGGTGCGTGGTGAGTCCTACGAGGCGCCGAAGACGGCGTGGCTGTTCACCGGTCAGGGCAGTCAGTACCCTGGCATGGCGCGCGAGTTGTTCGACACCGAACCGGTGTTCGCCGACACGGTGCGGCGCTGCGCCGCCGCGGTCGCCGACATCCTCGAAAAGCCGTTGCTGAAAGCGGTTTTCGAGGTGGACGCCCCCGATCCGACTGAGCGCCTGCGCGACACCTCCTACGCCCAGCCGGCCTTGTTCGCCGTCGAGATGGGCTTGGCCCGGCTCTGGCAGTCGTGGGGCTTCGAGCCTGACGTGGTACTGGGCCACAGCGTCGGGCAATATGCCGCGGCCTGTGTCGCGGGTGTGTTCAGTCTCGAGGACGGCGCCCTGCTGATGGCAGAGCGGGGCCGTCTGTTCGGCAGTCTGCCCGCCGGTGGCCGGATGGTCGCTGTGTTCGCCGCCGCCGAGCGCGTGGAGAACCTGACCGACGAGTTGCCGGCACTGTCGGTTGCCGCCTACAACGGCGCCAACACCGTATTGTCCGGTCCCGCCGGCGATCTGGAGAAGGCCGTGGCTGCGCTGTCGGCCGACGGCGTGCGATGTGACTGGCTCGACACCAGCCACGCGTTCCACTCGGCGCTGCTGGACCCGATCCTCGACGACTTCGAATCGTATGCGCAGCGGTTCGGATTCGGCACGCCGCAACGGATCCTGATCGACAACCGCACCGGCGCCGTGCTGGGCAGAAGCGTGCGGATCGACGGCGCCTACTGGCGCAGGCACGCGCGCCAACCGGTGCAGTTCGCCGAGAGCGTGCGCACCCTTGCCAACCTGAACTGCAAGGTGCTGCTCGAGATCGGTCCGCGACCGGTGCTCACCGCCTCCGCACTGGCAGCGTGGCCCGACCCGGTGACCGCGCCGCGGGCGATCGCCTCGCTGCGCCCCACCACCGCCGACCATCGGCAGATCACCGAAGCCGTCGCCGAGGCCTACGTTCTCGGCCACCTACCCCGGTTCGAGGCATTCGGCCAGCCGGGAGCACGCAAACTGGATCTGCCCACCTATCCGTTCGAACACCGCCGGTACTGGTACACCGAGAACCGGCCGGACGACCGCGACGACGAGCGGGCCAAGCCCGGCCGAGCACACACGAATCCCGTGCGGACCGAGGCCGTCCGCCTCCTCGAGGACGGCCGGATCGAGGAGCTCGCCACCCTCCTCGACGGGGAAACCGCTGATCCGCAGACCCTGAACGTGTTGAGAAGGCTTGCCGCACAACATGACCAGCACCGGACGTCGCTGTCGATCGCACACGACCGCTACGAGATCCACTGGGAGGAGAGCACCGCCGCACCGTCCGGCGGGCATGCCGATGAGGAATCCACCTGGATCCTCGTCGGCGACGACAACGGCGACGACAACGGTGTGCTGGCGCCGCTGGTCGAGGCGCTGGCCGCACGCGGCCACCGGCACCGCATCGTCGCGCTGCCGCGCAGTGATGCCGACGAGGCGCAGCTGGCCGAGACGTTGCGTGCTGTGGCACAGGATGATTCGACGCTACGCGTCGTGCATGCCGGGGCCCTGGAATCGGTGGCCACGCCGACGATGCGGTCGCTGCTTCGGATGCAGCACCTGATCCTGGGCGGGACACGGCGACTGTTGCGCGCCGCGAGCACCGCGGGCCTGCGGGCCCCCGTGTGGGTGGTGACCCGAGGGGCGCAGCGGATCACCGACGCCGACACCGTGGCCCCGGAGCAGAGTTGCCTGTGGGGATTCGGGCGCGCGGCCGCGCTGGAACTTCCCCACGTGTGGGGCGGACTGGCGGATCTGGCCGACGGCACCGCCGACGAGTGGTCGCGGTTCATCGACCACATCACGACGCCGCAGCAAGCGGACAGCACCGAGGACCAGATCGCGCTGCGCGGCCGGGCGCTCTACCGCCCCCGGCTGGTACGGCGCGCCGGGCCGCCCAGTGGCACGCCGCTGCAACTGCGCGGTGACGCAACCTATCTGGTGACCGGCGGGCTCGGGGCCATCGGACTGGAGATCGCCGGATACCTGGGCGCGCACGGCGCCGGGCATGTCGTGCTGACGAGCCGGCGCGCACCCGGCGATGCCTTGCAGCAGCGCATCGATGCGCTGGCCGCGGAGCACGACTGCGAGATCAGGGTCCTCGCCGCCGATGTCGCCGACGCGCACGACGTCGCACGCCTGCTCGCGACCGTGCGGGCCGAGCTCCCGCCCCTTGCCGGCATCGTCCACGCCGCGGGCGAGCTCGGCACCACGCCCCTGAGCGAGCTGGGTGACGCCGAGGTCGATCGCGTGTTCGCCGGAAAGGTCTGGGGCGCCTGGCATCTGAGCGAGGCGGTCAGCGACCTGCAGCTCGACTTCTTCCTCAGCACCACCTCGATCGCAGCGGTGTGGGGCGGGTACGGCCAGACCGCCTACGGCGCGGCGAACGCCTTCCTCGACGGACTGGCCTGGCGCTTGCGTCAGCAGGGCATCGCCGGGGTCAGCGTCAACTTCGGCCCGTGGTCGGCGGGCATGGCCGACGCCGAGGCCCGCGCCCGGCTGGAACAGCGCGGCGTCCGGGCGTTGGCGCCCGCCGACGCGCTGGCGGGGCTGGCCGATGTGGTCGGGGCGGCCGCGGCCCAAGGGGTGGTGGCACGTATCGAGTGGGACCGCTTCCTGCCGTTGTACCAACAGGCAGGCAGGCGTGGATTCCTTGCCGAGGTCGAGGCCGAGGTGGCGCGCGAGGTGTCAGCCGGGCCCACGGCGGCGCAGGCGGTGACCGCGTCGGGAAGGACCGCACTGGTCGAGCGGCTGGCCGGGGCTCCGGTGCAGCAGCGTATGCGGCTCCTCACCGACTACCTGCGCGACGCGGTCGCCGAGGTGACGCGTGTGGATGCCGCCGAAATCCGCGAGGACGCCGGGTTCTTCGACCTCGGCATGGACTCCCTGATGGCCGTCGAACTGCGGCGCCGCCTCGAGCAGGGGGTCGGCAAGGAGATACCCGTCACCCTGGTGATGGATCACCCGCGGCTTTCCGACGCCGCCGACTATCTGCTCGGTGAGGTCCTCGGTCTGCACGAGCCGGTACCCAGCGCAACACCGCTGCCGGTGTCCGCGGCGGCGATACGCAGCGACGAACCGATCGCGATCGTCGCGGTGTCCTGCCGGTTCCCCGGTGCACCCGACCCGGAGGCGTTCTGGGAGTTGCTGTCCGGTGGTGTCGATGCGATCCGGGAAGTCCCCGAAGATCGTTACGACATCGACGAGTTCTACGACCCGGATCCGGATGCCCCGGGCAAGACCTACACCCGCTTGGGCGGCTTCCTCGACCAGGTCGACGGTTTCGATCCCGAGTTCTTCGGCATCTCGCCGCGGGAGGCGGTCTGGATAGAGCCGCAGCAACGGCTCATACTCGAGACGGTCTGGGAGGGCCTCGAGCGGGCCGGGTACGCGCCGTCCGCGTTGCGCGGCAGCCGAACCGGGATCTTCACCGGTGTCGCGGCCAACGAGTACGCACACCTGTTGTCCAGCGAGTCGATCGACAGGATCGAGCCGCACTTCATCACCGGCAACGCGCTCAACGCCATCTCCGGGCGGGTGGCCTTCGCGCTGGGTCTGGAGGGGCCGGCGGTCGCGGTCGACACCGCGTGCAGCTCGGCGCTGGTGGCCGTCCACCAGGCCTGTCAGGCGTTGCGCTTCGGCGACTGCGATCTGGCGTTGGCCGGCGGAGTGAACGTCCTGCTGAGCCCGGTGACCACCGTCGCCGCCTCCCGCGCCAGGATGCTGTCGCCGGTCGGACGATGCAAGACCTTCGACGCCTCCGCCGACGGCTACGTACGCAGCGAAGGCTGCGGGGTGCTGGTGCTCAAGAGGCTCAGCGACGCGCAGCGCGACGGCGACCGCATCTGCGCCGTCATCCCCGGCAGCGCGGTCAACCAGGACGGCGCCTCGAGCGGCTTGACCGTGCCCAACGGCGGTGCCCAGCAACGGCTCATCGAATCCGCGCTGGCCCGCGCGGGTCTGTCCGGCGGTGACGTCGACTACCTCGAGGCGCACGGCACCGGAACGCCGCTGGGTGACCCGATCGAGGTCCAGGCGGCCGCCGCCGTCTACGGCGCGTCACGGGACGCGGATCGGCCGTTGCTGATGGGTTCGGTGAAGACCAACATCGGTCACCTCGAATCGGCCTCCGGCGCAGCGGGTCTGATCAAGGTCGTGCTGTCGCTGCAGCACGGATTGCTGCCGCAGAGCCTGCACTTCGACAAGCCGTCACCGCATATCCCGTGGGATTCGCTGCCGGTGCGGGTGGTCGGCGAAGCCACTCCATGGCTGGCCAACGGCAGGCCCCGGCGCGCCGGCGTGAGCTCCTTCGGGTTCACCGGCACGAACGCGCACGTCGTCATCGAAGAACCGCCGGCCCAACCGGCGCCGGGCCCGGAGTCGGACGCTACCGACCGGTCCGTCAATGTGCTTCCGCTGTCCGCCCGGTCGCCGGAGGCGCTGGTGGCGCTGGCCCGGCGCTACGGGTCCTGGATGGGTGCCCATCCGGACGCCGACCTCGCCGACGTATGTCTCACCGCCGGAGCCCGCCGTTCGCATTTCGAGCATCGCGCGGCGATGGTGGTGGATTCGGTGGAGGGTGCCCGGCAAGCCCTCGCCGACTTGGCCGAGAACCGGACGCGACCGGGTGTCGTGCGCGGTGAGCACACCAACCGCCCGACGACGGCGTGGTTGTTCACCGGGCAGGGCAGCCAGTACCCGGGAATGGCGCGCGAGTTGTTCGACACCGAACCGGTTTTCGCCGACACCGTCGCGGCCTGCGCGGACGCGGTCGCGGACATTGTGGCGCACCCGCTGCTCGACGTGCTGTTCGCCACCGACCGCGAGACCGGAGAACGTTTGCGGCACACCTCGTTCGCGCAGCCCGCACTGTTCGCCGTCGAGATGGGCCTGGCGCGGCTGTGGCAGTCGTGGGGGGTCGCACCGGACGTGGTGCTCGGGCACAGCGTGGGCCAGTACGCAGCGGCTTGTGTGGCCGGCGTGTTCAGCCTCGAAGACGGCGCCCGGTTGATGGCCGAACGCGGCCGCATGTTCGGCAACCTGCCCGAAGGCGGGCGCATGGTGGCGATCTTCGCCGACGCCAAGCACGTCGAGGAGATCGCAGGCGGGTTCGGTCGCGTTTCCGTCGGCGCCTACAACGGCCCCAACACCGTGCTGTCGGGTCCCGGCGAGGACTTGGAGCAGGTCGTCGACAGGTTCGGCGAGGAGGGCATCCGGTGCACCTGGCTGGATACCAGCCACGCGTTCCACTCCGAACTGCTTGACCCGGTTCTCGACGAGTTCGAAACGCACGCCGCACAGTTCGCCTTCGCGGCGCCGACATTGCCGCTGGTGTGCAACCGCACCGGCGCCGTGCTGACCGCGCAGAGCCCGCTCGATGCGCAGTACTGGCGGCGGCATTCGCGCCAGCCGGTGCAGTTCGCCGAGAGCGTGCGCACGGTGGCGGCGCTCGGCTGCTCGGTGTTGATGGAGATCGGTCCGCAACCGGTGCTGACCGGGGCCGCCGTGCAGGTCTGGCCGGAGCACCTGGCCGCACCGCGGGCGATCGTGTCGCTGCGCAAGGGGGTCGGCGACGGACGCCAGATCGCCGACGCGCTGGCCGCCGCCTACGTCGGCGGACTCCCGCCCGATTTCGCTGCACTGCAACGCCGGCCACGTCGCATCCTGGAACTGCCGACCTACCCGTTCCAGCGCCGCCGCTTCTGGCCCAAGACGGGCGGCATCGCCGTAGAGGGCGGAACCGGCAGCGCCGCCTCGGGAATCCTCGGCGCCGCCAAGGATCTCGCCTCCGGCGACACCGTGTACACCAGCAGGCTGTCCGTCAAGTCCCAGCCGTGGCTGTCCGACCACGTCATCTACGGCACCGTGGTGGTGCCTGGCGCGACATACGCGGCGATGGCGCTGGCGGCGGTGGGTTCACCGGCACGGGTGCGCGACGTCTTCTTCTACGAGCCGATCATTCTGCCCGAGAAGGTTTCTCGTGAAGTACAGCTGACGCTGCATCCGGGGGAAGCGGACGGCGAGTGGAGTTTCCAGGTACACAGCCGCCCGTACGGTGTGCGGGAATCCGACTGGTCGTTGAACGCCGACGGCACCGTGATGAGCGGTGCCGACGACGCCGAGGCCGAGGACGGCGGACCGGTCGACGAGGCGATCGAGCGCTGCACCCGCATGCGTCCGCAGGAGCTGTTCGAGACCTTCGCCGACATGGAACTGGCCTGGGGACCCACCTGGTCGGGATCGCTGAAGTCGTTGTGGCTGGGCGAGGGCGAGGCGATCGGCGACATCATCGTCGGCGAAGAACTCGCCGATCACCTCGGCAGTGAGCCCATGCACCCGGTGCTGATGGACCTGTGCACCGGCGTCGCTTTCCCCGCATTCCCGGCGCTGCTCGCGGCCGAACAGGGTGTCAGCGACCTGTTCCTGCCGTTGCGGTACGGGCAGGTGACGCTGCGGGAGCGGATGCCGAGGCGGTTCTACTGCCGGGCGCGCTGGCACGACAGTGAACTGACCAGCGAGACACAGGTTTTCGACCTCGATTTCGTCAGCCGCGACGGCCGCCCGCTCGGGGGCATTCGCGAGTTCACCGTCAAACGCGCACCGCGTGAGGCGTTGCTGCGCGGCCTCGGCGGCGATGCGGGCCGGTTGCTCTACACGCTCGGCTGGCCCGAGGTGCCGCTGCCGGCGGCCGGTGCGGGCGCCGCACCCGCCAACGGCACTTGGCTGATCGCCGGCTTCGACGAGTTGGCGGCGGTTGTGCCTGGCTGCATACCGTTCGACCGGACCGCCGACCCGGAACTTCTCGGACAGCTACTGGTGCAGGCGCACGAGCGCGGCATGGGGTTCTCCGGTGTCGTCTGGCGCGCCACCGCACCCGGTGTCCATGAGTCGAGCGCCGACGCGGCCGCCCGGGTCGAGAACGAGGTCGCCAACCTGCTCAGCGCCGTGCACGCGGTGCAGCGCGGTTCACAACACGGCGGGGTGAAACTCCCGAACGGGCTCTGGATCGTCACCGAGCGGGCCGTGGCCACCGAATCCGGTGAGCCCGTCGACCCGGTGCAGGCGGCGCTGTGGGGCTTCGGACGCACCACCATCAACGAGGAACCCGCCTTGGCCTGCCGGCTGGTCGACTGCGACGGCTCACCGGAGGCCGTACACGCACTGGCCGATCTGCTGGCCACGCCGGTCGACGAGCCGGAACTGGCCCTGCGGCAAGGCAAGCTGCTGGCCTCGCGGTTGCTGCCGTGGGCCCGCAGCGGACATCTGACGGTGCCACGAACGGCCGACTACGCGCTGGCGCCCACCGAACGCGGCGCGATCGACAACCTGCGGCTGACCGAAGCCGACGTGCCTGCGCCCGATGACGGCTACGTGCAGGTCCGCGTGGAGGCGGCTGGCCTCAACTTCCGCGACGTGCTCAACGTCCTGGGCCTCTACCCGGGCGACCCGGGGCCGATCGGCGGGGATTTCGCCGGCATCGTCACCCAAATGGGCAGCGGTGTGGACGGATTCGAGGTGGGCCAACGGGTCTACGGCTTCATGCAGGGCGCGTTCTCGAGCCGCTTCAATGTGCCCGCGCAGCTGGTGGCGCCGATGCCCGACGGCCTGAGCCCGGTCGCGGCGGCCACCATTCCGGCTGCGGCGCTGACCGCCCGACTGGCGTTCGACTGGGCGCAGTTGCAGCCGGGCGATCGCGTTCTGATCCACGCCGCCAGTGGTGGCGTCGGCCTGGCTGCCATCCAGCTGGCACAGAGACACGGCGCGGTGGTCTTCGCGACCGCCAGCACCTACAAGCGCGCAACGCTGCAGAAGCTGGGAGTCAAGTATGTCTACGACTCGCGCACAACAGATTTCGCCGATCAGATTTTGGCCGACACCGACGGCGCCGGCGTCGACGTCGTGCTCAACAGCCTGACCAACGAGGGCTTCCTGGAGGCCACCGTTCGGGCCACCGCGCACAACGGCCGGTTCGCCGAGATCGCCAAGCGCGACATCTGGACCCGTGAGCAAATGGCTGCGGTCCGCCCCGACATCGACTACGAGATCGTGGCGCTGGACACGGTCACGATCCAGGAGCCGGAGCGGATTCGGCGCCTGTTGACCGAGGTGTCGGACGGGCTGGGCAAGGGCGAGTGGGCGCCGCTGCCCGCCGAGATCTATCCGTTGACCGAGGCCAAGGCCGCGTTCCGCCGTATGCAGCAGGCACGGCACATCGGCAAGATCGTGCTGCAGATGCCCGACCCGCTGCAGCCACGCGCCGACCGCAGCTATCTGATCACCGGCGGGCTGGGTGCGATCGGCCTGCACATGGCGTCGTATCTGGCCCAACTGGGGGCCGGTGACATCGTGTTGACCAGCCGACGCACGCCCGACGCGGATGCGCAACGCGCGATCGACGAGATCACCGAACGCCACAAGTGCCGCGTCCACACCTTCGCGGCCGATGTCGGCGACGAGTCGCAGGTCGCGGTGCTGCTCGAGCGAATCCGCGCGGAGTTGGCGCCACTGGCAGGCGTGGTCCATCTGGCCGGCGTGCTCGACGACGCGCTGCTGTCCCAGCAGAGCGTCGAGCGATTCCGAACCACGCTGGCGCCGAAGGCCTTCGGCGCCTGGCACCTGGACCGTCTGACGCGGGACGACGACCTCGACTTCTTCATCGTGTCGTCCTCGGTGGCCAGCGTGTTCGGCTCACCCGGCCAGGCCAACTACGCGGCGGCCAATGCCCTGCTCGACGGCCTGGTCGCGCAGCGCAGAGCCAGGGGACTGCCGGCCACCGGGGTCAACTTCGGCCCGTGGGCCCAGGGCGGGATGGCGTCTTCGGAGGCGGCGACCGCGAACATCGGCGCGCAGGGCCTGATCCCGTTGGAGCCGTCAGCCGCGCTGAGCGCGCTCGCCGAGGTCGTCGCGAACGGCGCGGGGCAGGCGACGGTCATCAAGGCCAACTGGCAGCGTGCTGCCAAGGTGCTGGGCGCCTCGCGGCCACCCGTCCTCGATCTGGTGCTGCCCAGTGCCGTCGGGGAAGTGACCGGCGACAGCGAGCTGCTGCGGCAGCTGCAGGAGATTCCGGTGGCCCAGCGCGCCGGCTTCGTGACCGAGTTCCTGCAGCGTGAGGTGCAGAACTTCCTGCGGCTGGCACAGCCGCCTGCCGCAACCAGCCGGTTCCTGGATCTCGGCACCGACTCGTTGATGGCGATCGAACTCCGCAACCGGTTGCACAGCCAGTTCGGCGGCGCCTTCACGATCAACGCGACCGCGGTGTTCGACTATCCGACGATCGGCGGACTCGCCGAGTACCTCGTCGGTCAGCTGCCGGACGCCGAAGGCACCGAGCCCCCGAAGACCGACTGATCCCGCCGAGCCGCGATTGAGTCAGTAGGCCCAGCGCGTGCGCTGCACCTCCGGCGCCAGCGCCGTCTGCAGTGGGACGTCTAGGCCGTCGTAGATGCCCGGCTTCTGCCGGACGAGCCAGTCGAGCGCGCCGAGCAACCGGTTGGCCGCCGTGGTGTTGCCGCCGTCGGCGCGGGTCCCCCCCAGCACGTCGGCGCGCGTCGTGATCGTCAGCTGAGGATCGCCGTCGACGATCACTCGGTGATCGCCGGCCCCCTCATCGGGATAGGGCCAGTCCGGCGCGCACGACGCTTGGATCCGGGTGATGTGGTCGATAACGATGCGCTCGCGTCCACCTGACTTGCCGATGACCTTGAGCCAGAACGCGCCCTGGGTGCCCTTCTCGAACCGGCCCATCACGGTGTCGACGGACTCGGTGAGCGGGCGTCGCTCGACGTCTTCGGTGATCTCGTCGATCTCCACTCCGAGGCCCCGCCCGACCAGCCGGATGTTGCCGCCCCACACCATCGTCGGAACGGACGGCAGCAGCATCATGGGCGTCTCGTCCATCGAGCCCCCGAAACCACACAGCACCCGCACCGAATGCGGCTGGTCGTAGGTGGAGTAGTCGAAGATCTCCTGGCAGTGGATCGTCTTGATCCTGGTGCACAAGCCGGCGGCGATCACCGCGAGCGCATCGTTGCCCCAGCCGGGATCCACGCCGCTGACCAGCAGCGTGGCCGCGCCCTCTGCAGCGGCGCTGCTCAGCCGGGCGACCCAGTCCGCCGGCGCCGAGCGCGGGTCGTAGAGCGAATACAGCGACGGGGTGACGACGTGCTTGCCGGCGCGCAGGCACCGCACGATGTCGTTGACCGCCTCTTCCGGGCGGGTGTCGCCGGATGCCATGTAGGCCACGGCGTCGCAGCCGGCCAGCGCCGCGTCGACATCGGTGGTGGAGCGGACCCCCGTCGGCTCGTCGAGACCGCCGAACGACGCGGCGTCGAGCCCCTCTTTGTCCGGCGACGACGTGATGACGCCCGAGAGCCGCAAGCCCGGAAAGGCCACCGACGAGCGGATGGCACAGGCCCCCATGTTCCCTGTCCCCCAGACCGCGACACGAAGCATCGCATCACCCTATCCGCAGGGCGTGACGATTCTCACAGCGCGGTGAAGGCACCGGTCAGACACCTGTCAACAGCGGATTCAGACCACCGACCAACCGGGTGGTCAGGCAGCGACCGGAAATCGCTGCGCGCCGGTTTGTGTTGAAGTTACCGATGGGTATTATTCAAGACAGTTACTGGTGGGTAACTTAATCCGAGTACCCAACCAAAGTGGCCGACTCACCGAGGAGGAACCGTGAGCCACTACAAGAGCAACGTCCGCGACCAGGTATTCAACCTCTTCGAGGTGTTCGGCGTGGACAAGGCGCTGGGTACGGGCGCATACGCCGACCTGGATGTCGACACCGCCAAGGAAATGCTGGCCGAGATGGCCCGCCTGGCCGAGGGACCGGTCGCCGACTCGTTCGTCGAGGGTGACCGCAATCCGCCGGTCTTCGATCCCAAGACGCATTCGGTGACACTTCCCGAGTCGTTCAAGAAGTCCGTCCGCGCAGTGACCGACGGCGGCTGGGACCGTGTCGGCATCGAGGAGGAACTCGGCGGTATGCCGATGCCCAAGGCGTTGGTCTGGGCTCTGCACGAGCACCTGCTCGGCGCCAACCCGGCCACCTGGATGTACGGTGGCGGCCCCGGCTTCGCCAGCATCTTCTACAAGCAGGCCACCGAAGAGCAGAAGAAGTGGGCCGTCATCGCCGCCGAGCGCGGTTGGGGCGCCACCATGGTGCTCACCGAGCCCGATGCGGGTTCGGACGTCGGCGCCGGCCGCACCAAGGCCGTCCAGCAGGACGACGGGTCGTGGCACATCGACGGGGTGAAGCGCTTCATCACCTCGGCCGACTCCGACGACCTGTTCGAGAACATCTTCCACCTCGTGCTGGCGCGTCCCGAGGGCGCAGGCCCGGGCACCAAGGGGCTCTCCCTGTTCTTCGTGCCGAAGTTCCTCTTCGACTTCGAGACCGGCGAGCCCGGCGAGCGCAACGGCGTGTTCGTCACCAACGTCGAGCACAAGATGGGCCTTAAGGTCTCGGCGACCTGTGAGCTGACCTTCGGCCAGCACGGCGTGCCCGCCAAGGGCTGGCTGGTCGGCGAGGTGCACAACGGCATCGCGCAGATGTTCGACGTCATCGAGCAGGCCCGGATGATGGTGGGCACCAAGGCGATCGCCACGCTGTCGACCGGTTACCTCAACGCGCTCGAGTACGCCAAGGAACGCGTGCAGGGTGCCGACATGACGCAGATGACCGACAAGACCGCCCCGCGCGTGACCATCACGCACCACCCGGACGTCCGCCGCTCGCTGATGACCCAGAAGGCCTACGCCGAGGGTCTGCGCGCGCTGTACCTCTACACCTCGACCTACCAGGACCAGGCGGTCGCCGAGGCGGTGCACGGTATCGACGCCGAGCTGTCGGTCAAGGTCAACGACCTGCTGCTGCCGATCGTCAAGGGCGTCGGCTCGGAGCAGGCCTACGCCAAGCTGACCGAGTCGCTCCAGACCTTCGGTGGGTCCGGCTTCCTGCAGGACTACCCGATCGAGCAGTACATCCGTGACGCCAAGATCGACTCGCTGTACGAGGGCACCACCGCGATCCAGGCGCAGGACTTCTTCTTCCGCAAGATCGTCCGCGACAAGGGCCAGGCGCTCGCGCATGTGGCGGGCCAGATCGAGCAGTTCGTCCGCAACGAGTCCGGCAACGGCCGGCTCAAGGCAGAGCGGGCTCTGCTGGCCACCGCGCTGGAGGACGTCCAGGGCATGGCCGCCACACTGACCGGCTACCTGATGGCCGCGCAGGAGAACCCGGCCGAGCTCTACAAGGTGGGCCTCGGTTCGGTGCGCTTCCTGATGAGCGTCGGTGACCTGGTCATCGGCTGGCTGCTGCAGCAGCAGGCCGCGGTGGCCATCGAGGCGCTCGACGCCGGAGCCGGCTCGCCGGCGACATCCGGCCCCGGTGCCGCCGGCGACGACAGGGCCTTCTACGAGGGCAAGGTCGCGGTTGCGTCGTTCTTCGCGAAGAACTTCCTGCCGCTGCTGACCAGCACCCGCAGTGTCATCGACAACCTCGACAACGAGGTGATGGAACTCGACGAGGCGGCCTTCTAAGAGCCTTCTGCCGCCTCTCGGACAAAAACGCCCCCGGTCTCTTCCCGGGGGCGTTTTTGATGCTCGCTGCTCGCTCGAAATAAGGGCGGGTTCGGGAGGGCAATGAGGTGCGTCTCATTAGACCAGCGCGGTCGGCTTCCAACCCTCGCCGACTCTTCGGATCAGCCACTCCCGAACCCGTCGTGGCATCGATGCTACGCCCGTGATGGAGATCACACCAGTGGAGAGTTGCACCGGTCAGCTCTGCTTCGTCAGCAGCAGCGCGCGTGTGCGTGCCCGCCCCTCCGACGAGGCGTCGAACACCGAGGCGGTGAACTCGTCCACCCCCGCGGCGCTCAACTCGTCGAGGCGCTCGGACACCGCTTGCTCGTCGCCGATGATCGCCGCGTCCTCCGGGCCGGCGTATCCCTCGCGGTCCAGCATCGCCCGATACGACGGCAGCGTCCCGTAGATCGCGAACTGCTCGGCGGCGCGCTTGCGCGCTGCGTCGACGTCGTCGGTCACGGCGACCGGCAGCGAAGCGGCCACCCGCACATCGCCTTCCGCGCGCCCGGCCTCGGCCGCGGCCCCACGCAGTGTCGGGACGACATGCTCGGCCAGCGTCTTGGGGCCCGTCATCCAGGTCAGCGTTCCCCTGGTCCGGCGCCCGGCCAGGCGGAGCATCTGCGGACCGAGCGCGGCGAGGTAGACCTCTGGCTCCGGAGCGCCGGCAATCTGCAGGGCCCCCCTGGTCGTCCAGAATTCACCCGACGCGTCGGCGGGCTGCCCGGCCAGCAGCGGCTGCAGGCCGTCGAGATACTCGCGCATCTGCCGGACGGGCTTGTCCCAGGACACGCCCCAGACGCCTTCGACGACCATCCGATGGCTCATGCCGATACCGAGGGTGAAGCGGCCGCCGCCGATCAGGCTGAGGGTGAGCGCACGCTGAGCCAACTGCATGGGGTGCTGAACCTGTATCGGGATGACACCCGAGCCCACATCGATGCCGTCGACATCGCGCAGGGCGATCCCGAGCGCGATCGGCAGGTCCGCATCGTAGGGCAGCTGGGCCATCCAGATCCTGCGGAAACCCTCGTCTCGCAGTGTGGCGAGGGTGCCGACCAGCGCGTCGACGGGCGACGGGTCTCCGGCGTTGAGTCCGACGATGCTCAGGCTGATCTGCATGCGCTCCATCGAAGCACGGCGAAGCGAACATACTGAGTCCGTGTCGCAGTCCGAGTCGAAGTCCATGTCTAAGTCCATGTCGACGCCGATGACGACCGAGCTGGCACGCCTGCAGCACTTCGGGCCCAACTGGTTCGCGTCGGTCATGGGCACCGGCATCGTCGCGACAGCGGGCGCCACCCTGCCGGTGCAGGTGCCGGGACTGCACGTGTTCTCGCGCGTGGTGTGGACCCTGGCCGCGGTGCTGCTGGTGGTGTTGGGCGTCGCGGTGACCGCGCAGCGCATCCGCCACCCGGTGGTGGCGCGCGGCCACGTCCGCAACCCGCAGATGACGCATTTCTACGGCGCCGCGCCGATGGCACTGCTGACGGTGGGCTCGGGAGCATTGCTGGTCGGCAGGGACCTCATCGGCGAGCGCACCGCCGTCGACCTTGCCTGGGTGCTGTGGACGGCTGGCACGGTCGGCGGGTTGTTCACCGCGGCGACCATCCCGTTCTTGATGTTCACCCAGCTCAACGTGGAACCGGACGCGGCCTTCGGCGGTTGGCTGATGCCCGTCGTGCCGCCGATGGTGTCGGCGGCCTCCGGTGCATTGCTGATCCCGCACATGGCGCCGGGAACCGGGCGCGCCACCATGCTGTACGGCTGCTACGCGATGTTCGGGCTTTCGCTCATTGCGGCGCTGATCATCATCACGATGATCTGGAGCCGGCTGGTCCTCTACGGCACCTCCGGCACCGCTCGGGTGCCCACGCTGTGGATCGTGCTGGGACCGCTGGGGCAGGGCATCACCGCCGCCGGCCTGCTCGGTGCGCACGCCGCCGGTGCGGTGCAACCGGAGCTGGCCTCGGCGATGAGCCTCTTCGCGGTGCTGTTCGGCGTACCCGTGTGGGGATTCGCCGTGCTGTGGATCGTGCTGGCAACCGAGCTGACCGTGCGCACCATGCGGCGCGGCATGCCGTTCGCGCTGACCTGGTGGAGCCTGACCTTCCCGGTGGGAACGTTCGTGACGGGCACGACGCAACTGGCCAACCACACGGACCTGCCCGCCTTCCGGGTGGCTGCGGCAATCGCCTACGTCGGGCTGCTCGGCACCTGGACGCTGGTCGCGGTCCGCACCGCGCGCGGAAGCGTCGGCGGCAGCCTGTTCACCCCGGCTCCGGCCGGGCCGGTCAAGGCGAAGAAGGACCCACCACCCGGCGGCTGAGGTGCGGAAAAAGTTAAGAGCCCCGTATTGCCGTCGGGTCGGGGGGTCAGACGACAATACGGAGCTACCCGGTGTATCGACCGACTTTCCGGGAGCGTTACACCTCCGCGAACCTTTTTCTACGCCTTTCTCAGGCCTCCAGGATCGCGGCGACGCCCTGCCCGCCCGCCGCGCAGATCGAGATCAGGCCCCGCACCGGCTGGCCCGTCTCCTTATTTTTCTCCGCCAGCTGCTTGGCCATCTGCGCGACGATGCGCCCGCCGGTCGCGGCGAACGGATGGCCAGCGGCCAGCGAGGACCCGTTGACGTTGAGCTTCGACCGGTCGATCGAGCCGAGCGCAGAGTCGAGACCGAGCCGCTCCTTGCAGTACTCCTCGGACTCCCAGGCCTGCAGGTGCGCCAGCACCACCGACGCGAACGCCTCGTGGATCTCGTAGAAGTCGAAGTCCTGCAGCGCCAGCCCGTTTCGCGCGAGCAGCCGCGGGACCGCGTAGGTCGGCGCCATCAGCAAGCCGTCCTTGCCGTTGACGTAGTCGACCGCCGCGGTCTCCCCGTCGACCCAGTACGCCAGCGGCTCGATGCCGTGCGCGGCCGCCCACTCGTCGGTGGCCAGCAGGGACACCGACGCGCCGTCCGTCAGCGGCGTGGAGTTGCCCGCGGTCATCGTCGCGTCGCCGTTACGCACGCCGAAGACCGGCTTGAGCTTGGCCAGCTTCTCGGCCGACGAGTCGGCGCGCAGGTTGTTGTCGCGGTACACCCCGAGGAACGGTGTCACCAGGTCGTCGAAGAAGCCGCGGTCGTATGCGGCGCTCATGTTGCGGTGGCTGGCGGCGGCCAACTCGTCCTGGTCGGTGCGCTTGATGCCCATCTCCTTGGCGGTGATGGCCGCGTGTTCGCCCATCGACAGCCCGGTGCGCGGTTCGCTGTTGACCGGGATCTGGATGCCGACCGAGGCGGGCAGCCTGCCGACGAGCTTGAGCCGGTCGACGTTGGACTTGGACCGGCGCAGGCCCAACAGTGTGCGGCGCAGGTTGTCGCCGAGCGCGATGGGCGCATCCGATGCGGTGTCGACCCCGCCGGCGGCCGCCACCTCGTAGCGGCCCGCAGCGATGCCGTCGGCCGCCGAGATCGTGGCCTGCAGGCCGGTGCCACAGGCCTGCTGGATGTCGAAGGCAGGGGTGTACGACGACAGCGCGCTGCCGAGCACACACTCGCGCATCAGGTTGAAGTCGCGGCTGTGCTTGAGCACGGCGCCGCCGATCACCGCGCCGAGGGTCTCGCCGGCCAGGTTGAAACGCTCGACCAGCCCGCCGAGCGCCTCGGTGAACATATCCTGGTTCGAAGCGTGGGCGTAGGCGCCGTCGGAGCGTGCGAACGGGATCCGGTTGCCGCCGAGAATGGCGACCCTTCGGTTTGAAGTGTTGGCCATGGGGCCATCCTACTCACGGTTATTACTCAGGAGTAAGTTAGGGTCCATGGCTTCCGATCTGTATTCGCAAATCGTCCACTCGACTCCCGGATCATTCCTCGCCAAGCAGCTCGGCATCCCGCAGCCCGAGACGCTGCGCCGGCACAAGCCCGGCGAGCGGCCGCTGGCAGGCACCCTGCTGATCGGCGGGGAGGGCCGCGTCGTCGAACCGCTGCGCTCAGCGCTGGCCGAGGACTACGAGGTGGTCTCCAACAACCTCGGCGGCCGCTGGGCCGACTCGTTCGGCGGGCTGGTCTACGACGCCACCGGCATCACCGAACCCGCCGGCCTCAAGGGGCTCTACGAGTTCTTCACCCCGCTGCTGCGCAACCTCGGGTCGTCCGGACGTGTCGTCGTCATCGGCACCACGCCCGAGGAGGCCGGCAGCGAACACGAGCGCATCGCGCAGCGCGCCCTCGAGGGGTTCACCCGCTCGCTCGGCAAGGAGATGCGCCGCGGCGCGACGGTCAACCTGGTCTACCTGTCGGCCGACGCCAAGCCCGCAGCCACTGGGCTGGAGTCCACCATGCGGTTTCTGCTGTCGGGCCGGTCGGCCTACGTCGACGGCCAGGTGTTCCACGTGGGCGCCGCCGACTCCGCGCCGCCGGCCGACTGGGACCGTCCGCTGGAGGGCAAGGTCGCCATCGTCACCGGAGCCGCCCGTGGCATCGGCGCGACGATCGCCGAGGTGTTCGCCCGCGACGGCGCCAAGGTGGTGTGCGTCGACGTCGAGGGGTCCCAGGAGGCACTCGGGATCACCGCAACCAAGGTGGGCGGCACCGCGCTGGCGCTGGACGTGACCGCTCCCGACGCCGTCGACCGGATCACCGAGCACCTGCGGCAGCACTACGACGGTCACGCCGACATCCTGGTCAACAATGCCGGCATCACCCGCGACAAGCTGCTCGCAAACATGGACGAGGCGCGCTGGGACTCCGTGGTCGCGGTGAACCTGGTCGCCCCGCTGGCCCTCGCCGAGGGCCTGGTGGGCAACGGCTCGATCGGCGAGGGCGGCCGCATCGTCGGCCTGTCGTCGATGGCGGGCATCGCCGGTAACCGCGGCCAGACCAACTACGCGGCGACCAAGGCCGGAATGATCGGGCTCACCGACAGCCTGTCGGCCGGCTACGCCGACAAGGGCATCACCGTCAACGCCGTGGCGCCGGGCTTCATCGAGACGAAGATGACCGAGGCGATCCCGGTGGCGACCCGGGAGGTGGGGCGCCGGCTGAACTCGTTGTATCAGGGCGGTCAGCCGGTCGACGTCGCCGAGACCATCGCCTACTTCGCCAGCCCGGCGTCCAACGCCGTCACCGGCAACACGGTCCGGGTCTGCGGCCAGGCCTGGCTGGGGGCCTGACGTGACGCAACCCTCCGGGCTGATGAACCTGGTGCGGGCCGCCGCAGGAGCGCTGCCGTTTGTGCCGCGCGGCGATTCGCTGCCCGACCGCACGCTGACCGTCGAGGACCTGACCATCGATCCCGAGAACGTGGCGGCCTACGCGGCGGTGACGGGGCTGCGGTTCGGCGACACGGTACCGCTGACCTATCCGTTCGCGCTGACGTTCCCAACGCTGATGTCGTTGGTGACCGGGTTCGACTTCCCGTTCGCCGCTATGGGCTCGGTGCACATCGAGAACCACATCACCCAGTACCGCCCGATCGCGGTGACGGACACATTGTCGGTACGGGTGCACGCAGAGAACCTGCGCGAGCACCGGAAGGGTCTGCTTGTCGACATCGTGACCGATGTCAACGTCGGCAACGACCAGGCGTGGCACCAGGTGACGACATTCCTGCACCAGCAGCGCACCAGCCTGTCCGACGAGCCCAAGCCGCCACCGCAGAAGCCGCCCAAACTGGGCCCGCCCGACGCGGTGCTTCGCATCACCGCCGGCCAGATCCGCAAGTATGCGTCGGTCGGCGGGGATCACAACCCGATCCACACCAACCCGATCGCGGCCAAGCTGTTCGGCTTCCCGACCGTGATTGCGCACGGGATGTTCAGCGCCGCAGCGGTTCTGGCGAACGTCGAAGGCCAGCTGCCGGAGGCGGTGAAGTACTCGGTGAAGTTCGCCAAACCGGTGGTGCTGCCCGCGAGTGCGGGACTGTACGTCGACCGCGGCTCGGACGGTGGCTGGGAACTGACGCTGCGCGACCTGAAAAAGGGCGAGCCGCATCTGATGGGGACGGTCAATCCGCTGTAGCGCGGTGTTGGTTCGCCGTCCTCGAGTGAATTGCAACCGCACATCGCGGCTTCGGGGGCTCGCAGGTATTGCCGATGTCGCGCTGCTCTTCGTCGTGGCAATGCTCGAATGGGATTCGGTTCGACAATCGTATGTTGGAATGTCGGCGGTAATTATCCTATTACCAGGCTTTACACCCCGCGGGGTGCTCCTCACCCTTTATCGGAACCGCGCCCAAACAGGCTCGGGTACGCAAGGGTGAGTATGGCGCCAACGAAGAGGGGGCCTATGATCGTCACAAGTAACCCCGAGTTGCGCGCCCAGAGGGCGATCCACCAGGCGCGAACCGTTCCACCAATTGAGAAAACTTGTTGGCTATTGGTTGTCCAGTAAGCCTCGGAGTTATCGATACGGGTGGGCGGCGGGTCCAAGTGATCGAAGTCAGGGACGACCTCATCATCGCGCGCCTTTTCTTTGACGCGTGGGTAAGTGCTGAAAGATAGATTCATAGTCGCGCGTAAGCTACCAAAAGCGGGATAGAAACCCGCTTCGGTGGCAATCTTTGGATCATATTGAAGTTCGAAGTTCTTGGAGTCGATACCAGCGGACGTTGTGTTAAGTTTCGCGGAGTCGCAAATGATTCCCCATATCACGCCTTCTTTGCCAGTATTGTTGTCTCGGTACGCGATTCCACTTAGCGCGTACAAGATATTCGGGACTTCCGAATTCTGCACTCTGGCCACGGACCAGTTCATGTTCGCCGCTATGTCAGGTTCCCAGTAGAGGCTGTATAGGGGGCGACAATTGTATGAATCCGCGGGTAAGATCGCGATCAGCTCTGGATAGTTCGGAACGGGCTCGTTCGCTTTGAAGTTGTTAAGCTCTTCGAATACTCCAACTCGAAATATGATCGACCAGGTCATGTCATTGTGTACGTAGAAACCGACAGTAGGCGCCAGTGCAAATGTCTTACCTTGGAACGCGGCGGCGTCTTTTATTCCGAATGAAAATGCGCTACTGTCATCGACGTATTTGGATGGACGGTCCTCCGTCTGAATGTAGTTAATCAGGGAGATGAGGAGGGCAGCCCCGAGCACAGCGGTCACCACGGCAGCCACGTATGTGCGTTTCATCGTCTAGCAAGCGTATCTAGTGAATCGTCCATCACACGTCAACCACGACGTATCAAACCGTGGCGGCGCGAACAGTCCGCTTATCAGGGTGTCACCGCTTGATCAAGCCTGGACTCCGTTTGCACGGCAGGGTAGCTCCCCCTGGCATACGCGGAGGCGACCAGAGCGAGGAACTCCGGGTGTACTGCGTATCGCGATCACTGGGACCGGTGTGGCCCGAGAAATCGCCGGCCGCGAGTTGACCTGCGCGAAGATCCCACCACCACCACGTGACCTCCACCGTGGACCGGTTGCGCACCTGTGACGCGTTGATGTCATCGCCGGTGACGCTTGTGAGACGTTCCCCCGAGACTGCACACAGACGGCAGTCGCGGCCGCCTAGTTCTGCGATCTGCCCGCAGTCTCGACGGGGTGGTCGGACGACGCCGTGGACGAGGTTTCCGAGGGCGCACCCTTCAGGCCGCGCCAGAACAGGTTGATCATCAGCTCGGCCGCCTCGTCGACGTCGGCGTCGCCGGTGCTGACCCGCGCCGCCACCGCCTCCCCGGCGCCGACCAGCGCGACGGCCATCATGTCGAAGTCGGTGTCGGGTTCGGGTTTTCGCGTCCCCACCGTCAACAGCCTGCCGACGAGGTCGATGATCCGCTCGCGACCCTCCCGCACCGTGTGCGCGAACGCCTGCGAATGGGTCGCCTGGTTGTAGAGCACCATCCACGACGCCCGGTTGGCGTCGATGTAGTTCAGGAACGCCAGCACGGCGGTGCGCAGCAGGTCCTTGGGACTGGCGCGGAAGTCGATCTGGCTACGCACCTCATCGATGAACCGGGCCAGTTCACGGTCCAGGCACGCCGCGAACAGCTCCTCCTTGGAGCCGTAGTACAGATACAGCATCGGCTTGGAGATCTGCGCCTGGGCCGCGATCGCGTCCATCGACGTCTCGTAGTAGCCGTTGACCGAGAAGATCTGCACCGCGGCGTCGAGCATCTGCTGTTCGCGCACAGCGCGGGGCAGACGCTTGGTACCTCCGGCCATCACACCAGGGTAAGCAATGGGTGACGGGAAGGCGGGAACTGGCAGCGGGTGGTGGGCGGGAAACTAGCAGCGGGTGGTGGGCGGGGATTAGCAGCGTGGGTTGGGGCCCTTCATCGCCGCCAGCCGCAGCACGGAGTTGTCCACCCCGGACATCGCCAACTCGCCTGCTGCCACCGCCTGCTCCAGCCGGTCCAGCACGGCCGGCACCTCACCGGTGGTCACCCACAGCGCGGTGTCGGCGCCGGCCTGCAGGCTCCGCAGCACCGCCTCGGCCACGCCGAACCGATCGGAGATGGCCTGCATGGAGGACAGGTCGTCGGTGAAGATCGGGCCGTTGAACGGCGGGCCGCCGTAGTTACCCGACCGCAGCAGCGCATACGCCGCCGGGCTCAGGCTCGCCGGATCGCTGCCGGTCAGGCCGGGGACCTGCATGTGACCGACCATCACCCCGACGGGCTGTTGCGTGGTCAGCGTCCGGTACGGCACCAGGTCGGTGTCCTGTAGCTGAGCGAGCGGCGGGGTGCTGACGCTGCCGGTGTGCGAGTCACCCGAGCCCGCCCCGTGGCCGGGGAAGTGCTTGAGCACCGGTAGCACGCCTGCGTCGCGTAGGCCGCGGGCGTAGGCGCCCGCATAGTCGGTGACGGTTGTGGGGTCGGAGCCGAACGACCGGTCGCCGATGACGCCGTCGACGTTGGCCCCGTCGGTGACGTCGACGACCGGTGCGAAGTCGATGGTGATGCCCAGCCCGCGCATGGCCTGGCCGCGCCGAAACGCGATGTCGTACACCTGCTCAGGCGTGCTGGACTGCGCCAACGCCCGGGGCGACGGCTGCGAGCCGATGATCGATGCCAGCCGGGAAACGCGGCCGCCCTCCTCGTCGACGCTGACCGCCAGCGGCAGCGGGTTGGCCGCGCCTGCGATGTCGCGCAGCTGATCCCCCATCATCGACAGGTCGGTCCAGCTGCCGATCATGATCCCGCCCACGTGGTGGGTATCGACGACGGCGCGGGCGTCGGCAGCACCGGTCACCCCGACCATCAGCATCTGCGCGAGCTTGTCGCGGGTCGACATCGCCGAAAGCATCGCCTGCGGATCGCCGCAGGCGGGGGCCACCGGAGCTGCGGGCGCCGGGGCCTGCGGCACCGCGGTGGCGGCCTTGGTGATCGGGGCCGAGGACATCGTCGCGGGTGCGGCGCTCTCCGGCGGTGTGCACGCCAGCAACAACCCGGACACCGCCGCGAGGGCGCACAGTGCCCTGGTCCTGAACAAGGTGGCAGCCATGGGCTCCGACACTAACGGCAAGGAGGGGTCACATTCCATCCGTGTCCCCGCGCGCGTCCGGGACCGACCGATTCCGCCTCGATCGACGCAGACGGCCCCCGTGCTAGTTTTGGCCGCATGGATCGGTTCCTGGTACCCGCCGCGGCCAGCATCGTGGTCGGCCTGCTGCTGGGTGCGGCGGCGGTCTTCGGTGTGACGTTGATGGTGCAGCAGGACAACAGGCCTCCGCTGCAAGCGGGCGATCCGGCGTCATCAGTGCTCAACAGGGTCGAGTACGGCGACCGAACGTAGCTCCGGCCTGGATTCGTCGCTGCCAACGGCCGCCGCACCGCTGTCGCGGCGCTGGCTGTGGGTGGTAACGGCGGCGGCACTGCTCCTGACTTTCGCCCAGTCACCCGGACAGATCTCCCCCGACACCAAGCTCGACCTGACCGCCAACCCGCTGCGGTTCCTGGCGCGCGCGTTCAACCTGTGGAACAGCGAGCTGCCGTTCGGACAGGCGCAGAACCAGGCCTACGGCTACCTCTTCCCGCACGGCACGTTCTTCCTGCTCGGCGATGTGCTCGGCCTCCCAGGGTGGGTGACGCAGCGGTTGTGGTGGGCGCTGCTGCTGGTAGTCGGCTTCTGGGGGCTACTGCGCGTCGCCGAGGCACTGGGCATCGGCAGCCCGGCGTCCCGAATACTCGGCGCCGTCGCGTTCGCGCTGTCACCGCGGGTGTTGACGACGTTGGGCGCAATCTCCTCCGAGACGTTGCCGATGATGCTGGCGCCGTGGGTGCTGCTCCCGGTGATCCTCGCGCTGCGGGGCACGGGCGGGACCGGAGGGGTGGGAATAAGCACCGGCCGAATACGGGTGCTGGCGGCCCGCTCCGCCGTGGCGATCGCCCTGATGGGTGCGGTCAACGCGGTCGCCACCCTGACCGGATGCCTGGCCGCGGTGATCTGGCTGCTCTGCCACCGGCCGAACAGGTTGTGGTGGCGCTTCGTCGCGTGGTGGGCGCTGTGCATCACGCTGGCGGTGCTGTGGTGGGTGGTCGCGCTGGTGCTCCTGGGCCGGGTCAGCCCGCCGTTCCTCGACTTCATCGAGTCGTCAGGCGTTACCACGCAGTGGATGTCGCTGACCGAGATGCTGCGCGGCACCGACGCCTGGACACCGTTCGTCGCGCCGAACGCCACCGCGGGCGCATCGCTGGTGACCGGATCGGTGGCCGTGCTCGCGACGACACTGGTGGCGGCCGCTGGACTGGCGGGATTGGCGATGCGCTCGATGCCTGCCCGCGGGCGACTCGTCACCATCCTGCTGATCGGGGTCGCGCTGCTGGCCGCGGGCTACTCGGGCGGTCTGGGTTCACCTGTCGCGCACCAGGTGCAGCAGTTCCTCGACGCGGCGGGCACACCGCTGCGCAATCTGCACAAGCTCGAACCCCTGCTGCGCCTGCCGCTGGCCCTCGGGTTGGCGCACCTACTCGGCCGCATCCCGATGCCCGGCAGCGCGCCGCGTCCGGAATGGACGACGGCGCTGGCGCACCCCGAACGGGACAAGCGCGTCGCGGTGGGCCTGGTCGTGTTGGTCGCGATCACCGCGGCCACCTCCCTGGCGTGGACCGGACGCCTCACCCCGCCGGGCGCGTTCGACGCCATCCCGCAGTACTGGCACGAGACCGCCGACTGGCTCGACGAGCACAACACCGCGGACGCGAGGAGCAATCAGGATTCCGAGGGCGGCCGCGTGCTCGTGGCCCCGGGCGCCCCGTTCGCCACCCAGGTGTGGGGTAACAGCCGCGACGAGCCGCTGCAGGTCCTCGGTCAGAGCCCGTGGGGAGTGCGCGACTCGATTCCGCTGACCCCACCGCAGACCATTCGCGCGCTGGACTCCGTTCAGCGGCTCTTCGCCGCAGGCAGACCATCCGCTGGGCTCGCTGATACGCTTGCCCGCCAAGGTATCTCGTATGTGGTACTGCGCAACGACCTCGACCCGGAGACGTCGCGATCGGCCCGGCCGGTACTGGTGCATCGCGCCATCGACGGCTCGCCGGGGTTGGCGAAGGTGGCCGAGTTCGGCGAACCGGTCGGCCCCGGCACGCTGGCCGGCTTCATCACAGACAGCGAACTTCGGCCGCGTTATCCGGCCGTGGAGATCTACCGCGTCGACGCAACCGAAGCTTCCCTGCCGGTGACGCCCTACCTGGTCGACACCGACAGCATGGCCCGCGTCGACGGCGCCCCCGAAGCTCTGCTGCGTCTCGACGAACGGCGGCGCCTGCTCGGCCGGCCCGCATTTGGACCCATGCTGCTCACCCAGGACGCCCGCACGGCCGGTCTGCCCACCCCGGTCGTCACCGTCACCGACACCCCGCTGGCGCGCGAAACCGACTACGGCCGGGTCGACGACCATTCCTCGTCGATCCGCACCCCCGGCGATCCGCGACATACCCAAAACCGGGTCATCGACTACCCCTCCCCCGGCGCGGAACCCGTCCACGGCAAGTGGACGGGCGGACGGGTCTCGGTGTCGAGTTCGGCCGCCGACTCGACCGCGCTACCGCACGTCGCGCCGGCCACCGGCCCGGCCGCCGCCATCGACGCCGACCCGTCGACGAGTTGGGTGTCCAACGCGCTGGAGTCGGCGATCGGTCAGTGGCTTCAAGTCGACTTCGACCGCCCGGTCACCAACGCCACCATCACCGTGACACCCGGCGCAACCGCGGTCGGCGCGCAGATCCGCCGCATCGAGGTGGCCACCGTCAACGGCACCAGCACATTGCGATTCGACGAGCCGGGCAAGCCGCTGACCGCCGCATTGCCGTTCGGAGAGTCGCCGTGGGTACGGATCACGGCGGTCGCCACCGAGGACGGGTCGGCCGGTGTGCAGTTCGGCCTCACCGACATCGCCGTCACCCAGTACGACGCCAACGGCTTCGCCACACCGATCACCCTGCGCCGCACCGTAGCGGTTCCGGGCCCACCGACGGGTTCGGCTGTGGCGCAATGGGACTTGGGTTCCGAGCTGCTCGGCCGGTCCGGCTGCGCCCCCAGCCCGACCGGCGTCAGGTGCGCCGCGACGATGGCGCTGTCACCCGAGGAGCCCGTCAACCTCAGCCGTACGCTGACCGTGCCCGAGCAGCTCGCGGTGACTCCGGCGGTGTGGGTGCGGGCCAGGCAGGGGCCGAATCTGGCCGACCTGATCGCCGCCCCCGAGGCGACGCGCGCGGTCGGTGACGCCGACGTGATGGACGTGCTCGGCTCGGCCTACGCAGCGGCCGACGGCGACCCCGGTACGGCGTGGACCGCACCGCAGCGGGTCGTCCAGCACAAGTCACCGCCGACGTTGACTTTGACCCTGCCGCACCCCAGCGAGGTGGCGGCGCTGCGGGTGGCGCCGAGTGCGTCGACCCTGCCTGCACATCCCACACTGGTGGCCGTCGACCTCGGCGACGGTCCGCAGGTGCGGCGGCTGGGCGGTGACGTGGGATCGCAGACGCTGCCGCTCGATCCGCGCGTCACCGACACCATCACGCTGTCGATCCTGAGCTGGGACGACGTCATCGACCGCACGGCGCTCGGCTTCGACCAGCTCAAGCCACCGGGGCTGGCCGAGGTGACGGCCCTCGACACCGAGGGGCTGCCGATCGCAGCGGCCGACGCCGCCCGCAATCGGGTCCGCGCCGTCGAGCTGCCGTGCGGCCGCGGGCCGGTCATCGGCATCGCGGGTCAGTTCGTGCAGACCTCGGTGTCGACCACGGTCGGCGCCCTGCTCGACGGCGAACCCATCGCGGCGCGACCGTGCCGCGAGGCGCCGATCGTCCTGCCCGCCGGAGACCAGGAGCTGGTGGTCAGCCCTGGCGCCGCTTTCGTCGTCGACGGCGCACAGCTGAATGGACCGCTGGCGCGCGAGATCTCCCCGGCGCGAACCGAACCCGCGCGGATCGACCGGTGGTCCTCGGACCACCGGGAGGTGGCGGTGGGACCGTCGCCGGTCTCGCGGGTGCTCGTTGTACCCGAGAGCATCAATCCCGGATGGGTGGCCCGTGCCGGTGACGGGACAACCCTGAGTGCCGTCACCGTGAACGGCTGGCAGCAGGGCTGGGTGATACCGCCGGGCGCACCGGGTCCGGTCACGCTGAGCTTCCCGTCGAACACGCCCTACCGGGCCGGGCTGATCGGCGGGTTGGCGCTGCTGCCACTGCTCGGATTGCTCGCCCTCCTGCCGGTGCGCAGGCGCCGTCCCGCCGACGAGCCCCCGGCCGTGTGGCGGCCGGGCCCGGTGACCGGAGGCCTTGCCGTGCTCGCGGTCGGCGCGGTGATCTCCGGAGTGGTAGGCGCCGTCGTGATGGGTGCGGCCCTGGCGCTGCGCTATTGGCTGCGCGACCGCGAGAAGCGCTGCGAGGCGGTCACCGTCGGCGCAGCGGCCGGTGGTCTGATCGCGGCCGGTGCATTGCTCAGCCAGGGGCCCTGGCGGTCGGTCGACGGCTACGTCGGTCACTCCTGGGGTGTGCAGTTGTTGGCACTGGTCTCGGTGGCCGCGGTCGCCGCATCGGTGATTCCTCCGATACGAGCGCGCGGTCGACCCGACGCCCTCTAGCATCGGCCGCGTGCCGCAGATGAACACCGCCCGCGGAAGCATCGACACCTCCACGCTCGGCGTCACGCTCATGCACGAGCACGTCTTCGTCCAGTCGCCCGACATCAGCGCCAACTACCCGGAGATCTGGGGTGACGAGGCGCAGCGGGAGGCCGACGCGATCGGGCGGCTCAACGAGCTCAAGTCGCGCGGCGTCGACAGCATCGTCGACCTCACCGTGATCGGGATGGGCCGCTACATCCCGCGGATCGCGCGCATCGCCGAACAGACCGACATCAACATCGTCGTGGCCACCGGCGTCTACACATACAACGATGTGCCGATGTTCTTCCACTTCAGCGGGCCCGACACCCCACTCGGCGAGCCGATGGTCGACATGTTCGTCCGCGACATCGAGCAGGGCATCGCCGGAACGCCCGTCAAGGCGGCGATCCTCAAGTGCGCCACCGACGAACCCGGCGTCACCCCGGGCGTCGAACGCGTGCTGCGGGCGGTGGCCCAGGCGCACCGGCAGACCGGTGTGCCCATCTCCACCCACACCCACGCCGCGACCGAGCGCGGCCTCGAGCAGCAGCGCATCTTCGGCGAGGAGGGGGTCGACCTGTCGCGCGTGGTCATCGGGCACTCCGGCGACACCACCGACCTCGACTACCTCGAAGCGCTGATCGCCAACGGGTCCTACATCGGGATGGACCGGTTCGGAGTGGACGTGTTCCTGTCGTTCGAGGACCGGGTGAGCACCGTGGCGAAGATGTGCGAGCGTGGCCACGCCGGCAAGATGGTGTTGTCGCACGACGCGTCCTGCTTCATCGACTGGCTGCCCGAAGCCCTTGTGCCGGTGACGATGCCGAACTGGCATTACCTGCACATCCACAATGACGTCATCCCGGCGCTCAAACAGCGCGGTGTCACCGACGAGCAGATAACGACCATGCTTGTCGACAACCCGCGCAGGATCTTCGAGAACCAGGGTGGTTACTGACGATGGCCGGCGTCCCACCCATCGGCACGCAGACGGCGCTGCTCGCGCAGGCGGCACCGGCCGCCCCGGCGCTCACCTGTGAGGGCGTCACGCTGAGCCGCGGCGAACTCGACGCGTCGACCAACCGGCTCGCCCGCGCCTACGCCGAACTCGGCGTGTGCCAAGGCGATTACGTGACCATAGTGCTGCCCAACTCGATCGAATGGGTACAGGCGGTGCTGGCGACGTGGAAGCTGGGAGCGATCCCGCAGCCGCTGTCGCCGCGCCTGCCCGACGCCGAACTCGCCGGGCTGCTCGAACTCACGCCGCGGGCCCTGGTCGTGGGCCGCGCGGACCCGACCGGTCGAACACGCCATGTGCCAACAGGTTTCGAGCCCGACACGCGTCTGTCCGACGCCGCCTTGCCGGAGAGCGTGTCCCCGGTGTTCAAGGCGATGGCCTCCGGTGGCAGCACCGGAAGGCCCAAGCTGATCGAGGCCGGCGGCGACGGCCGCTTCCCGCCTGCGGCCGGCTACCCGCTCGGGGCGCGGGAGGGCGACGTCAACCTCGTCTCGGTGCCCCTGAGTCACAACACCGGATTCACCACCTTCGCGATCGGTCTGGTGCAGGGTCATCACCTGGTTCTCATGCAGCGCTTCGATCCGCACGAGTTCCTGCGGTTGGTCACCGAGCACCGGGTGACGTTCCTGGCGACGGTGCCGACGATCATGCAGCGCCTCCTGCCCGTCTACCGGGCCGAGCCCGACACCTACGATCTGTCCTCGATCCGGCGGTTCTGGCACCTGGCCGCACCCTGCCCGCCTGCTGTCAAGCAGGCGTGGATCGACATCCTTGGACCGGAGGCCGTGTGGGAGTTGTACGGCGGCACCGAGTTACAGGCGTTGACCTTCATCTCCGGTGACCAGTGGCTGACCCACCGCGGCTCGGTCGGCGTCGTGGTGACCGGCGAGATGAGGGTGCTCGACGACGACGGCAACCAGTGCCCGCCGGGCGTGGTCGGCGAGATTTACATGCGCCCGAGCCCCGGCAGCAGGCCGACCTACCGCTACGTCGGCGCCACCGCCAAGGCGCGCGACGGGTGGGAATCGCTGGGCGATCTCGGCTACTACCGGGATTTTGGAGCCGACCGCTACTTCTACCTCAACGACCGCCGCGTCGACATGTTCACCGTCGGCGGCCGCAACGTCTATCCCGCCGAGATCGAGTCGGCGCTCTCAGCGCACCCGAAGGTGTTGTCCTGTCTGGTGGTCGGGCTGCCCGATGACGATCTCGGTCAGGTCCCGCACGCGCTCGTGCACGCAGAGGGCATCGACGAAGCCGAGGTCATCGACTTCCTGTCCGGGCGCATCGAACGACACAAGGTGCCGCGCAGCGTCGAGCTCACCGACTCGCCGCTGCGCGACGACGCCGGAAAAGCACGGCGGTCCGCGGTACGGGAAATGGTCCTCGCGCGGCGGGCCGCGCAATAAAGCTAGACCGTATGGGGGCTGGGGCGCAGGGCCACTCTCAATACTCATGACGCACCCACGATTATTTCCAGAACGCCTGGGCTTAGACTTGTCGGTATGACCCGTCAGACACACCGTATTCAGTTTCCCGCTGCTAACTCGGAAACACTGAGCCAAGACGAGGTTTATTTCAGACTGATCGAGAACGGCGAGTCACGATCCATACGGTTCCATGACTACGCCGAAATCTACAAAAGACCAGGCTTGTATGAGGAACTATTCTACGACCGGCTCAGGTGTAATTCTCCTCACAAAGTCATGGAACTCCTGCGCCGCGCTCTGGAAACTGTCCGCGAGCCTGTTAACGGTTTGCGTGTGCTCGATTTGGGTGCCGGCAATGGAATGATGGGCGACCTCTTGAAACAGGACGGAATTTCCCGACTTGTCGGAATAGATATTATTCCGGAGGCCCGCCACGCCGCATACCGGGACCGACCCGCCGCGTATGACGCATACTACGTCGCGGACTTAACCGACGTCGATTGCGATCTTCTTGAAGAGCTACGGGAGTGGCATTTTGACTGCCTGGCGTGTGTTGCCGCACTTGGTTTTGGCGACATCCCGCCGCGTGCATTCTTCAACGCCCTCAAGCTGATACGCACGGATGGCTGGCTGGCGTTCAATATCAAGAAGTCGTTTCTAGAGCACACTGAACAAACGGGATTTGCGCAGCTGGTACGGAAGCTCATCTTTTCAAAGTATCTCGATGTATATCACCTTGAGCTGTACCGGCATCGCCTATCCATGGAAGGTGAGCAGCTTTTCTACTACGCTCTGGTTGGACGGATGACAGCATCTATCCCGGATGACTTCCTGGAAATGCACGGCATCGAGGACTAGTTAGCCATCTTGGGGTTTGGCGCGTCAAGTTACACGTGAACCTACGTCGCCGCTTCAAGGAACGAAGCCAATAAAAGTCTTGACACTTTCCGCCGCCGCTAAGCATGCTCACGTGGAGGCACAGTAAGCTTCCACGCAGCTTAGCGTCATACTGTTGCTCGTAGTGGTGTCGGGGGTTGTCAGAATTCCGCAATGCAGTGAGTGACGCAGCCGGTAGTTGTCGAAATTACGGAATCTGTTGCCCACTCGCAGGATTTTCTTGATGTGACGGTCCAGTATTAGTGACGGGTGCTGGCGTGATCATCATCGCGTCAGCGGTAGATCGCGCGCACCACCCTTGGGCCGCGATCCAAGAATTCCATCGACATCCACTCACTCTGCGGATAAGCACAGGAAGATGATCACCGGCAATCGCAACGGTTGCTGTCACGGACCGACGTCAGGCATGCTGCGGACGCCGAAGTGCTGTTTGAGCACCCGACGCGCGGCGTGCACGCCCGACATCCCGTGCACGCCAGGGCCTGGGGGCGTGGCGCCCGAGCAGAGGTAGACGTTGGGCAGCGAAGCCCGGTAGGGATTCCACTTGGCGACGGGCCGGGCGGCCATCCGGAACAACGACACCTGACCGACGGCGATGTCGCCGCCGCGGTAGTTGGCATTGTGGTGTTGCATGTCGGCCGCTGGAATACATCTCGATCCGATGATCACATCCCGGAATGCCGGGGCGTACCCTCGATCTGATCGACCATCGTCGAGGTCATGTCACGAGTGGACCCGTTGGGGACGTGAGCGTACGTCCACAGCGGACGCGCGCCGCCGGCGCCGATGCGGGTCGGGTCCACCACGGCCGCTTGACTCAGCAGCATCATCGGTCGGTCGGCGTGCCTGCCCACCGACGTCTCCGCCTCCGCGCGCTTCATCTGCGCGCGGTCGCCGCAGAGGTGAACCGTGCCTGCGGCCCCGATCCGCGAGTCCGTCCACGGCACCGGCTCCGACAGCGCGAAATCGACCTTGGTCACACCGTTGCCCGGCTCGAACCGGCGCAGCGCCCGGCGATATCGCGCGGAGAGGCGGTCGCCGAACACCTCGGCCAGTGTCCACGCCGAGGTGTCGAAGACGTAGACCCGTGCCGGCGGCAACGAGCGGCGTTCTCGATCGGCCGGTCCACCGCGACCGTGGCGCCCCGTGCCCGCAGATCGGCCAGCAGCGCATCGGTGATCACCTGGCTCCCGCCGATTGGTAGCGGCCACCCCGGCGCGTGCGCCAGCGAGCCGAGTAGCAGAGCCGTTCCGGCGCCGGCCAACGACGGCAGCGCCGTGTTGGCGTGCGCGCCGACACCGGTCAGCATCGCGCCGCAGCGCGGTGCGTCGATGAGCCGGTCCCACGCCGCGGTCCCCAACTCCAGCGCACGTCCCACCATCGTGGCCGCAGCCAGTAGGCCCTTGCGGGTGAGCGCCGAGGCCGGCAGGCGACGCATGTCGGACAGCCCGATGTCGCGAACGGTGTCGACCTCCCCGACGAGCGGGGCCATCACCCGGCGCCACGTCCGCCCTTCGCCGCTGCGGGTTCCGCCGAGTTCCTCGATGGTCCGCTCGAGGCTGCGGTACGCGATACCCGCGGGCTGGTCGTCGAGCGGGTGGGCGTAGGACACGTCGGGCCACCCGAACTCGACACCGCGTTGGGTCAACCCGAAAGCCTGGAAGAACGGTGATGCGGCCGCCATCGGATGCACGGCCGAGCAGAGGTCGTGTCGCAGCGGCACTCCGAGGTCGAGTTCCTCGGTGCGGGCGCCGCCCCCGGCTTGCGACTGGGCTTCGACGACCGTGACGGACAGGCCCGCCGCGGCGAAGATGACGGCGGCCGCGAGGCCGTTCGGTCCAGATCCCACCACCACGACATCGACCGGGCTGTTCACGACAGAGACATTGCACGTCAGCTCGCGGTCAAACAAGATCGCGCCCGCCTCCTGCGATTCACCGGGAATCGTTGCGTATGACCCGCGCAGAGCGGGTACGCCGCCGATCGGACCGAAAAGGAGACTCATGTCCAGGCAAAAGGTCGCCGACTTCCTCCTCGATCGCCTGCGGGCATGGGAGGTCGAGCATGTGTTCGGCTACCCGGGCGACGGGATCAACGAGATACTCGCCGCGTTCGGCCGTGCCGAAAACAAGCCGATGTTCATTCAGGCCCGGCATGAGGAGATGAGCGCGTTCGAGGCCGTGGGCTACGCCAAGTTCAGCGGAAAGGTCGGCGTCTGCATGGCGACGTCGGGCCCCGGCGCCATCCATCTTCTCAACGGCCTCTACGACGCCAAGCTCGATCACGTTCCGGTGGTGGCGATCGTCGGTCAGACCAATCGCAGCGCGATGGGCGGCTCGTACCAGCAGGAGGTCGACCTGCTGAGCCTCTACAAGGACGTCGCCAGCGACTACGTCCACATGGTGACGGTGCCCGAGCAGTTGCCCAACGTGCTCGACCGCGCCATCCGTATCGCGATGAGCGAGCATGCGCCGACCGCGGTGATCATCCCGTCCGACGTACAGGAACTCGAGTACTCCCCGCCTACGCACGAATTCAAGATGGTGCCGTCCAGTTTGGGTATCGAGTGGCCGACGCCCGCTCCCGACCACGCGGCGATCGCCCGCGCCGCCGAGGTGCTCAACGCCGGACACAAGGTGGCGATCCTCGTCGGCCAGGGTGCGCGCGGCGCCCACGCCGAAGTGGCCGAAGTGGCCGAACTGCTGGGGGCAGGTGCCGCCAAGGCGCTGCTCGGCAAGGATGTGCTCTCCGATGAGCTGCCTTGGGTCACCGGGTCGATCGGTCTGCTGGGCACCCGGCCGTCCTACGAGTTGATGCGCGACTGCGACACGCTGCTGACGGTCGGGTCCAGCTTCCCCTACACACAGTTCCTACCCGAGCTCGACCAGGCTCGTGCGGTGCAGATCGACATCGACGCCAAGATGATCGGCATGCGGTATCCGTACGAGGTCAATGTGGTTTCCGACGCGAAAGCCGTTCTGCGCGCGCTGATTCCGCATCTGCAGCGCAAGGCCGACCGGTCATGGCGGGAGACCATCGAGTCGAACGTGGCGCGGTGGTGGGAGACCATGCACAAGGAGGCGATGGTCAGCGCGAACCCGATCAATCCGCTGCGACTGTTCGCCGAGCTCTCCCCGCAGCTGCCCGGTAACGCGATCGTTGCGGCCGACTCGGGCTCGGCCGCCAACTGGTACGCGCGCCTGCTGCGGTTCCGCGACGACATGCGCGGATCGTTGTCCGGGACGCTGGCGACGATGGGACCCGGTGTGCCGTACGGCATCGGCGCCAAGTTCGCCAAGCCGGACCGGCCGGTCATCGTGTTCGAAGGCGACGGCGCGATGCAGATGAACGGGCTGGCCGAGCTCATCACCGTCAAGCGCTACTGGGAGCAATGGGATGACCCCCGGCTGATCGTCGCGATCCTGCACAACAACGACCTCAACCAGGTGACGTGGGAGATGCGGGCCATGTCCGGTGCGCCGAAGTTCAAGGAATCCCAACACCTTCCAGACGTCGACTATGCGGCGTTCGCGGCCGGGCTCGGCCTGAACGCGATGAGGGTGAAGGATCCGGAGGAGTTGGCCGATGCCTGGCGCGACGCGCTGGCGGCCGACCGTCCGACCGTGCTGGACGTGTTCACCGATCCCGACATGCCCCCGATTCCGCCGCACGCACAATGGGATCAGGCCAAAGCGGCGGCGTCGGCCGTGCTCAAGGGCGACGAGGACAGCTGGGGCTTCATCGTGACCGGCCTCAAGACCAAGGCGCAGGAGTTCATGCCGCACAAGAACGGCTGAGGGTGGTCTTCCTACGCCGCCGGCCGGGGTGGGAACTCCGCGCCCGCCGCGATCGCGTCGCGGTAG
The DNA here is from genome assembly GCF_022317005.1 of Mycobacterium sp. IDR2000157661. Taxonomy (NCBI): domain Bacteria; kingdom Bacillati; phylum Actinomycetota; class Actinomycetes; order Mycobacteriales; family Mycobacteriaceae; genus Mycobacterium; species Mycobacterium sp. IDR2000157661. Next base: position 1,473,770 of record NZ_CP081006.1, read on the forward strand.
TCGTTCACGCGCCCGGGAACGGTGCTCAGCACCGCAACCGTCCGGCCGTTGCGCCCATATGCGGCCACGAACTCCCACGTGCCCGGATCGCCGTCGATGACGCTCACCGCGTCGTACTCCATCGGCGTACCGAGCATCTGCAGCTTGACGTCGTACTGGTCGGACCAGAAGTAGGGCAGCTCGTCGAACGCCGGGCCATCCTGCGGGCCCGCCAGCAGTGTGCGGGCGGCAGTGGCGCCCTGGCCGCGGGCATGCTCCCAGTGTTCGATGCGTACGTGTCGCTCGTAGCGTGGATGCCACCATCGCGCGATGTCTCCGGCGGCTACCAGGTCGTTGCATCCGTCGACCGCACCGTTGGCGCCGCAGAGCACTCCGTTGTCGACCGGAACTCCCGAGCCCTCGAGCCAGTCGGTGGCCGGCCGGACCCCAAGGCCGACCACCACCAGATCGGCGGGCACCGTCGAGCCGTCCGAGAGCCGGACCGCCTCGACCTGACCGTCGCCCACGAACGCGTCGACGCTCACGCCGGTCCGCAGGTCCACGCCGTGGGCGCGATGCAACCGGCCCCAGCACTGCGCCATCTCGTGTCCGAGCGCGGACTGCAGGGGCGCGTCGCCCTTGTCGATCAGCACCACGTCGAGGCCGAGCAGCCGGCACGTGGCGGCCACCTCCGCACCGATGAAACCGCCGCCGATCACCGCGACGCGAGGCCGCGACGCGAGGCGCTCCCGGATGGCCAGGCAGTCCTCGACCGTCCGCAGCAGCAACACCCCGCCGGGAACGTCGCCACCCGGCCATGGCCTCGGCACGGCGCCCCCGGCGATGACGAGACCGTCGTATTCCAGCGACGTGTCAGTGTCGCCGTCGCGCAGTCGAACGGTCCGCGAAGCCATGTCCAGGCCCACCGCCGAGGTTTCCCGTAACACCCGTGCTCCGACGTCCAGGTTGGGCGCCAGGTCGATACCGGCCCGATGTACCGTGCCGGCGAGCATCTTCTTCGACAACGGGGGCCGATGGTACGGCGCATGCCGTTCCGCGCCCACGATGGTCAGCTCGCCGTCGTAGCCCGACCGGCGGAGTTCCTCTGCCGCGGCGGTGCCCGCGACCCCCGTGCCGACGACGACGACGTTTGTCAGCGCACGATCAGACGCCATCGCTTCAGTCCTCGACCTTGATCGCCTGCGTGGGACAGGACTTCTCGGCTCCCTTGAGCTGAGTGTGCAACTCGTCGGTGAGACGGTCCTGGTGCACGTGCAGCACCCCGTCGTCGTCCAGTTCGAACACTTCGTGACAGATGCTCATGCAGACGGCGTTGCCGTCGCACGTGTCGAAATCGACCCGAACCTTCATCATCGCCTCCCGTTCAGACGCCCGCCGGCTGACGACCCGCCTGCGCCCGCTCACGGGCGGCGCGGGCAGCCGGGGAATAGTCGAGGTACTTGATCGCCATCTCGGTGTTGCCCTCGTGGCTCGGATGATGTCCACGCTTCATGTACCGGATGGGCGTCTTGCCGAAGAGGCTCCACGGACCCGGCAGCCGGTCCCGGCGCGCCGCCCGCAGCCAGTCCCGCAACCGCCACTTGGTGTCGATCGTCGGATCCTGCTTCATGAGGTAACGCGCGCCTGCGATCCACCAGCCGACGAACAGCGGCGCGGTCATCAGCATCGAGAAGGCACGGATCAGGTAGCTTCCGCACACATGCTGGTAGACGTCGAAGACCAGCGCGCGGTGCTCGACCTCCTCGGCACCGTGCCAGCGCAGCAGATCCAGCATGACGGGGTCGGCGCCGGCCCGCTCGAGTCCGCGGTTGTCCAGCGCCCATTGGCCCATCACGGCCGTGAAGTGTTCCAGCGCGGCGACGTCGGCCAGCCGGCGGTACAACCACCACCGGTGCAGGCGCTGCGGCAGGTACTTCGGCGGATCACCCAGGGTCGCCGACAACATCCGGCCGAGCCGATCGGTGTAGGGCTTGGTGTCGATGCCCTGCTCGGCCAGGTGATCCAGGACGACCTGGTGCGCCCATGCGTGCCAGGACTCCTGCTGGATGAACGGTTTGATCGCCGCCTCCAGCTCGGGGTCGTCGACCAGCGACGACGCTTCCAGGATGGCCTTGATGAAGTGCCGCTCGCCCTCGGGCAACAGCAGGTGCAGGACGTTCACCATGTGGGTGACGTACGGATCGCCGGGCACCCAGTGAATCGGCGTTTCCGACCAGTCGAAGCGGACCATCCGGCGATACTTGGGATACCCGTCATGGTGCGTCTGGACTTCTGGCATGCCTGTGCCCTCCCTGTGCGGCGGTCCGATCTCGGTGCAGCAGCGGTCCGCGCTGTGACCGCCCACACACCGGCTTACCCACGGTTACCGTTCGGTATACGTCCCTCGGCCGGTTCTCTGCCCGTACTCAGCGAGCGATCGGCTCAGCGTCGCCGCTGACCGAGGAGTCCAGCGGCGGCACCGGACGGTCGTGCCGAAACTCCCAGCGCCGCAACGCAACCCGGCACGGTGACTCCACCAGAGCATAGCTCACCGCGGCGATCGCGAACCCGAACACCACGGTCAGCAGCAGCACCACCGGCATGTGCCCGTTGAACGGGAACTCCCCGATCACCGGAAAAACCATGGTCAGAGCGGCCAGGTGCCATATGAACAGTCCGTAGGACCACCGCCCCAGCGTCACCATCATCGGGCTGCCCAGCAGCCGGTGCGGGGTGCCTGGGCGGTCGAGCACCAGCGGCGCCAGCAGCGCGCCCGCCACCACCGCCCCCATCGCGATCTTCACGGTGAACTGGCCGACCGTGCCCGGGGTCAGGCCCTCGGGGCCGGCCAGCGGCGAGGCCGCGACCAGGAACGCCGCCACCGCGATCGCGGCCATCAGCACGCGGCGCCGCGCAAGGCGGTGCGCCCAACCGACCGGCGTCACCGTCAGCTCCGCGAGCAGCATGCCCGCGGCGAACCACGAGAAGAAGGCCGGCGGCCAGTTGAGGTGGTTGACGCCGTCGGGCGCCTGCAGGGGAATCACCGCCCAGCCGAGGCTGGCGATCGCAGCCGTCGCGAGCACCGGGATCCGGGCCCGCACCGGCACCCGGCGCACCAGCAGGGCCAGCAGCGGCAGGGCGAGATAGAACGCCATCTCGACCGACAGGCTCCACATCTGCGTAAGTCCCGCGGTCAGCGTCAGCGGAACGTAGATCTGGGTGAGCGTCAGGTTGGCCAGCCACACCGTGAGATCGGCGCGCGAATCGGAGGTCTCTGGCAGCAGCGCGAGGATCACCACGACCGCCACCAGGTATCCGGGCATGATCCGCACGATCCGCGAGCGCAGGTAATGACCCGTCGGCGGAACCGGCCGAAGGCCCCTTGCGGCCGCCGCGTGCCCGCGCCACAGCAGGAAACCCGACAGCGCGAAGAACACCGCGACGGCGAGGTCGAACCGGCCGAACAGCCTGCCGCTGATGCCGCCGGTGTGACCGGTCTGGAACGCGACGTGGGTGACGACGACGCCGACGGCCGCGCACGCCCGCATGCCTTCGACTGCGGGCAGGAAACCGCGGGTTCCGCCCACTTCCGCATCCGTCACGACGATCAGTGTGCCGCGCGCAGGCAAACCGCCTGACTACGGGTGGTCGGCATGCCCCGGGTACAAGCACTCCGGAGTAAACGACGACCTTAGAGTCGGCTGTTAGGGTCGAACCGGTTTGGCGGGTGCACTGCAGGTTGAATCCGCGGACGCGTGGGGGAACCCCCGGCCCGACGGGCAGGGTCAGAGCAGGCAGATGGAGGGCACGGTTTGAACCGCGCAGTGGCGCTGCGAATTGCAGCGTGCGGAATTCTGGGGTTGGGCGCAGCCCTGCTGATCGCCGCGCTGTTGCTGTCCACCTACACCGAGAGCAAGATCGCCAAGATCCCGCTGGACCTGGACAAGACGCTCCTAAGCGAGGGCACCGGAACGGCGTTCGACCCGAATTCGCTCAACGCGCCACGCTTCGTCATCGACCGCGACGTGCCGTTGGCGCTGCAGGAGCAGATGACCGTGGAGTCGCCCGCCAACGCCGACGTGGTCACCCTGCAGGTCGGCAGCACGCTGCGGCGCACCGACAGGCAGCAGGAGGGCGGTCTGCTGCTGGCGATGGTCGACACCGTGACGGTCAACCGCTCGACCGCCGAAGCGGTATCCAGCGAGAGCAACCCGGGCGGTGCCGTGCAGAAGCCGCGCGCCATCGACGACGACAGGCCGCCGACGAACATCGCGCTGCCGCACGAGGGTCTCGCCTACCGTTTTCCGTTCGACACGGAGAAGAAGACCTATTCGGTGTTCGACCCGATCGCGCAGCAGGCCTACGACGCGAACTATGACGGCGAGGAAGACGTCAACGGGATGACCACCTACCGGTTCCGCCAGAACGTCGGCTACGACGCCGAGGGCGAACTGGTGGAACCGGTGCGGTACGCATCGCTCTACGACGACGACGCAGACAGCGAGGTGACCGCGCGCGCCTCGATGTGGGGACTGCCCGGCGATCCCGAAGAGCCCATCACCATGTCGCGGTACTACGCCGCCGAGCGCACCTTCTGGGTCGACCCGGTGTCGGGCACGATCGTCAAGCGCCAGGAGCACGGCTACCACTACTACGCCCGCGAACCCCTCAACCCGGAGGTGACGTTCGTCGACTATGACGTCACCTACAACGAGGAGACCGTCGAGTCGCAGGTGGCCAGCGCCGCCGACGAGCGCGACCGGGTGGCGCTGTGGGGCCGCATCCTGCCGATCACGTTCACCGCGACGGGGTTGGTGCTGCTGGTCGGCGGCGCCCTGCTGGGGTCGTTCACGCTGCGCGCCGAGTCCACGTTGATCGACCCCGGACTCGACGAGGCCGATCACGGCTTCTTCGACACCCAAGGGATCAAGGTGCCGGGCGCAGAGGCCAAGACCGAGAAGATCCCGACCCAGCGGCCCACCGACCTGCCTCCCGACAGACCGGTCTGATCGCGCGCTCGACCAAGCCCGTGAGGGCACGGCCACCGGTGGCCCGGCTGTTTCCGCCCGCGTATGCGCTGCTCCTCAGCCTGGCGGTGACCGCACCGCTGCTGGCGCCCGGTTACCTGCTGCTGCGCGACGCGGTGTCGACGCCGCGCTCCTATCTCACCGACGCGGCGATGGGCCTGTCCGAGGCCGCGCCGCGAGCCTTGCCGCAGGACTTCGCCGTCGCTCTGGCGTCGGCGCTGCTCGACGGCGGTGTGGTGGTCAAGCTGCTGCTGATCGGCGGGTTGTGGCTGGCCGGGTGGGGCGCCGCCCGGCTGTCCGCGGCCGTGCTGCCGGACGCCGGGCCCGCCGGCCAGTGCGTGGCCGTGACCGTCGCGGTGTGGAATCCCTATGTGGCCGAGCGGCTTCTGCAGGGGCACTGGAGCCTGCTCGTCGGATACGGATGCCTGCCGTGGGTGGCGACCACGATGCTGCGGTTGCGCGGCGGGGCGTCGTGGTCGGCGCTGGGTGCGCTGGCGTTCTGGATCGCGCTGGCGGGGCTGACGCCGACCGGGGTCATGCTGGCTGCGACGGTCGCGCTCGTGTGCGTGGCCGCACCGGGGGCGGGTCTGGCTCGGTGGCGCAGCGCTGCGGCGACGCTCGTATTCGCGGCCGTGGCCGCGCTGCCCTGGCTGACGGCCGCGGTGATGGCGCGATCGCTGTCGTCGTCACAGGCCGAGGGTGTCGAGGCGTTCGCCGCGCGGGCCGAGCCAGGGCTGGGGACGCTGCTCAGCCTCGCCGGGCTGGGCGGCATCTGGAACGCCGATGCGGTACCCGGCTCGCGGACAACGCTTTTCGCGATCGTGGCGACTGCGGTGCTGCTCGGCGTGGTCATACTCGGGCTGCCGACGGCGCTGCGACGACCGCAGACGGTTCCGCTGCTGCTGCTCGGCGCCGGGGCGGTGGTGGTGCCCGCGCTGATGGCGACGGATTCCGGGCTAGCGGCCGTCGAGGCGGTGATCCGCACGCTGCCGGGACTCGGCGTGGTGCGCGACGGGCAGAAGTGGGTCGCGCTTGCGGTACCGGGTTATGCGCTGGCCGGAGCTGCGGCCGTGCTGACCGTACGACGAGTGCCCGCGGCCGCGACGGCGGCGGTGTGCTGCACGGCGCTGATCGCGACGCTGCCCGACTTGGCCTGGGGCGTCGGTGGCAGTGTGCGCGCGGTGCAGTACCCGCCGGGATGGACGGCGGTCGCGGAGATGATCAACGCGGACCCGCGGCCGGTGGCTGTGCTGCCGGTCGACAGCATGCGTCAGTTCGCCTGGGCCGGCGACGCGCCGGTGCTCGACCCGCTGCCGCGCTGGGTGCGCGCCGACGTGCTGATGACCGGCGACCTCAACGTCGGTGATCACACCGTTCCGGGTGAGGGCGAGCGGGCGCGGGCGGTTCAGGATCTGCTGCTCGACGGGGCGGGCGCAGAGCGGCTCGCGCAGGCCGGAGTCGGTTGGGTGGTCGTCGAATCACCCAGCCGCTCAGCGGTTTTGACGCTTCCGGTGGCATACCGGGATGACGACATCGCGCTGTACCGGGTGGGCGGCTCAGCCCCGAGGGCCGGCGGCCGGGCGCTGGTGCTGACCGCGCACCTGGCGTGGCTGGCGCTCCTGATCGGCGGCTTGGTGGGGCTCGCCGCGGGTGTGCGCCGCAGCGCACGCGGCTGAGCACCTGCGGCACAATGTCGTCTAGGCGACAGGAGGCTACCGCAACGCTTCCAAGGCCGTCCTGCTGTCGAGGTCGCGGTAGGCGGTAGCAATTCTGATCTGGTTGGCGACGTTGATTTCCCAGCCGTAGTTCTGCAGGGGGGTGGTGAGCCAGCCGATATAGAAGCACCACGCCACAGCGAGGCGATGTTCGTAGCGAAGTTCCTCGGTCGAGGGGGCGTCGGTGACGCCTGGCCTCGGTGAGGCGCTGCCTGTAATAGGCGATCAACTCGTCTTCGTGCCGGCGGCGGTCGCGCACCGACAGGGCGGTGATGATGATGTAGCTGATGTCGTGCATGCAGTAGCCACGGGCGGTGAGCTGCCAATCCAGCAGGCCGGGGCGGCCGTCGGGCAGGACGAAGGTATTGCCGATGTGGCAGTCGCCGTGCACCAGCGTGCCCGGCAACGTGGCTTGGTGAGCCCGAGCGGCATTCACCTTCTGCAGCAGCGATTCGGCGGTCTCGCCGACCGATTCGACCAACTCGCGTTTGAATTGTCGGCTTTGCACCTCGGAGGTGACGAGCAGGGGCACGCCGGCCTCGTCGGTGAACAGGTCGTGGATGGGTCCGCTGGTATGCGGCAGGACCCATGAGAGATCGGTGTCGAATCGCGGCGATCGCCAGTAGCGGGCGTGCAGCGTGGCGAGTTGATCCAGCAGCCTTCTGACACCCTCGGCCTCGGTGGGTGTGAGCACGTTGGGGAACTGTGCTCCCCTGGCTCGCAGGTCCTCCATCACCAGGGCGAACGAGCTGGCCGACTTGTCGCGCGCCGCCCCGGCGCATCGTGGCATCACTACAGGCAGTTCGTCTGCGAGGTGTGCGTATACGTTGACCTCGTTGTCGTACAACGGGAGGTCGCCCAGTTCGGGACGGGCGACCTTGATCGTCAGCCGCCGTGGCAGCTGGTCGGGTGTGTTTTCTGCGTAATCGACGTCGAGCGTGATTCGCCGTGCGGTGGAACCCGCTGCTCGCCCTCAGTGGACAGCGCGAAGTCGACGACGCTGACCCTCTCGACGGCCACCTCCGGATACTTCGTGTTGATCAATCCCTGGACGATCGCGGCGTCGAAGTCTGCCGGTTCCGACGGTATCTCTCGGTGATCTCCTGGCGGACCATCGCGTTCGTCGGCGTCAGGCATGTCCGCCAACTTGCCAAACCGCTTTGTCGGGGTCAAACAAGGGCAGCGGATTTACTGACCGGCGCTGCGGTCCGCCGCACTGCCGGGGCCGGCGAGCGGTGCGGCGCCGAATGACACGTCGAACCGGTCACACCAGATGCCCACGCTCGTCAGCCCGGTGACATCGACGTCCGCCGGCACGGGGTAGTTGGCGCTACCCCGGTTGCCCTTCAACTTGCCGAGGTTGACGTACCGGCCTGCCGTGAACGCCTTTCCGCCGTCGGGACCGTCGACCACCGGGGCGTCCGCCAGCAGCACGATCAGATCCGGGCCGTCACTGGTGTCCAGGTTCTCCACCCGCACGACATGGGAACCGTCGGGCAACCGCAGCAGCTTGGCGACGCCGGTGGTGGCGTGTTCGTGGCCGACGAACGTACCCTCGCCCACCACGGTCGGGGCACCGGTCGTCGGCTCTGCTGAAGGCGCCGCCGCGACCGTCGGCAACGGTTCGTCGACGGTGGTGTCGGTGAAGGCTTTCCACGGCTGGAACCAGTAGGCGCCGACAGCGGCGGCAACTACCAGCAGTCCCACTACGGCGAGCACGACGGGTCGGCGCAGAAATTTCAAGATCGTCGCCATGGCAGTGAGTGTGCGCGCCCTCGCCGCCCATTACAAGGGACTAGAACACCCCGCTGACGCGACGTCGCCTGTGCACCGATTCCAGGACGGTGCGCATCGCGTCGGCGCTCTGCTGCCAGGAGAACTCGCCGCTGCGGATCTGGGCCTTGGCGCCGAGTTGCTCACGCAGCACCCCATCGGTCAGCAGCCGCTGCAGGCCGTCGACGAGCCCGTCGTGATCGTCGACCAGCAGCCCGGTCACCCCGTCGACGATCGAATCCGTCAACCCGCCCGAGGACCGATACCCGATGGTCGGCACCGCGTGCTGGGCCGCCTCGATGACCGCGAGCGCCCAGCCCTCCTTGCGCGACGGCAGCAGATGAACCCAGCAGCGTTGCAGCACAAGATGCTTGGCGTCGTCATCGACGTGACCATGGAAGGTCACCGCGTCGGTGATGCCGAGCAGTTCGGCGTGGTCGACGAGGCGTTGCCGCCACCAGCCGCCGCCCACGATGTCCAGGTGCAGTCCGGGCACCCGGCGCCGAAGTGTCGCGACGGCCTCGAGCGCATCCTCGATCTGCTTGTGCGGCACCAGCCGCGACAGCACAGCGATCCGCGGCTCCGGCGACCGCGACCCGATCAGCGTGTCGGCAGGCGCGTCGTCCAGGCCGTTGCGCACCACCGCGATCCGCCCCGCATCGACGCCGAGGGCGGTCAGATCGCGCGCCGACGGCAGCGACACGGTGACGTACTGGTTGTGGCGGTGCGCGCGCGGCGACAGCCTCGACTCGATGAACCAGCCCAGCCGTCCGATCACCGCGCCTGCGACCGGCCACTGCTCGCGGTGGCAGTGGTGCACCAGGACCGCGACGCGACGGCCGTAGGCCAGCCGGGCCAGGAACGGGATGCCGTTCTGGGTGTCGACCACGACGTCGGGCCGGACCCGCCGCAACGGCCCCAGACCGACGCGGGCCAGCACCATCGCCAGCCCGGCCCAGATGTAGACGCTGTAGCGACCCCCACCCCGGCTGACGCGCACGCCGTCGACGACGTCGCGGCGCGCGGCACCCGGGTAATGGGCCGTGCGCATCGTGACGTCGACGCCGGCCTCCACCAACTGCGCGCCGATACGCTGCAGGTAGGCCTCGCTGCCACCACCCTGCGGATGGCCCGTGTCGCGCCAGCACAGCAACAGCACGGATTTGAGGGGGCGGGCAGACATCCGCCCCAGACTAGTCGCTGCGTAGGGTCGCGCTGTGGTCACCGACCTGTTCGCTCGCCGCGCGACGCTGACCCGGTCGCTGCGCCTGCTCGGCGCGTTCCGCTTCGAACGCAGCGATCCGGCCCGCTTCTACGGGGCGCTGGGTGCCGACACCGCCGAACTGGTCGCCGACCTGTGGTGCGCCGCCACCGGCGCCCCGGCGACCGGGCGAACCGTGCTGGACGTCGGCGGAGGACCCGGCTACTTCGCGAAGGCCTTCGGCGAGCGCGGATTCGACTACATCGGCGTCGAGCCCGATCCGGCCGAGATGCACGCAGGCCCTGGACTCGCCGTCGACACCGGTCACCACGTCCGGGCATCCGGGATGGCGCTGCCGTTCGCCGACGCCGCAGTCGACATCTGTCTGTCCTCCAACGTCGCCGAACACGTCGCGCAACCATGGCGGCTGGGCCGGGAGATGCTGCGCGTGACCAGGCCCGGCGGCTTGGCGGTGTTGTCGTACACGGTGTGGCTGGGCCCGTTCGGCGGGCACGAGACGGGCCTGTGGCACTACCTCGGCGGAGCCCGCGCGGCGCGGCGGTACGCCCGCAGGCACGGTCATCCGGCCAAGAACAACTACGGCTCGTCACTGTTCGCGGTGTCGGCGGCCGACGGGCTGCAATGGGCGGCCAGCACCGGGATGCTCGTCGCCGCTTTCCCCCGCTACCACCCGCGATGGGCGTGGTGGCTGACCGACGTGCCGATGCTGCGGGAGTTCCTGGTGAGTAACCTGGTGCTGGTCCTGTCCCCGCCGACTGCAACAGGTTCTACTTTTCCCGGATCGTAGGTAGTGTGACGGGCACGACACCGCACGCGAGGAGCATGAAGTTGACACAGACCGTCGCCTTTAAGACCGAATGGGACAAGCTGTTCATCGGCGGCAAGTGGGTCGAGCCGTCCTCGTCGGAGGTCATCGAGGTGCACTCGCCCGCCACCGGTGACGTCGTCGGCAGGGTGCCGCTGGCCAAGGAGGCCGATGTCGACGCCGCCTGCGCGGCCGCCCGCAAGGCGTTCGACGAGGGCCCGTGGCCGCACATGTCGCCGCAGGAACGCGCTGCCGTACTGGGTGCGGCCACCAAGCTGATGGAGGAGCGCGGCGCTGAGCTGAAGTACCTGCTGGCCGCCGAGACCGGTCAGCCGCAGACCATCGTCGACATGATGCAGTACGGCGCCGCGATGTCGGCGTTCCAGTACTACGCCGGCGCCGCGGACAAGTTCGCGTGGAAGGAGATCCGCGACGGCATCTACGGCCAGACGTTGGTCATCCGTGAACCGATCGGGGTGGTCGGCGCCATCACCGCGTGGAACGTGCCGTTCTTCCTGGCCGCCAACAAGCTCGGCCCCGCGCTGCTCGCCGGCTGCACCGTGGTGCTCAAACCGGCCGCCGAGACGCCGCTGTCGGTGTTCGCGATGGCCGAGATGTTCGCCGAAGCCGGCCTGCCCGAGGGCGTGCTGTCGATCGTGCCCGGCGCCGCGGAGACCGGCCGGGCGCTGACCGCCAACGCCGAGATCGATAAGTACACGTTCACCGGCAGTTCCGCGGTCGGCAAGGAGGTCGCCAAGATCGCCGCCGACCGGCTAAAGCCGTGCACGCTGGAACTGGGCGGCAAGTCGGCGGCCATCATCCTCGAGGACGCCGACCTCGACTCCACGCTGCCGATGCTGGGCTTCTCCGGCGTGATGAACAGCGGCCAGGCCTGCGTCGCGCAGACGCGCATCCTGGCGCCGCGCTCGCGCTACGACGAGGTCGTCGAGAAGATCGCCAACTTCATCTCCGCGATGCCGGTCGGCCTTCCCGACGACCCCAACGCCGCGATCGGACCGCTGATCAGCGAGAAGCAGCGCGAGCGCGTCGAGGGCTACATCAAGAAGGGCGTCGACGAGGGCGCGCGGTTGGTGACCGGTGGCGGCCGCCCCGAGGGGCTGGACAGCGGATGGTTCGTGCAGCCGACCGTGTTCGCCGACGTCGACAACTCGATGACGATCGCGCAGGAGGAGATCTTCGGCCCGGTGCTGGCGGTCATCCCCTACGAGACGGAGGAGGACGCGATCCGCATCGCCAACGACTCGGTCTACGGCCTGGCCGGCAGTGTGTGGACCACCGACAACAAAAAGGCGATGGAGGTCGCGTCGAAGATCCGCACCGGCACGTACGCGGTCAATATGTACGCGTTCGATCCGGGCGCACCCTTCGGCGGCTACAAGAACTCGGGCATCGGCCGCGAGAACGGCCCAGAGGGCATCGAGGCCTACGTCGAGCACAAGAGCGTGCTGCTGCCGTTCGGCTACACCCCGGAGGACTAGCTAGCTAGAAGGCCTCTTCGCGCACGTCCATCAGCGACAGGTCGACGCTCTCGGCGATCCGACGCTGCGCGCTGAGTTGCGGCAGATTGTTCTTGGCGAAGAACTGCGCGGCGGCGACCTTGCCGGTGTAGAAGGCTCGGTCGCCGTCGCCCACGTCGCCGTCGAGTGCCGCCAACGCTATCTCGGCCTGGTGGAGCAACAACCATCCGATGAGCAGGTCACCGACCGCGAGCAGGAACGAAACCGATTCCAGCCCCACGCGATACAGCTCGCGGGCGTTGTCCTGCGCGGACAGCAGGTAACCGGTCATCGCGGTCGCCATCGCCTGCACGTTGTGCAGCCCGGTGCCCAGCAGCGCACGCGCTTCGCCGAGTTCGGAACGCCCCCCGTCGCTGCCGACGTACCGCTGGATCCGGTCGGCCACATGCGCCAGCGCCACGCCCTGATCCCTGGCGATCTTGCGGAAGAAGAAGTCCTGCGCCTGGATCGCGGTGGTGCCCTCGTACAGCGAGTCGATCTTGGCGTCGCGGATGTACTGCTCGATCGGATAGTCCTGCAGGAAGCCCGAGCCGCCGAAGGTCTGCAGGGATTCGGTGAGGCACTGGTAGGCCCGCTCTGACCCCACGCCCTTGACGACGGGCAGCAGCAGATCGTTCACGCGGGCGGCCATCTCGGCGTCGGCGCCGGACACCACCTTCGCCGCTGCGACGTCCTGGTGTGCCGCGGTGAACAGGTACAGCGCCCGCAGTCCCTCGGCGTAGGACTTCTGGGTCAACAGCGCCCGTCGCACATCCGGGTGGTGCAGGATCGTCACGCGCGGGGCGTTCTTGTCGGTCATCTGCGTCATGTCGGCGCCCTGCACGCGAGTCTTGGCGTACTCGAGGGCGTTGAGGTACCCGGTCGACAACGTCGCGATCGCCTTGGTGCCCACCATCATCCGGGCGTACTCGATGACCTTGAACATCTGGGCGATGCCGTGATGGGAGTCGTTGACCAACCATCCGACCGCAGGCACCCCGTGCTGACCGAACGTCAGTTCGCAGGTCGCCGAGACCTTCAGGCCCATCTTGTGCTCGAGGCCGGTGACGAAGACCCCGTTGCGCTCGCCGAGGTCGCCGGTCTCGGGGTCGAAGTGAAACTTCGGAACCATGAACAGGCTCAGCCCCTTGGTGCCCGGGCCTGCGCCCTCCGGCCGGGCCAGCACCATGTGCACGATGTTCTCGAAGAGGTCGTCGCTGTCGCCGTTGGTGATGAAGCGCTTCACCCCGTCGAGATGCCAGGTCCCGTCCGGCTGCGCGACGGCCTTGGTGCGTCCGGCGCCGACGTCGGATCCGGCGTCGGGTTCGGTGAGCACCATGGTGGCGCCCCAGTCCCGCTCCATCATGAGCCCCGCCCAATGCCGCTGCTGTGCGTTGCCGATCTCGTAGAGCACATCGGCCATCTTCGGCCCGCCCTCGTACATGAACGCGGCGGGCTGAGCCCCCAGCGCGAACTCGTTGATCGCCCACTCCACCATGGCCGGCGCCGGCACGCCGCCGATGGCCTCCGGCATCCCGACGCGGGACCACTCACCGGCGTGCCAGGCGCGGAACGCCCGCTTGAACGACTCCGGCAGGTTCACCGTGTGCGCCGCGGGGTCGAAGGTCGGCGGGTGGCGGTCGGCCTCGGCGAACGGCTCGGCCAGCGGTCCTTCGGCAAGCCGTGCCGCCTCGGCGAGCATCTGCCGCACCGAGTCCCCGTCGAGGTCGCCGAACGCACCAGTCGCCAGCACCCGGTCGAGGTCGAGGACCTCGAAGAGGTTGAACTCCAGGTCGCGCACGTTGCTCTTGTAGTGGCCCATGTCCGCCTCCAGCCTGCACCGTGGTGAAGCCGAGCGTAGTGGCCTGCGCAATTATGGTCTATCGCATAATCACGATTCTCGCGGTCGCAGGCGGAGCCGCTCACCAGCAATTGACCGACGCGGCTGTGATTGGGAATACATTTATTGCACACGTGTGTTACTCGTTCTATGCTGGTCGTCATAGACAGGGAGGCGCCCGATGTGGATCATTGAGGTCAACGTCGCCGGTCACCGGTTCACACATCGTGTGCATGACCGCCGTCGTCCGATGTCCCGTTCCCGCCCGCGCTCGCTCGGCTGGGTGGTGGCTCAGCTTCGGCGCCCCCGCGCAGCCTGACCGCGTTTCCCTTGGAGGTTGTCGTGTCGTCCGCCGCGACCGGAGTCGCCAGCACGCGTGGTTCCACGCGCACCAAGATGTTGATCAGCGCCGCCGAGCTGATGCGAGAACGCGGTGCCGCCGGCGTCACGATCGACGAGGTGCTGGTCCGCAGCGGCGCCCCTCGCGGATCGGTCTACCACCACTTCCCCGCCGGCCGGAACCAGATCCTGACCGAGGCCCTGCAGTACGCCGGCGACGAGATCACCGGCGTCATCGACGAAGCCGCGGCCAAGGGTGGCCGCTATCTGGTCCACGAATTCGTCGTGTTCTGGGAGGAACTTCTCCTCGAGAGCGACTTCACCGCCGGTTGCCCGGTGGTCGCGGCGGCCATCGGCGCCGCCGGCGAGGAGCCCCGTCTGACCTCCGTGGCCGGCGGCATCTTCAGCCGCTGGCGCGACGCGCTGACCCGCGCGTTCGTCGCTGACGGGTTCGACGAGTCGGGTGCCGCGGCGCTCGCGATCACCTGCATCGCCGCACTGGAGGGTGCCGTGGTGTTGTGCCGCGCCACCCGCGCGGTGGCGCCGCTGCGCGATGTCGCGGGACAACTCGAGTTCCTGATCAAGGCAAGGGAATTCGTTCGCCGCAACGGGTTGTCGGCGCACTAGCAGGCGCCCTTCGCCGCGCGGTTTCACACCCCCCGGCCGGGTACCTCACTGCGACGCGACATGGAGCTGACGTTGTTCTGGCCGATGGTGCGCGAAAAGCTCGACGACGGTGACGAACTCGCCGACCTGGCGGTGGAGCAGGAGCAACGGGGCAAGCGGTGCGTTGCAGCAACACGCCAAGAAGGTCGCACCGACCCGGCCGCCTGGGCACCAAACGACACCGATCCGAAGACTTGGCCGATTTTCAGGCTTTGCGCCAACGGGCGCATACGAAGTCGCGATTGACCGCCGAGTCCACCAGTGTCCACTCCGAGCGCACCGGAAGCACCCGCGAACCACCGGCCAATGAACACGGCGCGTAGCTGACGATCATTTCGTCGACGAGTCCGGCGGAGACGAACTGAGCGGCGACGTGGCCGCCACCGACCACCCAGACATCCTTGCCCGAAGCGGCGGCCACCAGTGTCGGATGCAATTCGGTCACGGCGCCGTCGAACGTCCGCACCGGATGCGCGTCGGCGATGATGCCCGGCCGCCGCGTCAGCACCCACGACGGCTGCTCGTACATCCAAGCGCCCGGGTGGTTGGCGGCGATCCACTCGTAGGTCGCCGACCCCATCACGACCGCGCCGATGGTCGCGATGAACTCGTCGTAGTTGAACGGCCCGGTCTGGTCGATGTCGCGGGAGGTCAACCAGTCCAGGCTGTTTGCCTCGTCGACGATGTAGCCGTCGAGGCTGGACGCGGTGTAGTACACGGTTGCCAAATCAGTTGCCTCTCATCCATTCCAGCGGATCACCGGGTCGCACGTCCACACCGAGTCGGGTCAGCATCGCGCGGGCCAGACTGCGCCGGTGCGCGGCATAGGTGAGCACGTGCGCGACGATGCCGTACAGCTGGAACGACTCCGGCGGATCACACAGCGCGTCGATGACCGTGTCACCGAGGCGCCCCTCGGCGGTGTACTCGGAGACCATCGCGGTCCACCGGTCGCCGATCTCGGCGTGCCGGACCGCCAGCTGTCCAGCCGACGTCGACTCCGGTTGCGTCGCTGCACGATCGGGGAGGTCTCTGCCTTCAATCGTGGCCAGCCACACCTGCTTGGTCCACACGATCGCGCCGAGCACTGCTCCGACGCTCGGCTCGGGTCCGTCCCAGTCGAGCACGACCTGTCCGGGTGAGAGCGCCTGATTCCATCGCCGGTCGGTCAGTTCGGTGGCCCGGTCGATGAGGTAGGCGGTGTCGGCGACGTCGTGCGCCACCATCAGTTGCGAGATGTCGGGCTCCTTCGTGTCGCCGGCGCCGTCAAGCCACAGCGAGTGCGGGGGATGGAAGTGCAACCCGTTGGGCGCGGCCGCACGAAACGGCACCTCGGCGGCCCGGGAGGGCGGCACCCCGAAGGTGCGGCGGAATGCGCGCGAGAACACCTCGGCCGACGACCATCCCTCGTCGGCCGCCACCGCCGCTACGGGTTCACCCCGGTGGAGGCGCCACGCCGCGCGTTCCAGCATGATGCGGCGCCGCATCGCGGCGGGGGACTCGCCGGTCAGGCGCCGGATCTGCCGGGAGAAGTGGAACTCCGATGCGAACGTGCTGCGCGCCATGTCGCCGACGGCCGAGTTGTCGGCGGCGACCACGGCGTCGAGCAGTTCCCGCAGCCGGTCCCGGCCCGCTTCCTGACCCACGCTTTCCGAGTATGGTCGCGTCCGCGCCGGATGGACATGACGTTTCCTGCTGCGTTCAGGAGCCCGGCATTGTAGGAGTCAGGGCTTGCCGCGCGACGGCGTCTGGTAGGCGACGCCGTGGCGTAAGGGCGTGTTGCCCTCCGCGGCCGTCGACTCCTGTACCGGTGAGCCACCCGCCGTGCCCGTCACCCCCGGGGCATTGCTCGGATCCCCCTCCGACGGCTCGGCGCCGTGAGTGAGTTCCTTCAACCGCGCGTGCAGCACCTCGAGCACCGGGATGCGGTTGCCGTGCTCGGTCTCGTGCTCGAACACCGCACGCAGCTGCCCTTCGTCAAGTGCGCGGATGCGGTGCCGCAGTTCGGTGATGGGCAGCTGGTCGTAGTCGGCAATCGGCAGGTCGTTGTCGGCCATGCGCTATCTCCTAGCAAGGGGGGTCACAGATGAGGCAGACCGTCGACTGGCGACGGAACGCCACCGGTGTCCCGGCTGCGGTGCCGCGCGGCCACCGCGGCCGCACCGAGCGACGCCAGCGCCACCGTGGGCCAGAACAGGGCCTGCCCCAGCGCCACGCGTCGTTGCGCCTTGAAGATCCGCTTCTGCGCGTGCCGCACCCGGGTCAACGTGTCCACGTCTACCGGTTGCCCATGACGGGGCGGCTGAAACCCGTCAGCTGCCCGTCCACTTCGGCGCGCGCTTCTCGGCGAACGCGATCGCGCCTTCCTTGGCGTCGTTACTGGCGAAGACCGGCGCCAGGATCTTCATCTGCTTGCCCCACCGCTCGTCGTCACTCCAGTTGCGCGACTCGACGATGATCCGCTTGGTGGCGGCCACCGCCAGCGGACCGTTGGCGGTGATCTTCTGCGCCAGCCCGATCGCGGCGTCCAGCGCCTGACCCGGCTCGGCGAGCACGTTGACCAGGCCGAGATCGTGGGCCCGCGCCGCCGACAGGTTGTCACCGGTCAGCGCCAACTCCATGGCGATCGCCTCCGGGATCCGCTGCGGCAGGCGCAGCAGGCCGCCACCGCCTGCCACCAGACCACGCTTGACCTCGGGGATGCCGAACGCCGATTCCTTTGACGCCACGATGAGGTCGGTGGCCAGCGCGAGTTCGCAGCCGCCCGCCAGGCAGTAACCCTCCACGGCGGCGATCAGCGGCTTGGCGGGCGGCTTCTCGGTGAACCCCATTCCGCGGCCCTCGACCACGACGTTCTCGCCGCGCGCGAACGCCTTTAGGTCCATGCCCGCGCTGAACGAGCCGCCCGCGCCGGTCAGCACTCCGACCGATAGTCCGGCCTCGCCGTCGAGGCGGTCCATGGCGTCGGCGAGGCCGCGGCTGACCTCGGCGTTGACCGCGTTCTTGGCCTGGGGCCGGTTGATGGTGATGATCAGGATGCGATCGCGCTGTTCGACCAGGACGGCCGGTTCGGTGTTGTCACTCACGCGGGTGATCGTAACGGCCGTCCATTCGGATCAGTCAGGCATCGAGCTACGCGGGTGCCGACGCGGCGTGCACGCCGATCTCAGCGATCGCCGCGCGGTTCTGACCGTCGGAGGAGCCGAGCTTCGTTATCCAGACCACCACCCGGGACATCGGCCGCGCGTCCGAAACGGGAATCCGGGTAGTTCCGGGTTCCACGGGGATGGGCGGGGTCAGCTCCACGGTGTCGGCGAGCGTCTTCGGATCGGGGCCTTCGCTGCCGCGCACCTGAACCATCGAACCGGTGCTGTTCTGCTCCACGGTGACGGCGTTGACCGATGTCGCTTCGCGCAACGAGACCACCAGTCCGACACCCGGTTTGAACTTGGGGAACGGATCAGCGTCGTAGTAGCGGTCGGTGGCCCACGCGGTATCGGGCTTACCGTCGATCGCCAACCCCGCATCGTTGGGACTGTCCGGCGAACCGTCGGGCGAGAAGACCCCCGCCCCCGTCAGCGCCACCCGTTCGCCGGGGCCTACTCCGCGGACCGCTTTCGTCGGCTCGGGCGGCTCGGGCGCCGGCTGCGTGGGCTGCAGCCCTAGCTGATCGGCGTCCATGGCGACGGTGTCGTCGTTGGCTTCGAGGAACCCGTTGAGCGACGAACCGAGCGCCAGGATCGCCACCAGCACGATCGCCGCAGCGGCACCCAGTCCCCCGCGAATGACGATGCGACGGGCCGCCTCCCGCTCCTCCTCGGGCCCGAAGTTGCGAAAACCCGCGTAGGCACCTGGGAGTGGCGGCGGCAGCGGCGCCATGATCCGGCAGCTGGACTCCTCGGCCTCGGACTCGACACCCGCCTGATCCAGCAGCGTCAGAAGTGTTGCGGCACTGGCGATTCCTCCGTCGTCACGCAGCAGCGCGGCGGTCGTGGTCGAGATCAGGAACGGGATCCCGGGGTCGACGACGGCCGGCTCGGGCGGCTGCGCGGCCGGCCCCGGCCACTCACGCAGCATCGCGGCGTACAACGCACATCCGATGCCGCGCAGATCGGAGCGGGACGTGCTCTCGGGCAGCGTGGCCGGAAAGGCCAGCGCCACGTGCCCGTCGTCGCTGACCCGCAACCGCGCCGGATCGTCGATCGACAGCACCAGCCCCGCGCGGTGCGCCGCCTCGGCCGCTGCGGCCAGCGACCGCATCATGGTCGCCACCGTCGCGGGCGCAGGCCGGGTGTCAGCGATCTGGCGCAGGCTGCCGCCGCAGACCCACTCGGACACCACCACCCCGAACGCACCGGTGTGCAGCACGTCGAGCACCTTCGCGACACCCGACTTGCCCAGGCCGCGCAGCCGGATGGTGCGGGCCAGTATCTCGTGCACGAATTCCACCGGCAGCTCGCCCGCGGTGTCGACCAGGCTCAGACCCACGTCCCGTCCGGTGCCGACGTCGAGGGCATGCCAGAACCGCAACAGCGGGCGGCGGCCGTGGGGCGCGAGAAGCCGATACCGCCCCGCGATCGTCATCCCGGGAATGATTCCGTCATCGCCTGTCGCCATCGCTCCGACTTCTGCTCGGCGGTCATCAGACCGGGCTGGTTTGTCGCCACCCGGATTGCCATCCCCCACGGCGCTCAAACGCCGGGCCGACCACCTCGGGAAGCGCTGGGTCAGCGGAGCCGATGCGGATACAGTGGGCACATCGGTGCGGCCACCACCCCACCATTTGTCCTGCACAGACGCCCTCGACTAAACTAGAACACGTTTCAGTTTTCAACCGTAAGGGGTCCGATGGCCACCACCGACGCCGAACCGTCGCAGCTCACCAAGTGGGATCCCGGCCTCACCGAGCGCTTCATGGCCGTCACCCGGCCGATCCTCAAGCGCTACTTCCGCTCCGAGGTACGCGGCCTGGAGAACCTGCCTGCGGGCGGGGCCCTGCTGGTGTCCAACCATTCCGGCGGCATACTGCCGATGGACGTGCCGATCCTGGCCGCTGACTTCTACGAGCATCACGGGTACGACCGTCCGCTGTACACGCTGAGCCACGACATGCTGATGATCGGCCCGACGGGCGAGTTCTTCCGCAAGATCGGCTACATCAGCGCCAACCATCGCAACGCCGACGACGCGCTGCGCTCCGGCGGACTGGTGGTGGTGTTCCCCGGCGGCGACTATGACGTCTACCGCCCGACGTTCTCCGAGAACGTGATCGATTTCGGTGGGCGCACCGGTTACGTGAAGGCCGCGCTCAACGCCGGCGTGCCGATCGTCCCGACCGTCGGCATCGGCGGACAGGAAACCCAGATCTTCCTGTCACGGGGCACCTGGCTGGCCAAGCGACTCGGCCCGATCGCCCGGTTGGCCCGTGCCAAGATCGTGCCGATCTCGTTCGGCTTCCCCTTCGGCCTGTCGCTGGTGGTGCCGCCCAACATCCCGCTGCCGTCGAAGATCGTCATGCGTGTTCTACCGCCGATCGACATCGTCGAGGAGTTCGGCACGGACCCCGACATCGACGAGGTCGATTCCCACGTGCGCCGGGTGATGCAGCGTGCGCTCGACGAGCTGGCCGCCGAGCGCCGCCTCCCGGTGCTCGGCTAGCGGGATCACCGAGTGGTTTCGAAGTTTTACCGGCAGGCGCCGCGGCTATGCGGATGCTCGATGACCGCTAAGAACAGGCGCCACCGCCGCCGCCGCCGTTACCCGCTGCTGCGTGCGGCGGCGGAACTGCTCAACGCCGCCAACGGTGTGCAACCGCTGGGCCGCGAGGGATACGTCACGCTGCCCGCCTTCGCCTTCGGCTGGCCCACGACCGAAGCCGCACCCCTGTACCTGGCTGGCTCGGTCCTCGACGCCGTGCGACGCGGCTTGCGTGGTGACTTCCGCGGCGCGCGCGGCCGACTCGCGCTGGCGATGACGGCGATCGCATGGGCCCTGTTGGGCCTCATCATGTTTCGCAATGTGACGTCGCGGCCCTATTTCGAGGAGCCGCTGCGCGCGGTGCTGGGTGACGACTACGAGGAGATCGCGGCCAGGTCGCAGCCCGCGCGGCGTCGCCGACTGGTCGGTATCCCGCCCAACGAACTCGTGCGACGCCGCTACGTCGAGCGTGCCGGCACCGTGCAGTACGGGCCGCACGACCGGATGAACCGTGCCGACATCTGGCGTCGCGCCGATCTCCCCCGCAACGGCAAAGCGCCTGTGCTGCTGCAGGTTCCCGGCGGGGCCTGGGCGATCGGCATGCGGCGGCCGCAGGCCTATCCGCTGTTGAGTCACCTGGCCGAGCGAGGCTGGGTGTGCGTGTCGATCGACTACCGGGTCAGCCCCCGGCACACCTGGCCCGCCCATATCGTCGACGTCAAACGCGCGCTGGCCTGGGTAAAGGAGAACATCGCCGACTACGGCGGCGACCCGGATTTCGTTGCCATCACCGGTGGTTCGGCCGGCGGGCACCTGTCTTCGCTTGCGGCGCTCACGGCCGACGACCCGCAGTGGCAGCCCGGATTCGAGGACGTCGACACGTCCGTCGTCGCCGCGGTGCCGATCTATGGCCGTTACGACTGGGTCTCAGGCAGGGGGGCCGGTCGCAAGGAATTCATCGGGTTCCTGCAGAGATTCGTGGTGAAGAAGCCCATCGCCGAGCACAAGCAGGTTTACGTCGACGCCTCGTCGATCATGCGGGTACGGCCCGACGCGCCACCGTTTTTCATCCTGCACGGCCAGGACGACTCGATCATCCCGGTCCGGGAGGGGCGCGAATTCGCCGAGGCGCTTGCCAAGGTGTCGGAGTCCACCGTCGTGTATGCGGAGATCCCCCACGCTCAGCACGCATTCGACTTCTACGGCTCCCCGCGGGCGCACTACACCGCGCAGTCGGTCGAGACGTTCCTGTCCTGGGTTGATGCCAAGCGGCACAGCTCATACCGCGGCTAAGCCATCACGCCGTCCACAGCTGTCAGCTCTTGGGAAAGCCCCGCGGCACCACGGGTTTCGGCGAACGACTCGACCATCGCGTCGGTCAACTCATGGGGGTCGGCGAGCGTGGCGCCGTCGGAGAGCACCGAGATGTTGAGCTGGTCGACGTAGCTCCACACAGTGATGTTGAGGCCACTGCCGGTGGTGAGCGGTCCCACGGAATAGATCTCGGTGACGAGCGCGCCGCCGACCCGGCCGTGTTCGCGCGGCCCCGGCACGTTCGAGATCGGGAGGTTGAGCACCTTGTTCTGGCCGTCCTTGTCGGCGAGCCAATGGAACAGCCGTTCGGCGGGCGCGGGCGGGAAGTACGCCGACCACCTGCTCACCAACTCCGGCCCCATCAGGTGGTGGGTCTCCTTGGCGTCCATCGCGGCATCGTGCACCGCGCGCACCCGCTCCAGCGGGTCGTCGAGTTGAATAGGCACCACCATCATGACGCCGGTGAAGAAATTGCCCGATATGCGGTCCGGCGAGAAGTCGAAACTGACTGGGACAGAGGCCAGCAGCGGATGGTCCGCATGTCCGTCGTACTTCAGCGAGAGCTTTCGCAGCGCGCCCGCCGAGATCGCCAGAACCATGTCGTTTATGGTGACTGCGAGATGCTTGGCCGTCTCCTTGACGTCGGCGAGCGCCAGGGTCGCGGTGGCGAACCTGCGTTGTGCGTCGACGCGGTGGTTCATGAACGACGGCGGCGGGGTGAACGGCCTGGTGAGCTCTGGGGAGAGCTTCCTGGTGCTCTTGCGCACCCGCTGGATGCCTTGCGCGGTGTAACGCATCACCCCCGGCAACCGGCCGATCTGGCGCATGTGGTCGGTGAAGGCCGTCCGCACCAGCTCGGCCCTACCCGGCGCGGGATCGGTTGCGTACGAGTCACGGTCGGCTTGCCGTCCGGCCTGCAGGTCCATGCCGCGCGCCAGCAGGTTGGCCGAGGCCACCCCGTCGGCCAGCGCATGGTGGATCTTGCCGAGCACGGCGATCCGGCCTCCCGCCAGCCCCTCGATGAAGTACATCTCCCACAGCGGCCTGCTGCGGTCCAGGGGCGTGCTGGCTATCCGGCCGACCGCCTCGTCGAGCTCCCTGCGGCCGCCGGGACTGTCGACCCGGTACGGGCGCACGTGATACTCGAGGTCGACCTCGCAGTTCTCTCGCCACATCGGATGATGGAACTTGAACGGGATGTCGACCAGTTCATAGCGGAACGGGTCGAGCTTGTAGAGCCTGCCGTGGATGACCCGGCGGAACTCGTCGATGCCGAACTGACGGTCGCCCAGCTCAGAAAGGTCGATCACCGCCAGCTTGAGGGTGTGCATGTGCACCGTCGGCGTCTCGCTGTACAACAGCACGGCGTCCCAGCCGCTGAGCCTCTTCACCTCGCACCCCTGCCTCCGGTGGTGCCTATATAACCTCTTTGGCGCCGATCAGAGCTCGGTTTCGGTGAACCTGGTTGAGGAACAGCCCGATTGCCGTCGCCATCGACCCCGTCCTCGCCCCGTCGACCATGTCGAACGCATGGCCGGCGCCGGGCAGTTCGATGTAGCTCACCGCCGAACGCGAGACGCCGCGCAGTCGCTCGACGAACGTGCGGGCCTGCGCGACCGGGATGACGCTGTCTCCCGTGCCGTGGATGACCAGGAACGGCGGGGCGTCGCGATGCACCCGGGCGATCGGCGAGGCCTTGCGGAACAACTCCGGGTGATCGGCGAGCTTGCGCTTGACCACCACCCGTTCGAGGAAGTCGACGAACCGCACCCGCTCGACGGTGGAGCGGTCCTCCCAGCAGTAGCGCCCGTAGATCGGCACCACCGCGTCCACGGACGTGTCCGAGCCCTCCGGCAGTTCGGCCTGCAACTCCGGGTCGTTCTGCGTGAGACCGGCCAGCGCCGAGAGGTGGCCGCCCGCCGACGTGCCGGCGATCGTGACGAAGTGACGGTCGCCACCGAACTTGTCCACGTTGGCCCGCGCCCAGGCGATCGCGGTCTTGACATCGGTGATGTGGGCCGGCCATCGGTGATGCGGGGCCACGCGGTAGTCGATGGACAGGCACACCCAGCCCTTCTGGGCCAGGTGCGACATCAGCGCGTAGCCCTGCAGGAGCCGGCTGCCGTGCACCCACGCTCCGCCGGGGACGAAGATCAGCACCGGCGCGGGCTCCGACGGCAACTCCTTGGGCCGCCACACGTCCAGCAGCTGGGAGGGCCGCGGGCCGTACTGCACCGACGTCCGGTACACGCTGCGCCGGTGCTCACGCATGTTCCACAACGGCGGCGCGGACTGCGGCGCCGGCCAGTCGATCGCGAGATCCTTGGCATTGACGACGCCGCGCAGTGCGGCCTCCGTGACGGCGTTGGTGCAGTTGCGCTCGGACCGCTTCAGCTCGGCGTTGTCGGGTCCGAACCAGGACTTCGCGGTGGCGCTGAAGAAGTCGGGCAGATGCCGGTAACCCCACACACTCATCGCCGTAGCGGCGCCAAGCGGCTCAAGGTGTTTGCCGATCAGCGGCAACTGCGCGGAGGCGATGCTCATCGCCAGCATGTAGTCCGACGGGCCGGCGTTCAGCAACCACCGCGCACGCGTCCAGAAGGTCGGCCCGGGGTACCGGGGTTCCGGTCGTTCCGCCATGGCGCGACTGTACCCCCGCCTCCAACGGTCAAACGACGACATTCGGCGAAGTGTCTACTCGTGACATTTTCGCACCGAGGATGTGATGCGCATCACCTATGCGTTGACCTGCAGTTTGGGGCTAGCGTGACGTCAAAGCCGTCGACTGTAAATGAGGACTGCCATCGTGAGTAAGTCAGCACTGGCCATCACCGAGGAGCACATCGACCTGGCCGAATCGGCATTCGGCCAGCTCAGCCGCGTCAACAGCCGCGCGGCCGCCCGCGGCGCCCTCGACGGAGGCTCGTCGCACCCGCGGGAGATCTGGTCGGCCGCGGCCGGGCTCGGCTGGACCGGCCTGGCCATCGCCGAGGAACACGGCGGATCGGGATTCGGGCTTGCGGAGTTGGCGGTGGTGCTGGAGGCCCAGGGCCACGAACTGTGCCCCGGCCCGTTCCTGCCCAGCGTCGCCGCAGCGGTGGTCATCGACAGGTGTGCCGACGATTCGGTTCGCGCACAACATCTTCCGGGTCTCGCGGACGGCAGCACCGTCGCCGCCCTGGCGCTGGCGGGCAGTGTGGTGCTCGGGTCGGACGGCACGCTGACCGGTGAGTGCCCCGCGGTGCTGGGCGCCCCTGACGCAGACCTGCTGGTGGTGGTCGTCGGGGACGACGTCGCGGTGGTCGACGTCAGCCAGAAGAACACTGACGACGGTGTCAGCGTCACGGCGTTGGAGTCGATGGACCCCACCCGCAGCATCGGATCGGTCGTGCTGCGCGGTGTCGCCGTCGCCGAGGAACACGTACTGCGCGGTGCTGCGCGCAAGGCGCACACGGTGTTTCGGATCCTGGCGTCGGCCGAGGCGGTGGGCGTCAGCTGGGCTGCGCTGCAGATGGCGGTGGACTACGCCAAGGTGCGCGAGCAGTTCGGCCGGACCATCGGCACCTTCCAGGCCGTCAAGCATCACGCGGCGAACATGCTGGTCAACGCCGAGGAAACCACGGCAGCGACGTGGGACGCTGCGCGCGCCGACGATCTGGACAGCGCGTGGTTCCCCGCGGCAGTCGCCGCCTCCCACGCGATCCGCACACAGATCTTCAACGCGGAGAACAACATTCAGCTACACGGCGGTATCGGCTTCACCTGGGAGCATGACGCCCACCTGTACCTGCGCCGCGCCCGCACGCTGGCGGCCCTGATGAGCGAGGGAGCCGACCCGCTGCTCGACGTCGTGGCGGCACAGCGCAGCGGTCAGGCACGCGGGGCGTCCTTCACCCTGCCGCCGGAGGCCGACCGGTTCCGCGCGCAGGCGCGCGAGGCGGTCGCCGAGTTGCGTGCGCTGCCCGCCGACCGGCAGCGTGACTTCCTCGTCGACTCCGGCTACCTCGTTCCGCATTGGCCCAAGCCGTGGGGCCGGGCCGCCGAGGTGCTCGAACAGCTGGTCATCGAGGAGGAATTCGGTTCGGCGGGCAGGAGCGAAGTGAGCGGGGAGTCAACCCCGGTGGAGCGCCCCGACATGGGGATCACCGGCTGGGTGACGTTGACGATCGCCCAGGCGGGCACCGACGACCAGCGGGAACGCTGGGTCGAACCGGTGCTGCGGGGCCAGGTGATGTGGTGCCAGCTGTTCTCCGAGCCCGGCGCGGGTTCCGACGCCGCCGCGGTGCGCACCTCGGCCAAGAAGGTCGACGGCGGCTGGCGGGTGACCGGTCAGAAGGTGTGGACCAGCCTGGCCCATCTGTGCCAGTGGGGGCTGGCCACGGTCCGCACGGATCCCGACGCGCCGAAGCACGCGGGGGTCACCATGATGGCGATCGACATGGCCGCCGAAGGCGTCACGGTCAATCCGCTGCGCGGCCTCACCGGGCACGCCCACTTCAACGAGGTCTTCTTCGACGATGTCTTCGTGCCCGACTCCGATGTGGTCGGGGATGTGAACAAGGGCTGGCTGGTGGCCCGCGCGACGCTCGGCAACGAGCGGATCTCGATCGGCGGCGGTTCGGGCGGCACCACCGGTTTCGGCGCTGACGACCTCATCAAGCTGCTCGACGGCGCGCCTGCGGAGACGCGCGCGAGCCACGTCCGGCGGGCCGGTGAGGTGATCGCGGAGACGCACACCCTGCGACTGCTGAACCTGCGGCGGGTGACGCGCGCGATCGCCGGTTCCGAGCCGGGACCCGAGGGCAACGTGACCAAGCTGCTGGTGGCCGAGAGCGGTCAGCGGATGACCGAACTGGCCATGGAGCTGGCGGGCTCGGCGGCGGTCGTCGGGCAGGCTCCGACCCTCACGCAGGCTTATCTCGGGAATCGGGCGATGACCATCGCCGGGGGGACATCCGAGATCACCCGCAACACGATCGCCGAACGGATCCTCGGGCTGCCCCGCGACCCGCTACTGAAGTAATACTTGTCCCATGCCGCCCAGCGACTTCCATCCTGACCTGCGCCGGATCGCGCGCTACATCCCCAGGCAGGTCGTCACGCCGGTGACGCTGCCCGTCATCCGGATGGTCACCCGACTGCAGGGTCGCCACACCCCCGACGACGTCGAGGCGCTCACCCTCGGTTCCGGCGTCGGCGTGCGGTTGTTTCGGCCTGCGGGCGTCACGCAGCCGGGTCCGGCGCTGCTGTGGATCCACGGTGGCGGCTACATCATCGGGACCGCCGCACAGGACGACGTGCTGTGCCGCCGGTTCGCCAGGGAACTGGGGGCGACCGTCGCCTCGGTCGACTACCGGCTCGCACCCGAGCATCCCTACCCCGCCCCGCTCGAGGACTGCTACTCGGCGTTGACGTGGCTGGCGGGCTTGCCGTCGGTGGATCCGGCGCGGGTCGCGATCGGCGGCGCGAGTGCGGGCGGTGGGCTGGCCGCGTCGCTGGCGCTGCACGCCCGCGACCGCGGCGAGGTGCCGCTGGCGGCTCAACTGCTGGTCTATCCGATGCTCGACGACCGCACCGTCGACCGTGCCGGCCTGGACAACCCCGGCCACCGACTGTGGAACCAGTCGAGCAACAAGTTCGGCTGGGCGGCCTACCTCGGCGACGCCGACCGCGACGTCGCGGTGCCTGCCCGTCGACAGGACCTCGGTGGCCTGCCGCCCGCATGGATGGGTGTCGGCACGCTGGACCTGTTCCACGACGAGGACCTCGCTTACGCCGAGCGCCTGCGGGCCGCGGGCGTGCCGTGCGAGGTCGAGGTGGTCGACGGCGCCTTCCATGGATTCGATGGGATCGTGCCGAAAGCCGAAGTTTCGCTGGCGTTCTTCAACAGCCAGTGCGCGATGCTGCGCCAGGCGCTGATCCCCGCGGCGGCCTGACACTGGGCTCTCAGGCCCGCTCGTACACCACCTCGCCGGCGATGATGGTGGCCGCCACCAGGGCCGAGTCCAGGACGTCGAGCACCTCGGCGGGCGCTGCCGACAGCACCACCAGGTCCCCGGGCTGATCGGGCGCGACGGCACGCGGACGGGTCGGCTCGTCCGCCGCACCGACGAACATGCCCAGCGCCTCATGTGGGGAGACGCATTCGTCGGGGCCGAGCACCGCCCCGCTCACAGTGGCGCGCTGCACGGCCGCGCGCATCGCCCGCCAGGGGTCGCCGTCCCCGAACGGCATGTCGGTGGACAGCGCGACCGGCACCCCGGCACGCAGAAGCGAAGCGACCCGCCACAATTCGTGCTGCTCGCCGACGGGCACGTCGTGCCGGTACTGCTCGCCCCGCTCGGCGACGAAGTTGGGCTGGGTGACCACCGTGACCCGGGCGCGGGCCAGGTCCGGCAGGCTGCCGTCGGGCACCACCGCGGCGTGCTCGATGCGATCCCGCGGATGCGTGCCTGCGGTCTGCAGCGCCGAGAGGGTGACGACGAGCTGCGCCGCGGTGACGCAGTGAACGGCCACCGGCACGGCGTCGGCATGCCGTCCGGCGATCCACGAGGCGAGTTCGTCGTGGTCGAGGTCGGCGTCGTGCAGGATGCGTTTTCCGGGCGCCAGGCAGTGGACGCGCTGTCGCAGTTCCCCGCGGCGATGGGCTTGCGCCAGCGCGGCGGTGTCGGCTCTGCCCAGGTCGGGCGTGGCGTCGGTGACGCCGGTGACGCCGTGCGCACTGAGCCGGTCGCTGAGCTGCCGCAGCCCGATCTCGTTGCGTGGCAAGGTGTCCGACCACGTGCGGTCGGCGCTGCGGAGTCGGCCGTCGGGATGGTCGGGAAGCCCGACGCGGGCCAGGCCGATGGAGTTCAGCGTCCACAGCACGCCGCTGCGGTGCTGCACCCGCACGGGGACGGCAGGCGACACCTCGTCCAGCACCGCGCGGTCCAGCGGTCCAGCGACGGTCTCGTGGTAGCCGACCGCACGGATCCATCCGTCGTGCCCGATGGGTGCGCAGGCCAGCGCGTGGCCCAGCTCGGCGCGGCTTGTCACCTCGGCGGGCCCGACTCGGGTCGAGGCCAGCGCGGCGGCGGCGGCACGCAGGTGCACGTGGTGGTCGTGGATGCCGGGGATCACGATGCCGCCTGCGGCGTCGAAGACCTGCTCACCGGGCAACGGGACCAGTCGGTGGTCCACCGCGACGATCCACGCGCCGACACGGACGTCGACCGCCGCGCCGTCGAGCAACGTGGCGCGCTGGATCAGCACGGCGCGAACCGACGCCCGCTGATCAGCTCGTCGACGGTCGCGTTGTCCGCACCGGGCTCGGGCGCGGATGCGGTGATCCTGGGTGTTGTGGCGCAGTCGGTGTCGCCGGTGTCGGGCTGCTCGGCGTAGGTCGCGGCGACGGCGGCCATCGACAGCTCGATCAACTCGCCTCCGCCGCTGCGCAGCGACTGCGCCACCGCCAGTGCGGCTTCCAGGCCCGTCAGCGGATCCGCGATGGCGTCGCCACAGAAGGTGGGGTTCTCGGGTGCTGAGCGGACAAGGCCGCCCGACACCGCCGCGTCGTCGCCGAAGGCGACCCAGTCGGCGCGCTCGCCGTCCGTGCCGTGCCCCGTGATCCGCAGCCACACCCGGCCGTCGCGCGGGGCGATGTGGGTGGGGCCCAGCAGACGCCGCGTCAACGCGGCGGGCCGCGACGACTCGATCACCACGTCGGCGGCCTCCAGCAGTGGGCGGACGCTGTCGGGGTCGTCGAAATCGACCGTGTAGGAGAGTTTTCCGGCGTTGAGCCAGTCGAAGAAGGCTCGCGGTCCGCGGCGGGCGCCGTCGGGCCGCGCGATGCTCTCCACCTTGACGACGGTCGCACCGGCGCGAGCCAGCAGGTGGCCGCACAGCGGTCCGGCCCACATGGCCGACAGGTCGGCCACCAGCAGGCCCGCCGGTGCGCGGGTGGTGGTGCCTGCGCCGAAGGGATAGACCCGCGGCGGTCCCGCAGGCGTCTCGGCGAGTGCGGCAACGGGCAGCCCGAGTAGTCGCGCGCGCTCGGTCACGTCGGCGACGTCGCACCCGGCGGCCCAGGTCTGCACCGCGCGCCACTCGTCGGCCACCCGCTGCGCCCCGAGCAGCGCCGGCACGGCATCGATGTCGTCGTCGCGCGAGAGTGTCAACGCGCACCACCCGTCGCGGCAGGGCATCAGCCGGGTCGCGCCGCCCGCCGAGATGCGGCCGCGGGGCGCGATGCCCAGCAGTCCGGCCCGCCCGCCGATCAGCTCACCGGCATCGACGTCGACGCCGGTGAAGATGGTGTACGCATCGGCGACCCGCTGTGCCCGGGAGAGCACGGCGCTCGGGACGGTCAGCGACGTCACGTCCTCCATTGTGCTCAGTCACCGCTCAGTAGTGCAGCGCGGCGTACCGCCAGTCCAGCACCTGCCGGTCCGGCTCGGTCCGGCTGGTCCCACCTTCTGAAACCGCGTACACCAGCGACCGCAGTCCGAGCACGCCGCCACCGCCGTCGGGAAGCGGTGTCGCGGTCTCGATCCGGAGCTCGCTGTAGAGGGTGTCGCCCTCGTGTACCGGGCCTGTGTGGTCGCACGACTGCCAGCCCAGCACGGTCACCAGGTCGGGCAGCAGGCGGCAGGTCTGGGCGAGCGCCAGCCCGATGGTGTGCCCGCCGTACACCAGCCGCCGCCCCCCGACACGCCAATCGTGGTGCGTGGCCGCGATGTTCAGCGTCAGGCGGGCCAGCTCCGGTGCGCTGGTGACCACGTCGGCGCTGCTGTGCAGCACCGCGCCGGCCAGCGCAGGGTCGAACCGGGCACCCTGGACGCGGGCGCGGTAGGCGTCGGCGTCCCATTGAAGGGTCGGCGCCGGGTCGGGTGGCAGGTGGGCGCCCACGGTCGACACGTCGTCGCGGTGGCCGGTTTCGGCGGCGCCGTCGCGCAGCGGCAGCACGGCGCACCGGTAGAAGTCGAGGACCAGCCGACCGGCGTCGTCGACGGTAATCATCCGCAGCGCCGCCAGGCCGGTCGCCGCGCGCCCCGGCCTGGTCGAGTTCTGTTTCAGCCCGACCACCTCGGTGCGGGTGAACAGGGTGTCGCCGATGACCGGGAACCGGTGGAAGGTCAATCCGCGGTAGAACAGGTTGGCCTTGACCCGCTGAGTCACCAGCGTGGTCTGGCCGATCGCCACGTCACAGACCAGCGCCGGATGGGCGAGCGGGCCCGCCGCGCCGGTGACGGCCGACGCGAGGTCGGCGTCCAGCGCGAGGCGCAGGCGGTCACCGACGATGGACTGATGCACGGCCGCCGCGCCGGCGGTCAACGTCATCGACGGGGCGGTGTCGAAGACCTGACCGACCGCCAGGTCGTCGAAGTAGGGGCCGCTCACGGCTGCACTCTGGCATTAGGCCGGACAAAGTGTCAATATGGCCGTACATATGGCATCCCTCACTGACGAAGAAACCATGCTGGTCGAGACCGTGCGCGCGTTCGTCGACCGTGACGTCAAGCCCCGCGTCCGCGACGTCGAGCACGCCAACGAATACCCCGAGGCGTGGATCGAGCAGATGAAGCAGATCGGTGTCTACGGCCTGGCGATCCCGGAGTCCTACGGCGGTTCACCGGTGTCGATGCCCTGCTACGTCGAAGTCGCCCAGGAACTCTCCCGCGGCTGGATGAGCCTGGCCGGGGCGATGGGCGGACACACCGTCGTCGCCAAGCTCCTGGCGCTGTTCGGCACCGAGGAACAGAAGCTCCGCTACCTGCCGCCCATGGCGACCGGCGAGGTGCGCGCGACGATGGCGCTGACCGAGCCGGGCGGCGGATCGGACCTGCAGAACATGACGACGACGGCCGCGTCCGACGGTGACTCGCTGGTCATCAACGGCGCCAAGACGTGGATCAGCAATGCGCGGCGCTCGGGGCTGATCGCGCTGTTGTGCAAGACCGATCCCGATGCCGTGCCGCGGCACCGCGGCATCTCGGTGGTGCTCGCCGAGCGCGGAGAGGCCGTCCCGGACCTCGACTTGCGGCCTAGCCCCGGCCTGACGGTGTCGCGGGATCTGCCGAAACTCGGCTACAAGGGCGTCGAGTCGTGTGAGCTGACGTTCGCCGACTACCGCGTGCCCGCGTCGGCCATCCTCGGCGGAGAGCCGGGCAGGGGCTTCGCGCAGATGATGAAGGGCCTGGAGACCGGCCGCATCCAGGTCGCGTCGCGCGCCCTGGGGGTGGCGACCGCCGCGCTGGAGGATGCACTGCGTTATGCGCAGGAGCGCGAGAGCTTCGGGCAGCCGATCTGGCGACACCAGTCGATCGGTAACTACCTGGCCGACATGGCCACCAAGCTGACCGCGGCACGCCAGCTGACCCGCTACGCCGCCGAACGCTACGACAGCGGGCAGCGCTGTGACCTGGAGGCCGGGATGGCGAAGCTGTTCGCCTCGGAGGTCGCGATGGAGATCGCACTGAACGCGATGCGCATCCACGGCGGTTACGGCTACTCAACCGAATTCGACGTCGAGCGCTACTTCCGTGACGCCCCGCTGATGATCGTCGGCGAAGGCACCAACGAGATCCAGCGCAACGTGATCGCCGCTCAACTGGTGGCCAGGGGCGGCATCTAGGTGCGCGCGCCGCCGGCGTATCAGGCCCTGCGCGACCAGCTTCGCGCCGCAATCGCTGCGGGCCGCTACCGCGACGGCGCCCGACTGCCCACCGAATCGGAACTCGTTGCCGCCCATGGATTGTCGCGCCAGACGGTACGGCGGGCGTTTCAGGACCTGGTGGCCGAGGGGGTGGTGTACCGGGTGCCCGGCCGCGGTACCTACGCCAGCGACCGTGCCGACGTTCAAGGCCGCCGCTACCTTCGCCGGCTGGGCTCGATCGAGGACCTGATGAGCCTGTCCGACGACACCTCGATGGAGGTGCTCACCGGCCTGCGCAGGCGCGTGGACCTCGACGCGGCCAGCAGGCTGCGCCTCGACGACGACATCGTCCACACCGTGGTGTTCCGGCGCCTGCATGAGAGCGTGCCCTTCGTCTCGACGACGGTGCACCTGACGCCGTCGGCTGCGGCCCTCGTGTCGGCCGAACTCGGTGACGGAGCGGTGGGCACCCATACCGTAATCGGTCTGCTCGAGCCGCTGCTCGCCGAGCCGATCGCCGAAGCGGCGCAGTCGATCACCGTCGCACCCGCCGACGGGGCGGTGGCCGCGGCCGTCGATTGCGCGCCCGGCCATCCGATGCTGCGGGTCGACCGGCTGTACTCCGATGCCTCGGGGCGGCCGGTCGAACTGTCGGTCAGCCACTTCCTGCCCGAGCAATACACCTACCGGGTCACGTTGCGCCGCTCGGGCTAGCCGCGATCTCGTCGATCAGTCCCCACCGCAACGCCGTCGGCGCGTCGAGGGTGCGCCCGGACAACACCAGATAGGCAGTGCGCCAGCGGCCGATGCGGCGGGTGACGCTGACGGTGCCACCCGCACCGGGGATCAGGCCGAGGCTCAGCTCCGGCAGGCCGAACAGCGCGTCGGCGGCCGAAGTGATGTGCCCGCAGAACGCGGCCATCTCCAGCCCGCTGCCCAGCACCCGACCGTGCACCTCGGCCCGGCATCGATCACCGAGGCGCTGCGCCAATTCGGCGAGCACCAGCGCCGGGCTGTGGCGCGTGCGGGCCAGATGAGCGGCCGCCGGGTCGGCGAACGAGCCGAACTCGGCGAGGTCACCGCCGCTGCAGAAGGACGGACCGGCGCCGGAGAGCACCACCTCGGTGACCGACGGGTCGAGTCGCGCCACCTCGAGCGCTTCGAGCAGTGCCGCCCGCGCGTCGGTGGAGAACGCGTTGTGTCGGCGTGGCCGGTTGAACCGCACGTGCACGGAGTCGTCGATGCGGTCGACCAGGACGGGTTCCACCGGCGCGGGCGCCTCGGCCGGACCGCGTTCGGCGAGCCAGCGGGCGAACTCCGGGCCGGACTGCAGAGTCGAATACGCCAGGGACTCGGTGACCACGCCGGCGAACGTCGGCGCGTCCGGGTCCACGGCGCGCAGCACGTCCCCACAGATCGCGGCGGCGTGCGGCCACCGCAGACACCGTGCCCGCAGGTCCTCGACGGCGTCGTCCACCGAGGGCACGGTGATCACCCGCCGGTCGGCGCTGTCCTGCTCGGACAGCGTGAAAGCAGCTTCGTCGCAGACGGATTCGACCGCAACGAAGACCCCGGAGGTGAGCTCGACGCGCGTCACGAGTACTTCTTGATCAGCTCCTGCTTGTACAGCTTGCCGGTGTCGGTGCGCGGCAACTGCGCCTCGAATGAGATCGAGCGCGGGCACTTGTAGTGCGCCAACCGGTCACGCAGCCACACCAGCAGTTCGTCGCCGAATTCGTCGGTGGCGTCGGCCGGGTCGACGGTCTGGACCACGCCCTTGACGCTCTGGCCCATCTCGTCGTCGGGAATGCCGAACACCGCGGCGTCCATCACGTTCGGGTGGGTGACCAGCATGTTCTCGGCCTCCTGGGGGTAGATGTTGACCCCGCCGGAGATGATCATGTGGTGGCGGCGGTCCGTCAGGTAGAGGTAGCCGTCCTCGTCGACGTAGCCGATGTCGCCGACGGTCATCCAGCCGTGGCGGTTGCGCGACTTCGCGGTCTTGTCGGGGTCGTTTAGGTACTCGAAGGTGTTGCCGCCCTCGAAGTAGATCTCGCCGGGCTCACCGGGTGGCAGTTCGTTGCCACTCTCATCGAGTATGTGGAGGGCCCCGACCATCGGCCTGCCCACCGAACCCGGATGCGCCAGCCACTCTTCCGCGCTGATCAGCGTGGAACCGTGCGCCTCGGAGGACGCGTAGTACTCGTCGACGATGGGGCCCCACCAGTCGATCATCTGCTTCTTGATTTCAACCGGGCACGGCGCCGCGGCGTGGATGACCCGCTTGAGGCTCGACATGTCGTACGAGTTCCTCACGGAATCCGGCAGTTTCAGCATCCGGGTGAACATCGCGGGGACGAACTGCCCGTGGGTGACGCCGTAGCGCTGGATCGCCTCGAGCGCGCCCTCGGGGTCGAACTTCTGGAGCACCACGGTGGTGTAGCCCGCGGCCTGCACCGTCATCGACCAGACCGACGGTGCGGTGTGGTAGAGCGGCGCCGGGCTCAGGTACACCGAGTCCGGTTGCATCCACACGTCGACGAGCATCGTCATCAGGCCGGGCGCTTCGGCGGGCGGCAGGTGCGGAAGTTCCCGCTTGATGCCCTTGGGCCTGCCGGTGGTGCCCGACGAGTACTGCAGCAGATCCCCCTCGATCTCGTCGTCGATCGGTGTTTCGGGGTGGCCGGCGACGCAGTCCGGGTAGCGCTGCCAGCCGTCGAGGTCGCCGGAGGCGATCAGCAGCACCTCTGGTAGTCCGCGGGGCAGTTCAGCGGCGAGTCCCTCGAGCGTCTTGCGCAGTGCGGCCGAGCCGATGATGCCCTTGGCGTTGCTGTTGTCGATGATGTACGCCGCTTCGGCGGCCGTCAGGTGCGTGTTGATCGGCACGTAGTAGAGCCCGCTTCGGCGGGCCGCCCACATCACGGCGTGGAAGTGCTCGTTGTTCTCCATCAGGATCGCGACCGTGTCGCCTTCGGCGAGGCCGGCCCGGCGGAAATGGTGGGCCAGCCGGTTGGCTCGGGCTTCCAGATCACCGAAGGTCACCACGATTCCCGCCGGATGCATGATGACGGCGGGCTTGTCGGGCGTGGCCTCGGCGTGTTCGCGGATCTGCATGGCCCGACTTTACGACGACCAGACTTGACGCATGTCAACTGCCCGGAGCGCGCGTTTGCCGGCAAACACCCGTGTCGGAACAGACGATTCTGGTGGTATGTATTTGTGAAGAAACGATACCTATTGAATGTTTCTGCGGGGCGTTATAGCTTTGCTCTCGAAGCAATCCGACCTGGTGGAGGCACGCTCTACCCATCGATATGCATCTAGGGGACACGTCACCGATGATGAAGTATGAACGCGGTGGATCAGTGGCTGAAGTCAGCCCGGGCAGGCTGGCAAATCTCGTCAGTATCGATGACGCCGCCGTCGCCGCCCACATCACCCGCTACGGATATGCACGCCTCGCCGGTGTGCTGTCAGCAGACTGGCTCGACGTCGCTCACGCCGCGGTGCGGCCCTACATGCCCGAGGACGAGGTCTACGAGCTATTCGTCGACCGTCTTGATTCATCGGTCAGATGGTGCGTCGATCGGGTAGTAGCCGAGTCGCAGTTCGGTGCGCTGCTGCGGGCGCTGGCCGCCCGCCAGCTTCCCGGCCTCGATTGCGATGGTGAAGCCGTCGAAGTCGTGTTGCGCGTGGTGACCGGGACTGGCGACGCAGATTCGGCGCCGGCGGACTTTCACTACGACAGCACAGTCGTCACCGCGATCGTGCCGATTGTCATTCCCGATGGTCAGCCGGGTCGCTCCGGGGAGTTGATCATCCGGCGCGACCTGCGGCCCTACCGTCGCACCGTCGTTGGCAATGCCGTCGACAAGGCTCGCGCCGCCCGCTGCCCGGATATGCGAGCGGTCGACGGGTCGTCGGCCACGGTGGTCGCGATGCAGCCCGGCGACATCTACCTGTTCTGGGGCTATCGGTCCTTTCACACATCGATGCCGATACCGGCCGGCAGCCGTCGCGTCACGCTGATACTGCACTTCGGCACGGTGCACCCCGGGGCGGGGATGCGGACCGCCAAGTGGCTGGCGCGCATGGTACGGAGCTGGTGCCGCCGAGCAACCGGTCGTCCGCGTTACCGACTGATCGACGGAAGCGAATGATTTACTCGGCTTCAGCCAAGCGGTGCTTCAGCGCGTCGAACTCGTCCTTGATGCCGGTCGGCAACTTCTCGCCGACGAACTCGAACCACTCCTCGATCTGCGGAAGTTCCTCGCGCCACTCGTCGACGTTGACCGCCAGCGCGGCGTCCACGTCGGCGGCATCAACGTCGAGGCCATCCAGATCCAGGTCCTCGGCGGTCGGCACGGTGCCGATCGGGGTGGTGCGGCCGCCGGCCCGGTGCTCGATGCGGTCGATGATCCACTTCATCACGCGGCTGTTCTCGCCGAAGCCCGGCCACAGGAATCGGCCGTCGTCACCGCGGCGGAACCAGTTGACGAAGAAGATCTTCGGCATCTTCGACTCGTCGTTCTCCTTGCCCAGCCTGATCCAGTGCGCGAAGTAGTCGCCGACGTTGTAGCCCAGGAACGGCAGCATCGCCATCGGGTCGCGCCGCACGGTGCCGACCTTGCCCTCGGCGGCGGCCGTCTGCTCACTGCCCATGGTCGCGCCGATGAACACACCGTGCTGCCAGTCGCGCGCCTCGGTCACCAGCGGCACCGTCGTCTTGCGCCGGGCGCCGAACAGGATCGCCGAGATCGGCACGCCCTGCGGGTCGTCCCACTCCGGAGCCAGCGTCGGGCACTGCGACATCGGGGTGCAGTACCGCGAATTCGGATGCGCGGCCTTCTCTTCCGAGTCGGGCGTCCAGTCGCGCTTCTTCCAGTCGATGAGGTGCTGCGGGTCGCCTTCGAGACCCTCCCACCACACGTCGTTGTCGTCGGTCAGCGCGACGTTGGTGAAGACGGTGTTGCCGGCCTCGATGGTCTTCATGGCGTTCGGGTTGGTGCCCCAATTGGTGCCGGGCGCGACGCCGAAGAAGCCGAACTCCGGGTTCACCGCGTAAAGGCGGCCGTCCTTGCCGAAGCGCATCCAGGCGATGTCGTCACCGACGGTCTCGGCGCGCCACCCCGGAATCGTGGGCTGCAGCATGGCGAGATTGGTCTTGCCGCACGCCGACGGGAACGCCGCGGCGACGTAGTACGCCTTGTCCTCCGGCGAGATCAGCTTGAGGATCAGCATGTGCTCGGCGAGCCAGCCCTCGTCGTGCGCCATCGCCGAGGCGATGCGCAGCGAGTAGCACTTCTTGCCGAGTAGCGCGTTACCGCCGTATCCGGAGCCGAAGCTCCAGATCTCCCGGGTCTCCGGGAAGTGGCTGATGTACTTGGTGTCATTGCAGGGCCACGGCACGTCATTTTTTCGCGAGCCGTCGGCCCCCTCAAGCGGCGCGCCGATCGAGTGCAGCGCCTTGACGAAGAAACCGTCGGTGCCCATCTTGTCCAGCGCGGCCCGGCCCATCCGGGTCATCGTGCGCATCGACACCACGACGTACTCCGAGTCGGTGATCTCGACACCGAGCTTGGGATCCTCGGCGCCCAGCGGGCCCATGCAGAACGGCACCACGTACATGGTGCGGCCACGCATACAGCCGCGGTACAGGTCGGTCATGGTCTGCCGCATCTCGGCCGGGTCCATCCAGTTGTTGGTGGGGCCGGCGTCGATTTCGTTCTCGGTGCAGATGAAGGTGCGCGACTCGACGCGAGCCACGTCGGAGGGGTCGGACAGCGCGAGGTAGGAGTTGGGTTTCTTCTCCTCATCGAGCTGGTGGAAGGTGCCGGCTTCGACCAGTTGCGCACACAGGCGCGCGTTCTCCTCGTCGGAGCCGTCGGCGAACACCACGCGATCGGGTTGCGTCAGCTCGGCGACCTCCCGGACCCAAGCGAGCAGACCTTCATGCTTCGTCGGTGCGGTGTCCAGACCTGGGATGGTCGCTGCGGTCATGAAAATCTCCTGTGTAAGTGTCTGCCAGGACCCAAGAATCCGTGTGCACCGGCCAGACAGGGTTCAGGCGGCGCCGCGGTCTCCCTGTACAGAGGTTAACGCGGGTGACATACCCGCGGTGAATCGGGAGTATGTCCGATCACTCACAGGAACGATTCAGAAAACCCCCGTTTTCGTCATGCCCAGGTGAAGGGCACCGACTAATGATGCGCTTTCGACGCAGCAACCTCGACTACCCGGGTCCGCTCGGCGCGCACGGCGTCGAGGGCGCGTTGCAGCAGCGGCAACCGCCGGTCCCGCCCGACGGCGGATCGGGCGCTCAGCGTGGCGTACTGGCGAAGTTCGGCGTCGATCTGGGCCATGCGGTCCTCCGCGGCGGCACTCTCACGCTGGCCGCGGTCCTCCGCCGTAGAGGTGAGCACGGTCTCCGCGGCCAGGATCCGGGTCGCAACGTGCTCTTCGGCTGCGTACCTCAGCGTGTTCGTCACATCGGTGACCCACCGGTCCAGCACGGCCCGGTCGTGCAGCAACCCGCGGATGCCGATCACCCACAAGGTGAGCACCAGCCCGACGAGGCCTCCGGCCACCAGCCCTCCGGCGGTCGGTCCGGCGGCCGGTCCCGCGAGTAGTCGCGTCACAACCAGCGCCACTCCCAGGCCGAATCCGGCGCCGAGAATCGCCGTCAGCTGCGTCTCCAGCCCGCGCGCCCCCGTCGGCGGCGGCCCGATCGCGGGCGGCGAGGGCGGCGAGGGCACCGGCACCGCGGGCAGCTCGAGCCGGCGCGCCACATCGGCCAGCTGCTCGGTGATGCCCCGGTCCAGCTCGTCGACCACTTCGGCGACGCGTTCGCGCACGTGCGCCTCGAATCCCCGCAGCCGTCGCCTGCTCCGTGCGGAGACGTCCCCGGTGAGCTCGGCCCGCACCGATGCGCAGCGGTTCCGCGCCATGTAGCCGAGCCGCACCCGAGCCTGCTGAAGTTGAGCGCGCAGCGTGACGATGCGCTTCGCCCGAGCCGACCGTTGATCGCGGGTGATCCGGTCGCGGGCCTGATGCAGCGCCGCCACCCGGACCCGCCCATCTGCGCCCGCAGCGTCCCCGCGGCAGTGGTCGATCAGCTCCTGCAGATGAGACTCCCACGCGCGCAACCGATTCCGCTGCGTCAGCGCGGGCTCGGCCATCCGTTGCCGCAGCAGGCCCACGAGCTCGTCGACGAGCGGCTCACCGAGGTCGGGCGCCGCGGCGGAACCGACCCACGACACGGGTGCATATCGCCGTGCCCGGGCGGCCAGTAGCGCACGGTTGCCCGCCAGCACCTCGCGCCAGTCGCGGTACGCGTCGATCTTCGACACCACGCCGATCACCAGGTCCGTGTTGACGGCGGCGGAGTCGAGCACACCGCAGTCCGATTCGGTCAACACCGCCGCGGCGGACACCACGAACACCACCGCGGCGGGGGCGTCGGCGCGCGGCAGTTCCTCGACGAAGACCTGCTCGGGTATGCGGTCGCGCAGAGCGCTGACCACGCTGGTGGTGCCCGCGAGCCGCGGACCGGCGACCAGCACGACGTCCACCGCGCGGACGGCGGGCGGGGTCATGCCCGGCTCGATCGCGGCGACGAGGGCGTCGGCCCGCTCCTCGCTCACCGTGACCGCCCGAGCAGCCGCAACGAGCCTCGGGTGATGTCGGCAGCGCATGCGCGGTGCAGCGAATCGACCGGCCCCCGCGCGTAGCGCCGCCAGTGCACCGCCCGCCGCAGATGAGCGGGCGCGTCGTCACCCCTGTCGACTCGTGTTCCTGCGGCTTCGACGACCCGCACCGCGGCGGTCATGACCGCCAGCACGGTGTCGTCGGTGCGTAGCAGATCGGCCAACCGGTCGTCGTCGGATTGCGCTGCCAGCGCGCACAATTCGGTGATGGTCCGCCGCAGTCGGCGGTACCGCAGCGGCGCGGCCGCGGCGTCGAGTTGCTCGAGCACCCCGTCGATTCCGCTGAGCCGGCGAAGTTGTGCCGCCAGCGACCCGGCATCGCCGCCGTCGGCCAGGGCCACCACGGCATGCACGACACCCAACCGGTCCAGGGTCGTGATCAGGCGACGGCGCACCGGTTCGCTCACCAAATGCAGTCCCGAGGTGAACGCGTCGGCCGAGGACAGGTCGGCCGGCGCATGGACCAGGGCCCGGAGCGCGCCGATGAGCTCGTCATCGAGGGTGACGTCGGCCAGCAGTGCGCTCATCGCGACGACCGGCGCTCCGGCCCGCGCACGGTATTCGGCGGCGCGCCGCCGGGCCAGCGCCATCGGCCCGCCCGAGCCGAACCCACACGCGTCGGCCTTGTTCAGCACGACGACGCCAGGGCGCCCGAGCGCGTCGAGCAGCGCGCGGTCCTCGGGTTTGAGCACCTCGGCGATCACCACCACGCCGACGTCGGCGAGTTCCGGGTCCGGCGTCACCGACACGCCCGCGCCGGCCAGGGCGGCGGCCACCGTGGAGGTGCCGACCCCGTGGCGACCCTGCACCGCGACGCGCACCGGCGCCCTGAGGCGCGCAGCAAGGTGCGCCAGCCGGGTGTCCCGGCCGTCGTCGGCGAACTGCCTGAGCGTGTCCGCGAAGTCCACGATGCCGATCGTGGCAGGTGGGGCCGCGCGGCACGAGGCCCTCACCGCGCGCCTGGGGACAGCTCGGGGCACTGGCCGTCGAAGGCAACTGTTGGGTATCAATCTGAGACACGATGCGGGTACTCGTGTGTCGATGAGCCACCATGGACGGATGCATTTGCCCGGGCCCGACGTCGCGGACGTCTCGGCACCGCAGCTCGATGTCGCCGGCGGCCCGGCTCAGGGGCCCGATGTCGCCGGCGGCCCGGCTCAGGGGCCCGATGTCGCGCAGCACCCGCACCGGTTGCCGCGGGTCACCAGCTTCCGCACCCGACGCAGCGCTCTGTCGGCCGCTCAACAGGCGACATGGGACCGCCGGTGGCCGGAGATCGGCATGCACGCCCGCGACGCCGACGGTCCCGCTCCGCGGCTGGACACCGCTGCGTGGTTCGGCCGCTCGGCGCCGGTGGTGCTGGAGATCGGCTGCGGCACCGGCACCTCGACGCTGGCCATGGCCACGACCGAACCGCATATCGACGTGGTGGCCGTCGAGGTGTACCGCCGCGGGCTGGCCCAGCTGTTGTCGGGTATCGACCGCAACGGGATCACCAACATCCGGCTGGTCCGCGGCGACGGCGTCGACGTCCTCGAGCACATGTTCGGACCGGAATCGCTGACCGGCGTGCGGGTGTTCTTCCCCGACCCCTGGCCGAAGGCCCGCCACCACAAAAGACGGCTGCTGCAGCCGGCCACAGTCGCGTTGATCGCCGACAGACTGCGGCCCGGCGGGATCCTGCACGCCGCGACCGATCACGCCGGATACGCAGAACACATCGGCGAGGTCGGTGATGCCGAACAGCGGCTCCGCCGCATCGCCGCTACCGACGACCTGCCCATCTCCGTCGAGCGGCCCGTCACCAAGTACGAGAACAAGGCGCAGGACGCGGGCAGCGCCGTCGCCGAACTGCTCTGGGAGAAAAGGTGAGCGTCGCCGACGACATAGACGGAATCGAGGACGTCAAGGACGTTGCGCACGTCGGCGAGTTGACGCCACCCCAGCCGCAATCGGTCGAGACGACGGCGCGCGTACTGCTGGTCTGGGACGCGCCGAACCTCGACATGGGTCTCGGCTCGCTGTTGGGCGGCAGGCCCACCGCGGCACACCGGCCGCGGTTCGACGCGCTGGGCCGCTGGCTGTTGTCGCGCACCGCGGAGCTGTCCGCCCAGATCGGGGCCGCGGCCCGGCCTGTCTCACTGGAACCGGAGGCGACCGTCTTCACGAACATCGCCCCCGGCAGCGCCGACGTCGTCCGGCCATGGGTGGAGGCGTTGCGCAACGTGGGCTTCGCGGTTTTCGCCAAGCCGAAGATCGACGAGGACAGCGACGTGGACAGCGACATGCTGGATCACATCGCCCTGCGGCGCCGCGAGGGGCTGGCCGGCGTGCTGGTGGCATCGGCCGACGGTCAGGCGTTCAAACAGCCACTGGAGGAAATCGCCCGCGACGGCATCCCGGTCCAGGTGCTCGGATTTCGCGAACATGCCAGCTGGGCGCTAGCGTCGGATACCTTGGAGTTCGTCGACCTAGAGGACATTCCTGGTGTTTTCCGGGAACCGCTACCGCGGATCGGACTCGATTCGCTGCCCGAGCAAGGGGCATGGCTGCAGCCATTCCGGCCGCTGTCCTCGCTACTGACCTCGCGTGTCAACAACTGAAATGCGCGAAAGTCGCCTAGAGATCTTGTGAATTAAGGAGCTTGAGTGTTCGCCTGGTGGGGTCGAACGGTGTACCGGTTCCGATACGCGGTTATCGGAATCATGGTCGCACTGTGCCTTGGTGGCGGCGTGTACGGGATCAGCCTCGGAGATCACGTCACCCAGAGCGGCTTCTACGACGAGGGCAGCCAGTCGGTGGCGGCCTCGATCGCTGCCGACGAAGCCTACGGACGAGACCGGACGAGTCACGTCGTCGCGATCCTGACACCGCCCGACGGCAAGAAGGTCGACGACCCGGAGTGGATGCGTGAGACCACCAGCGAACTCGACAAGCTGGTGGCCGACAATCCCGACCAGGTCGAAGCGTGGGTCGGGTGGCTGAAGGCGCCCACCACCACGCTCGCGACGGTTCAGGAGATGAAGACCCAGGATCTGTCGAAGACGTTCGTGTCCATCCCGCTCAAGGGCGACGACGACGACACGATCCTGAAGAACTATCAGGCCGTCGAGGACGAGCTGCAGCAGATCAACGACGGAAACATCCAGCTCGCCGGCCTCAACCCCCTGGCCAGCGAGCTCACCGGCACCATCGGCGAGGATCAGCGGCGCGCCGAGGTGGCTGCCATCCCGCTGGTGTGCGTCGTGTTGTTCTTCGTGTTCGGCGGCGTGATCGCAGCGGCCCTGCCAGGCATCATCGGCGGCCTGACCATCGCGGGCGCGCTGGGCATCATGCGCCTGTTCGCCGAGTTCATGCCGGTGCACTTCTTCGCCCAACCCGTGGTCACGCTGATGGGCCTCGGTATCGCGGTCGACTACGGCCTGTTCATGGTGAGCCGCTTCCGCGAAGAGCTGGCCGAGGGCTACGACACCGAGGCCGCGGTTCGCCGTGCCGTGATGACGTCGGGCCGCACCATCATGTTCTCCGCGGTCATCCTGGTCGCTTCGTCGGTGCCGCTGCTGCTGTTCCCGCAGGGCTTCCTGAAGTCCATCACGTACGCGATCATCGCGTCGGTGATGCTGGCCGCGATCCTGTCGGTCACCCTGCTACCCGCGGCGCTGGGCATTCTCGGACCACGGGTGGATGCGCTCGGCGTGCGGTGGCTGCTGAAGTTCGCCCAGCCGGATTCGACCACGCCCGTTGCAGGCAACCCGAACACCAACACGTTGGCGCTGGCCTCGATCCCCGCCGGGCTGTTACTCCCGCCCGTCGGCATCGCGCTGGGCCACATCGCGCGCAAGCGCATCAAGGAGACCGGTGAGCAGGGCGCCCAGTACGCCCTCATCGGTCTGACCCTCGGCTACCTCACCCTGCTGGGCGGGCTCGCGTACGGCATCGTCGCGATGAGGGACGCCGACGTCATCGGCACGGCCCT
The DNA here is from genome assembly GCF_022317005.1 of Mycobacterium sp. IDR2000157661. Lineage (NCBI taxonomy): Bacteria > Bacillati > Actinomycetota > Actinomycetes > Mycobacteriales > Mycobacteriaceae > Mycobacterium > Mycobacterium sp. IDR2000157661. Next base: position 1,517,979 of record NZ_CP081006.1, read on the forward strand.
GTACTGGGTGCTGCTCGGCATCGTGATCTTCGTCGCCGTCGTCGTGGCCGGGGTGGCGCTCGCGCGTTACGTGCCGTTGGCGCGGACCCCGATCGTGTGGTGGCTGAACTGGCTCGCGGAGAAGACGCAGAAGACCAAGACGCGCGCCGAGGTCGAGAAGGGCTTCTGGGGCAAGCTGGTCAACCGCGTCATGAAGCGCCCGATCGCGTTCGCGGCGCCGATCGTCGTCGTGATGATCCTGATGATCATTCCGCTGGGCTCGCTCTCGCTCGGCGGCATCAGCGAGAAGTACCTGCCACCCGACAACCCGGTGCGATCGGCGCAGGAGGACTTCGACAGGACCTTCCCCGGCTTCCGCACCGAGCCGCTGACGATGGTCATCCAGAACACCGACGGAGAGCCGGTGACCGACCAGCAGGTCGCGGAGATCCGCAACAAGGCGCTCACCATCCCCGGCTTCATCGAGCCCGACGGCGACCCGTCGAAGATGTGGCAACCGCGCGGCGGGGAATCGAGCGACCCATCGGTGCGCGTCATCCAGAACGGCTTAATCGACCGCAACGACGCCTCGAAGAAGATCGACGAACTGCGGTCCATCACCCCACCGCGCGGTCTCACGATCTCCGTCGGTGGCACCCCCGCTCTCGAGCAGGATTCGATCCACAGCCTGTTCGACAAGCTGCCCTTGATGGTGACCATCCTGATCGTCACCACCACGATCCTGATGTTCCTCGCGTTCGGCTCGGTGGTGCTGCCGATCAAGGCCGCGGTGATGAGCGCGTTGACGCTGGGGTCGACGATGGGCGTGCTGACGTGGATGTTCGTCGAGGGGCACGGCGCCGGGCTGATGAACTACACCCCGCAGCCGTTGATGGCGCCGATGATCGGCCTGATCATCGCGGTGATCTGGGGTTTGTCGACCGACTACGAGGTGTTCCTGGTCTCACGCATGGTGGAGGCGCGCGAACGCGGAATGTCCACCGCCGAGGCCATCCGTATCGGCACCGCGACGACAGGCCGGTTGATCACCGGCGCGGCCCTTGTCCTCGCGGTCGTCGCGGGCGCGTTCGTGTTCTCCGACCTGGTGATGATGAAGTACCTGGCGTTCGGTCTGCTGATCGCGCTGCTGCTGGACGCGACGATCGTCCGGATGTTCCTCGTGCCCGCGATCATGAAGCTGCTCGGCGACGACTGCTGGTGGGCGCCGCGCTGGATGAAGCGGATCCAGGAGCGGCTGGGACTCGGTGAGACCGAACTGCCCGACGAGCGCAGGCGGCCCGCGGTGCGCGACACCGTGGAGGACGAACGGGCGCTGGTCGGCGCGGGCGCACCGGTGCCGCCCCGGCCGCGACCCCCGCACGATCCGACACATCCCGCCGTCGAGGGGTCGTCTCGCCCCGGCGCGACGAGCGTGGCCGGCCCGCCGCGCGCAAACGACCCGTCCGACGCGGGCACCACACGCCTGCCGAGCGCCGCGAAGCCGCCCAACGCACCGTCCGACGAGCCGCAGACCACGCGCCTGTCGATCGCCAAGAACGCGGTGCGCAACGCGGTCACCAACGCCGCGGCCGCCACCCGCGACGCCGCCCGGCCGCCCGTACCGAAGGCCCGGCCGCGTGAGGAACGGGAGATCGAGTCGTGGCTGGGCGAACTTCGCGGCACCGGAGCGCCAACGCCGCCGCCCGCGCCACCCGCCCCTCCCGCGCCGCCGAAGCGGCCGTCGGCCGAGTCGACCAGGGCGATGCCCGAGCAACGGCCGTCACGTCCGGAGCCGGGCGATGAGCCGACCACCGCGATCCCGACGCCCGCACAGCGCGGCACCCCTCCGGAAGGCGGGGCAGATGCCGACGCGACGACGGCCATCCCGACGCAGCGTAAAGACGACGCCGACGCGGCGACCGAGAAGCTGAACACCCGTGAGGACGAGGAGCGCAAGCGCCGCGGCGGCGGGGTCAGCGCGCAGGACCTGCTGCGCCGCGAAGGCCGGATCTAGGTTCGCCGCCGGGACCGCTGACCCCAATACCGGCGGCCTCCCGATCGCGAGCCGTTACTCCTCGACGTCGTCGGCCTCGGCCTTGACCAGCGGCCCCGCGTCATATTCCAGCGCCTCCTGTTCGGCTTCCGGATCCGGGGCCACCAGCACACGTATCGAGCTGTTCAGGAACGCCAGCACCGGCACGGCCAGCAGCGCTCCGACGATGCCTGCTAGCACGCCGCCGCCGGCGATGGCCAGGACGATCGCCAGCGGGTGGATGGACACCGCCCGGCCCATCACCAGCGGCTGCAGTACATGGCCCTCGAGCTGCTGGACGCCGATGACCAGGGCCACGGTGATCACCGCGTAGATCAGACCCTTGGCGATCAGCGCGACGACCACCGCGAGGGCGCCGGCGATCACCGCGCCGACGAGCGGGATGAACGCACCCAGGAACACCAGCGATGCCAGCGGAAGCGCCAACGGGACCCCCATGATCGCCAGGCCGGTGCCGATGCCGACGGCGTCGACGAGCGCGACCAGGAAGGTGGCCCGGACGTAGCCGATCAGCGAATGGAACCCGGCGCGGCCCGCGTCGCGCACCCGGGAGCGAACGCTCGACGGGACGATGCGCGTCATGAACTGGTAGATGTTGCGCCCGCCCTGCAGCAGAAAGATCAACGTGAACAACACCAGCACCGCGCCGGTCACGATCTCGGTGACGGTGCCGGCCGTTGACAGCGCGCCTGTCGTCACCCTCGCCTGGTTGTTCTGCAGGGCCTCGATCGCGGCGTTGCCCGCGTTGTCGATCTGCTCTCGACTCAGGTGCAGCGGGCCGTCGATCAGCCAGTCGCGCACCCCGTCGATACTTTGGCTGACCTGGTCCACCAACGCCGGTGTGCCCTCGATGAATTGGCTGACGACGAAGGCGAGAATGCCCCCGACCACGGCGAAGCCACCGAGCAGCATCAGCGCCACGGCACCACCGCGCGGCGCGCCGCGCCGGTCCAGGAAGTCGACGGCGGGCATCAACAGGGCGGCCAGGATGGTCGCCAGCGCCACCGGCACGACGATGATCTCCAGGCGCTTGAATGTCCACAGCAGCACGACGATGGCCGCGAAGATCACCAGCAGGCGCCAGGACCAGGCCGCAGCCTTGCGGACGAGCGGCGTGACCGCCTCGTCATCGGTGAATGAGCCGGCGGGCATCCCGATAGCGTAACGGCCTGCGCCCGGCCCGGACGGATCTGCGGGATCGGCCGCGCCACGCCTTACTCTCTATGGCGTGGCCCACAACGCGACTGCGACCGGAGCCCGTAGCCAGGGGCGGCCCGCGCGCGGAAAGTACTGGTGGCTGCGGTGGACCGTCCTCGCAGTAGCCGTCGTGGTGCTCGCCGTCGAACTCGGCCTGGTATGGGACCAACTCGCCAAGGCGTGGCAGAGCCTCTACTCCGCCGACTGGTGGTGGGCATTGGCCGCGATCGGCACCGCACTGCTGTCGATGCACTTCTTCGGTGACATCCAGCGCAAGCTGTTGCGCTCGGCCGGGGTGCCGGTGCGGCAGTGGCGCTCGCAGGCCGCCTTCTACGCCGGCAACACCCTGAGCACGACGCTGCCCGGTGGACCGGTGCTGTCGGCGACGTTCATCTACCGCCAGCAGCGACTGTGGGGCGCCACGCCGGTCATCGCGTCCTGGCAGCTGGTCATGTCGGGCGCACTGCAGGTCATCAGCCTGGCCCTGCTCGGCCTGGGCAGCGCGTTCTTCCTCGGCGCCAGGCACAACCCGTTCTCGTTCATCTTCACGCTGGCCGGCTTCATCATGCTGATCGTGCTCGCGCAGGCGGTGGCCTCGCGGCCCGATCTGCTCGACGGGGTCGGCGTGCGGGTGCTGTCGTGGATCAACTACGTGCGTGGCAAGCCGCCCCACAACGGCCTGGTCAAGTGGCGTGCGACGCTGCAACAACTCGAGTCGGTGAAGCTGAACAGGCGCCAACTGGGCGTCGCGTTCGTCTGGTCGATGTGCACGCTGGTGACGGGTGTCGGCACGCTGCTGTTCGCCTGCTACGCCGCGGGTGGCAAGCCGTCGCTGCTCGGGGTGATCGTGGCCTACGTCGCGGCGCGTGCGGTCGGCTCGATACCGCTGATGCCCGGCGGCCTGCTGGTGGTGGAGGCGGTGCTGGTGCCCGGCCTCGTCTCGAGCGGCATGACGCTGGCGTCGGCGATCTCGGCGATGCTGATCTATCGGCTGGTCAGCTGGATCTTCATCGCGGCGATAGGCTGGGTGGTGTTCTTCTTCCTGTTCCGCACCGAGACCAACCTCGACCCCGACGCCGCTCCAGAACCCCGCGCATGAAAATGCCCGTCGCGGTGCTCGGCGCCGCGGTGCTGCTGACAGCCTGCGCCCCGAACGCCGATCGACTGCCGCAGCCCGGGCCCGCCGACACCCCCGCGGCCGGGCCGACTCAGGGACCGGTGCCGTCTGTCGCGACACCGCTGATCGCCGAAGCCGTCACCGAACCGATTCCGGTGCCCGCCACCGACGGCAAGACACACCTGGTGTACGAGATCCGGTTGACCAACGTGATGGCCGAGGATGTGACGCTGAGGTCGCTGACCGTGCTCGACCGCGACACCGCACTGCTCAGCCTCAGCGGCGATGAGCTCACCGACTGGACGCGACTCCTCGGAACAGCCACGCCCACAGCCAAAATCGGCCCGGCACAGAGCGCGGCGATCTGGTTGGACGTCACTCTCGAGAACGATGCGCCGGTGCCGACACGGCTGACCCATGCCGTCTCGCTGTCGAACTCGCAGCCGCAGCCCCCGCTGTTCCCCGCGACGCAGACCGTGGACCTGGCACCCGTCACCGTGCAGAGCCGCAAGCCCGTGGTCATCGACCCGCCGCTACGGGGGCCGAACTGGGTCAACGGCGACGGCTGCTGCGACACCAGCGCCCACCGCACGGCACTCAACCCGATCAACGGCCGACTCTGGGGTGCGGAGCGATTCGCGATCGACTACCTCCAACTCGACGAGGCAGGCCGGTTGACCACCGGCGACCCGGCCCAACTCGGCAGCTACCCGTACTTCGGCGCCGACATCCACGCCGTCGCCGACGGAGAGGTGGTCTCGGTGCGCGACGGCCTACCCGAACAGGTCCCCGGGACCAATCCGACCGGCTTGCCACTCGACCAGTACGCCGGAAACCATGTGGTGCAGAGCCTCGGCGACGGCAACTACGCGCTCTACGCCCACATCAAGACGGGCACCGCCAAGGTCAATCCCGGTGACCGACTGACGGCCGGCCAGGTCATCGGCACCGTCGGCAACACCGGCAACTCGGGTGCTCCGCACCTGCACTTCCACGTCATGAGCACGCCCGACCCACTGCGATCGGACGGACTGCCGTTCGTGTTCAACGAGTTCCGGCTCGATGACCGCCTCACAGCCCTCGAAGACCTCGACGACCTCTTGGTCGGCGGGCCTGCCAGGATGCAGCCCGGCTTCACCGCTCGTGACGAAACCGACGTCATGCCACTGGAATTGGACGTGATGACCTATGACGGCCAATAGTCGTCCGGTGGCTGCGGCGTTGGTCACCGATTTGGTCTGCGTCGTCGTTTTCTGTACCGTCGGCCGACGTAGCCACGCCGAAGGCCTCAGCCCGGCGGGCATCGCCGAGACGGCGTGGCCGTTTCTGGCCGGCACGCTGGCGGGTTGGCTGGCGTCGACGGGTTGGCGCCGACCCTATTCCCTGTTCCCCACCGGCGTCGTGGTGTGGCTGGCCACGGTGGTGGTCGGCATGGTGTTGCGCAAGCTCACGTCGGCCGGAACCGCGCCGAGTTTCATTGTGGTGGCGTCTATCTCGACGGCTGTCCTGCTACTCGGCTGGCGCGGAGCGGTGCGGGTGATGACCCGCGGCTGACACGGTCAACGTCGCACGAAGTCCGCCTAACGGCCCGTCGGAGAGCTCGATGCTGCCCCCGTGCAACGCCGCCTGCTGCGCCACCAGGGCCAGCCCGAGACCCGAACCACCGGCGGCGGCGGTGCTGCCGCGGGAGAACCTGCCCAGCACCGTCTGGTGCTCCTCGGCAGGCAGCCCGCAGCCGTTGTCGTCGACGACGATCATGACCGTGCCGTCGCTGCGGTGGGCCGCCAGCACGATGCGGCTGGCCTTGCCGTGCGTGATCGCGTTGCGCACCAGGTTGTCCACCGCGAGCCGCAGTCCGCTCGGCCAGCCCCAGATCTCGCCGAGGTCGTCGTCGGCCTCCACCTCGACCTCGACGGGCCCGCCTGGCCGCCAGTTCTCCCGCGCCACCCGGTCGAGCAGCTCGGTGAGGTCGATGCTTTCGCGGTCCTCGGCCTGGGCGAGCTCGCCGGACGCCAGCTGGCCGAGCGCGGTGATGAGAGCCTCCACCCGGCGCTGGGCGCGCGACAGATCGGCCACCACCTCGTCGCGTTCCTCGGCAGGCAGGTCGTGGATGCGAAGCGTGTCCAGGTCGGCGCGCATGGCGGTCAGAGGCGTGCGCAGCTCGTGGGCGGCGTTGGCGGCGAAATCCTGCGCTGCCTGAAGCGAATTGGTGGTGGCTTGCTGTGCGGCAGCCAGCCGGCGCAACATCCCCGACATCGCCTCGGACAGGTCCTCGGCTTCGCGTACACCACGCACCTCCGGCATCTGCTCGTTGCCCTTGCCCAGCCGCTTGGTGTGCTCGGTGAGCTTGCGCAGCGGACGGATCGCCGGGCCGGCCAGCAGCCAGCCCAAACCCGCGGCGCCGAGCACCGTGATCACACCGACGGCGGTATAGAGCGGAATCCTCCTGGGACTCAACAGGATGCTGTCGGCGCGGATGCCGATCGACATCAGCACGCCACCGTCCTGCTCGACGGGGATGGTCCGGACGCGGTACTCGACGCCGTTGACCTCGACGGTTTCGGTGCCCGGCGGCAGCGCGGGCAGCTGAAAGCCCCGCTGATACACCACCTGTCCGGTGGATCGCGACCGGCCGGTGGTCAGCACCCGCCGCGGATCCTGCAGCTGTTCGGGAAACATGCTGGCGTCGACGATCGAGTCCAGCCGCCGATCCAGTTGTGCGGCATCGTTGTTGGCGAGCACGACGGAGATCAGGACGAGGAAACCGGCGACCACGGCGGCTGCCGCGGCTGCCGAAGCGACGGCAACCCGGGTGCGCAGCGATGCCGACCGCAGGAATCGAGCTCGCCTCGGTGCCGCATCGTTCGGCTCGCGAGCTCGCCTCGGTGCCGCATTGTTCGGCTCGCGAGCTCGCCTCACGGCTCCTCTCGCAGCACGTACCCGATCCCCCGCACCGTGTGGATCACCCGCGGCAGGCCGTCGCGTTCGAGCTTGCGTCGCAGATAGGAGATGAACACATCGGCCACGTTGGTCTCGACGTCGAAGTCGTAGCCCCACACCATCTCGAGCAGCCGCTGGCGGCTCAACACCACGCCTGCGTTCTCGACGAGCACCGCCAGCAGGTCGAACTCGCGCTTGGTCAGGTCCACCCGCTCGCCGTCGACGAACACCAGGCGGCGCGCGGTGTCGATGGTCACCGGCCCGACGGTCATTGTGTCGGACTGCTCGTCGGAGTGCGCGGAACGACGCAGCAATGCGTGCAGTCGCGCGACCAACTCCCCGAGATCGAAGGGTTTGGTCAGATAGTCGTCGGCACCGGCTTCCAAGCCGGCGATCCGGTCGTTGACTGTGTCACGGGCGGACAGCACGCAGATCGGGATGTCGTTGCCCAGCGCGCGCAGCGCCGTGACCACCGCGACGCCGTCGAGTTCGGGCATCTGGACGTCGAGGACCAGCGCATCGTGCGATTCGGTGCTCAACAGCCGCAGCGCTTCTTTGCCGGTCGCGGCGACCCGGACGTCGAACCCCGAATGGCGCAGTCCGCGCGCCACCGAAGTCCGCACGTCCGGGTCGTCGTCGACCATCAGCACCGTGCGGCCCGCGCCCTCGTGCTGCGCGGGCGGCACAGGCGGCACGCGTCAGTTGATGGGATCGGCGAGGCCGTCGCCGTTGGTGTCGCCGCAGCGGTTCTTGAGGTCGACCAGCGGCTGCCGAATGCCGGTCAGGTCGGCCTTGACCTGGGGGTTGGCATCCAGGTAGGCCCGGACGTCGTCCTGCACCTCGTCGCGGGGCACGCCTTCGAGGCTGGTGAAGAAGAAGTTCACGTCCGGGTGGCTGAACAGGTATGCCGACGTCGCCGCCGAGACACCGGAGGCCACACCGGCGAGATCGGCCGCGGTGCAGTTGGGCGGTGGTGGCGGCGGCGGAGCGGGTTGAGCCATCGCCGAAGGCATCGCACCAAGGAACATCGCACCGGCAACAGCACCGGTGCCGACCGCGCCAGCAACCGCGCGCCGCGCGGTACGGGCCGAGAGCAACATGGACAGCTCCTTCATCGGAGGTGGGATGGCCGCAACCTGGGCGGTCGACGACCTGGACCAACGTTCAAAAGCTAAGCAGAATGTCGGCCGACTTTCTTGCCTTGCGCTCAAACGAATGCCAGAAAACCCTCAAACCGCAGCTCAGTGCGCCCGGTGCGACGCCATGTGCACCGCAACCGATCAGGGCAGACCGGCGATTGCCGCCCCGGGAGCCGTCCCGGCACCCGGCGACGCCGAGGAAGCCGCCGGTGAATGCACCGCCGAACCCGCACCGGGCAGCCCCACGTTCTGTGCCGATGGCAACCCTGCCGGCAAACTCGCCGGCAGGCCGCCGCCCTGCTGCGCAGCCTGCATCAGCCCCATCACCTGGGGCAGCGTCAGCGGCAGCTTGCACCGGCCGGACAGGCTGGCCAGCGGCTGCTGCAGCCGCTGCATCTCGTCGGCCACCTCGGGGTTGGCGTCGAAATAGGTTTTGAGCGCGGCCAACGACTGCGGGCCGCCCTGCTGCCGGGAGATCGTCGTCAGCGCCTGGTTGGTCTGCGGGTTCTCCTCGAGGTATGCGCCCGTCGAGTCGGCCACCGATCCGATGGTCTTGGCGACCTCGCTCGCGGCGCACGGATCCGGCGCAGCGGTCGCCGACGGCGTCATCGGCAGCGACGGGACAGCGAGCGCGACCACCACGCCGGCGCCCGCTGCGGACGCAGCGAATACACCGAACAAACCGCGGCGAATCGCCACGCAGGTCGTCTTCATCGAGAACTCCTAACGGTTTGCGAACGGATTGAGCAACCCGCAAACGCTTAAACGATCGTCGGCAAAGGCCCCCCGACCACCGAACCGACCGAAACGGCCGCTGCACATCCTGCCATCCGGGCCGTCGGGCTGGCCAATCGAGCAAGCAAACCCACAGGTGAACGCCGGTCGCTCGGCGGGGTCGGTAACGCCGCCGAACCGGATCGCGAGAAGCCGATCAGAGCAGCTGAGGGCGTTGCTGGCTTATCTCGCGAGCGGCGGCACCCTACCCCACGCTGTTGTACGCTTCGGCTACGAAACGCCGGGGAGAGAGCGGGGAGTCACCATCCAGCAGTTCATGATGCGCTTGAGTGGCACCCTGCGCAGATTCCGCTGGGCGGTATTCGCGGTGTGGCTACTTCTCCTGGTGCCGTCGATCTATCTCGCGCTGAACCATTCCGGTCATCTCACCGGTGGCGGCTTCGAGGTCGACGGCTCCCAGTCGCTGCGCGTGCAGCACGAACTCGAAGATCACTTCCCCGACCAGGGCGCGTCCCCCCTGGCGCTGGTCGCTGCCCCGCGTCCGGACGCCTCGTTCGACGACATGAACCTCGCGGTCAACCACCTCGAGCGGCTCGCCGCCGAGGTTCCCAGCGTGACGGTGACCCGGAACCCGCAACAGCCGCCGCCGCAGCCGGACCGGCCCTACGTCATCACCCTGCAGCTGGACTTCGACAACACCGGCGCCACCGATGTGGCCAAGCGGCTACGCGAGAAGGTCGGTGTCGACGGCGAAGAGCCCGGCGAGATCGCGGGCGGCCGGGTCAAGCTCTACGTGATCGGCCAGGGCGCGCTCGGGGCCGCGGCCTCGGGGGCGATCAAGACCGACATCGCCGAGGCCGAGCAGTGGAACCTGCCGATCGTCCTGATCGTGTTGCTCGCGGTATTCGGATCGCTGGCCGCCGCCGCGGTGCCGCTGGTGTTCGGCATCTGCACCGTCGTCGTCACGATGGGCGTGGTCTACGCCTTGTCGTCGATCACGACGATGTCGGTGTTCGTGGCCTCGACGGTGTCGATGTTCGGTATTGCTCTGGCCGTCGACTACTCACTGTTCATCCTCATGCGGTTCCGCGAAGAGTTGCGCGCGGGGCGTGATCCCGAACAGGCCGCCGACGCCGCTATGGCCACCTCGGGTCTGGCGGTCGTGCTGTCGGGGCTGACGGTGATCGCCTCGGTCACCGGCATCTACCTCATCCAGACTCCGGTGCTCGAGTCGATGGCCACCGGCGCCATCCTGGCGGTCGCGATCGCGGTCCTGACGTCGACCACGCTGACGCCTGCGGTATTGGCGACGTTCGGACGCTCGGCGGCCAAGCGCTCGTCGTACCTGCACTGGTCGCGGCGCCCGGAGACCACCCAGTCGCGATTCTGGACACGTTGGACCGGCTGGGTGATGCGACGGCCGTGGGTGTCGGCGGTCGCCGCCTCCGCTCTGCTGCTCACGCTCGCCGCGCCGGCCTTCTCGATGGTGCTGGGCAACAGCATGCAGCGCCAGTTCGAGCCGACGCACGAGATCCGCGGCGGCGTCAACGCCGCGGCCGAGGCGCTCGGTGCCGGTGCGCTGGGCCCGGTGCGAGTGCTGGTCACCTTCCCCGACGGCAATGCCGCGTCCGCGCCGTCGAAGGAGCCGTTGCTCGACTCCCTGCGCCAGCGCATGGCGCAGGGGCCGAACGTGGTGTCGGTGAGTCCGCCGGTGTTCGGCGAGGACTACCGGCACGCGCTGCTGTCGGCGGTGTTGTCGGTCGATCCCGAGGACATGGGCGCGCGCGAGACGGTCGACTGGATGCGCGCCGAGTTGCCCGCGGTGGCCGGCCCCGACGGCGTCCGGATCGACGTCGGGGGGCCCACGGCGCTGATCAAGGACTTCGACAGTCAGGTGTCCAAGACCCAGCCGTGGGTCTTCCTCTTCGTCGCGCTGATCGCGTTCCTGATGCTGCTCGTCGCGATCCGGTCGGTGTTCCTTGCGCTCAAGGGCGTTCTCATGACGGTGCTGTCGGTGGCGGCCGCCTACGGCAGCCTCGTGGTGGTGTTCCAGTGGGGTTGGCTCGAGGACCTAGGGTTCGCGTCGCTGCCGTCGCTGGACAGCACGATCCCCCCGCTGGTGCTCGCGATCGCCTTCGGCCTGTCGATGGACTACGAGATCTTCCTGCTCACCCGGATCCGCGAGCGGTACCTGCAGACGGGCAACACCCGCGACGCGGTCGCCTACGGCGTGAGCACCAGTGCGAGAACCATCACCAGCGCCGCGCTGATCATGATCGCGGTGTTCATCGGGTTCGCGTTCGCCGGCATGCCCCTGGTGGCGCAACTCGGTGTCGCCTGCGCGGTGGCGATCGCGGTGGACGCGACGGTGGTGCGCCTGGTGCTGGTACCCGCGCTGATGGCGATGTTCGACGAATGGAACTGGTGGCTGCCCCGTTGGCTGGCCCGCATCCTGCCGTCGGTGGACTTCGAGAAGCCGCTGCCCAAGGTGGAGACGACAGACCTGGTCATCATCCCCGACGACCTGTCCTCGCTCGGTGCGACCGGCTCCGAGATGCGCATAGTAGTCAAGTCCGCGGCCAAGCTGAAAACCCTTGCCCCGCATGCGGTCACCGTTGCCGACCCGCTCGCCCTCGGCGGCTGCGGGACGGTCGCGATCCCGACGAAGCTACGCAGCGTCGACCGGCTCAACGGCGCGCACCGCAACGGCAGGAGCCACCGCAACGGGGGCGACAACGGGAGCGGTAAGGCCCTGGCCACCGGGGCGTTGCCGGTACACCCGGTGACGATGTGGCGCGGTCGCCTGTCGGTGGCGCTCGACGCGCTGGAGGCCGCCTCGGACTGCGAGCGCCCTCCGATGGAGCGGCGCAGCCCGATGGAGACCACCAACGTCCAGCTGCCGACCGGTGACCGGCTGCAGGTGCCGACCGGCGCGGAGACGCTGCGGTTGAAGAGCTACCTGATCATGTGCCGCAACAGCACCAAGGACTACGCCGAGTTTGCCGATCTGGTCGAGTCCATGGAGACTCGTACCGCCGCGGAAGTACTGACCGGGATGGACCGGTATTACTGTGGACAACAGTCGAGAAAGCAATGGGTGGCCACCCAGTTGGTGCGCCGACTGGCCGACCCGCAGCCGTCCGACGAGCACGACACCCGGATGGCCGGGCCGGAGGCGGAGGCTGACTGGGCCAAGGTCAGGGAGCGCTGCCTGTCAGTGGCCGTAGCGATGCTTGAGGAGGCGAGGTGACGGTGACGCCCGAGGCCCGGGACACCCGCCGCCGCGAGGTCGTCGCCCGGGATCAGCGCCAGCCCGCGCCGCGGCCCGTCGCCGACGAGCGGCCGGTCGAGTTCTGGCCCACCGCGGCGATCCGCGCGGCGCTGGAGACCGACGATCTCGCCGTGTGGCAGCGCATCGTCGCAGCGATCAAGCGTGACCCCTTCGGCCGCACCGCCCGCCAGGTCGAGGAGGTGCTGGAGACCGCCCGCCCCTATGGCGTGTCCAAGGCGCTGGCCGAGGTGCTCGTCCGGACCCGTGAACATCTGGAGGCCAACGAACGCGCCGAGGTGGCCCGCCACATCCGCGCACTGGTGGAGCACTCCGGGCTCGGCCAGCAGGAGTTCGCGTCGCGCATCGGAGTGCCCAGCGCCCAGTTCGCGACGTTCCTGTCCGGGGAGGTCAGCCCGCCCGCGGCGTTGATGGTCCGCATGCAGCGGCTCTCCGAGCGGTTCGCCAAGATGCGCTCGGCGCGCCCGGGTCCCAACTCCTGATCCGCGGCTGAGACCCGTCGCACCGGGTATGCCATGGCCATGGACCTCGAGCAGATACTGCGCGAGACGCGCACCGTGGCGATCGTCGGCGCGTCCCCCAACCCGATGCGGGCCAGCCACGACATCTGGACCTATCTGAAGGCCGCGAGCGACTACGAGCTGTACCTGGTCAACCCGACGGTCAGCGAGATCGACGGCACGCCGGTGTACCCGTCGCTGGCCGACCTGCCGGTGGTGCCCGACCTCGTCGACGTGTTCCGACGGCGTGAGCATCTGCCCGCCGTGCTGGCCGAAACCATCTCCATCGGCGCCAAGGTGCTCTGGCTGCAGCTGGGGTTGTGGGACGAGCAGATCGCCCGCGACGGCGAGTCGGCAGGCCTGTCGGTGGTCATGGACCGCTGCATCAAGGTCGACCACGCCCGCTTGCTGCGCTAACGGGAGTGGATCGGCGACACGTCCTCGACCAGCCAGCGTCCGTTCTGCTTCGACAGCCCCACCCGCAGGGCGAGCACCGCGGTGTCCGGCGGCTGCCCCGGTGCGTTCTGGGTGCCGCGCAGCACCACCGCGACACTGGCCGCGTCCGGGCCGATCGCCTCGACACCTGCTGACACCGTGCTCGCCTGCGCGGAGATGTTGCGGCTGGTCAACTGCTCTGCGACAGCGGAGAACTCGTTCTTGAACGCCTCGGCGCGCTCAGGTGCCATCAGCGCCGCCGCGCGGTCGATCGAGGCGGTCGGACTCTGCGGGGTGAAGGTCGCCGAGGCCTCGGCGACGCTGCTGGCGATGCCGACCACCTCGGTGATGTCGTTGCGCAGGGTCCGGTCGGGCACCGTCCAGTTGAGGTAGCCGACGAGGACCGCGGCCGCGACCGCCGTCGTCGCGACCGCCACCACGCCCAGCCGCAACCCGGGCCCGTCGTCGTCGGCGCCCACGGTGACCCTGTCCCGGCGCGCCAGCACGACGTTGACCACGACGCCCTGCACGATCAGCAGGCACAGCACCGAGCAGACCGCAACCCACCACAGCGGCCACGCCAGGGCGATGCCGATGTAGACCAGCGCCGCGACCGCCGCGATCGGGGGCGCGACGTCGAAGGCCGCCACCCGCCACGCGTTCCTCATCGAATCGGCTCCAGCCCCGAGATGAGGAGCCTGCCGTCGACCTCGGAGACGTCCAGTCGCAGGTTCCAGCGGACCGTCCGCGGCTCCTCGTCGCCGGCGTTCTCACTGACCGACGTCGCGATCACCATGACCGTGTCGGTGCGCGATGCGGCCTCGGCAAGCTCGGGCTGCGGCGGCCGCGCGCCGTCGGCTCCTGGCTGCTCATGATGGATGGTCTCCACCGCGACCGAGTCGATCTGGCCTCTGGTGCGCGACTGCAACGTCTGGACCAGCTTGCGGTACGGCTCGACGGATGCCTCGAAGTCGGCGTTGAGCTGACCGACGGTCCCCTCGTGGAGCGCGTTCATGTCGGCATCGACGGTGTCTCTGTTCATGTTGATCAGCACCTCGGTCCACTCGGCGGCGGCGGCCATGATGGCGGCGCGATACCGGAGTTCGTCGGTGTGGTCGTCGTGCTGCACCCAGATCAGGGCGGCCAGGGCCACCGCGGCCACGGCGATCACGGCGAGCACGGCGGAGGCGACCCCGAAACGGGTGAGCGCCGGTCCGTCGTCGTGATCGGTCGTCGGCTCGTCGTCTGGCATGGGCGCGAGGCTACCGGGCTGCTCTTCTCGCGGTCTGGCACCCTGGTGAGGTGACCGTTGAAGCCATTCGATCCGGTATTGACCTGACCCACGTCGACGCCGAAGCCCGCCCGCAGGACGACCTGTTCGGCCACGTCAACGGCGGCTGGCTGCGCGACTACGAGATGCCCGGCGACCGTGCTACCGACGGAGCCTTCCGGTCGCTCTACGACCGCGCCGAGGAGCAGGTCCGCGATCTCATCGCCGAAGCGGCGGCCTCGGGGGCCGCTGGGTATTCGCCAGACACCGACTTGCAGCGCATCGGCGATCTCTATGCCAGCTTCATGGACGAGCAGACCGTCGCCGAGCGCGGGACGGCGCCGTTGCTCGAGGAACTGGCCGCCATCGACGCCGCCGAGACGCCCCAGGCGCTGGCTGTGGTGCTCGGCGACCTGCAGCGCACCGGCGTCGGCGGCGCCACCGGCGTCTACGTCGACACCGACTCCAAGGACTCGACGCGCTACCTGCTGCACTTCACCCAGTCGGGCCTTGGCCTGCCGGACGAGTCGTACTACCGCGATGAGCAGCACGCCGAGATCCTGGCCGCCTACCCGAAGCACATCGCGGCGATGTTCGGCCTCGTCTTCGGCTCGTCGCAGGACGAGCACGACGGGACGGCCGCTCGCATCCTCGCACTGGAGACGAAACTGGCCGCCGCGCACTGGGACGTCGTCAAACGCCGCGACGCCGACCTCTCCTACAACCTGCGCACCTTCGCCGACCTCTCCACCGAGGCACCCGGCTTCGATTGGTCGGGCTGGCTGACCGCGCTCGGCGCCCCTGTCTTCGGCGACCAGAGGCATCCTGCCGAAGTCGTTGTGCGGCAACCCGACTACCTCACCGCTTTCGCCGGGACGTGGTCCGGTGAGGATTTCGAGGACTGGAAGTGCTGGCTTCGCTGGCGGCTGATCCATGCGCGGGCGTTCCTGCTGACCGACGACCTGATCGCCGAGGACTTCTCGTTCTACGGCCGCAGGCTATCGGGAACCGAGCAGATCCGGGACCGCTGGAAGCGCGCGGTGTCGGTGGTGGAAAGCCTGCTGGGCGACGCCGTCGGCAAGCTCTACGTCGAGCGCCACTTCCCACCGCACGCCAAGGAGCGGATGGATGAACTGGTGGCCAACATTCGCGAGGCCTACCGCGTCAGCATCAACTCGCTGGACTGGATGACGCCGGCGACTCGGGAGAAGGCACTCGTCAAGCTCGACAAGTTCACCCCGAAGATCGGTTATCCCGCCAAGTGGCGCGACTATTCGGCGCTGGTCATCGAGCGCGACGACCTCTACGGCAACTTCCGGCGCGGTTACGGATTCGAGTACGCCCGCGAGATGGCCAAGCTCGGCGGGCCGGTGGACCGCGACGAGTGGTTCATGACGCCGCAGACCGTCAACGCCTACTACAACCCTGGTATGAACGAGATCGTCTTCCCCGCGGCGATTCTCCAGCCGCCGTTCTTCGACGCCGAGGCCGACGACGCCGCCAACTACGGCGGAATCGGAGCGGTGATCGGCCACGAGATCGGCCACGGGTTCGACGACCAGGGCGCCAAGTACGACGGTGACGGCAACCTCGTCGACTGGTGGACCGACGAGGACCGCACCGAGTTCGGCGCCCGCACCAAGAAGCTGATCGAGCAGTACGACGCCTACGTGCCCCGCGCGCTGAGTAACGGGCACCACGTCAACGGGGCGTTCACCGTCGGGGAGAACATCGGCGATCTGGGTGGACTGTCGATCGCTCTGCTGGCTTACCGGTTGTCGCTGCAGGGCAAGGACGCTCCGGTGATCGACGGACTGACCGGCGAGCAGCGCGTCTTCTTCGGCTGGGCACAGGTGTGGCGGACCAAGTCCCGGGACGCGGAGGCGATCCGGCGGCTGGCGACCGATCCGCACTCACCGCCGGAGTTCCGGTGCAACGGCGTCATCCGCAACATGGACGCGTTCTACGAGGCGTTCGACGTCAGCGTGAACGACGCGCTCTACCTGGAACCGCAGCGGCGGGTCCGCATCTGGAACTAGCGCTCGTCGCGCCGAGCATTGATCCGGGGCGTCGGTCCGGGCTAGAACATCTGCCAGTCGGACGCACCGTCGGGCTGGTTGTACAGCCCGCCGCCGGTGTTCTTGATCACGACGGCGTCGCCGGAGCCGAAGTTGTCGAAGAACCACTGGGCGTTGGCCGGGCTGAGGTTGATGCAGCCGTGGCTGACGTTCTCCTCGCCCTGCGACCCGACCGACCATGGCGCGCTGTGCACGAAGATGCCCTGGTTGTCGATCCGGACGGCATTCTGGACCTTGACCTTGTAGCCGTCGGCCGAGTCGACGGGAACGCCGTAGGTCGACGAGTCCATCACGATGCTGTCGAACTTCTCGAGGACGTAGTGGGTGCCGTTACGGGTGTAGGTACCGGCCTTGCCCATCGACACCGGGAACGTCTTCACCAGTTCACCGTTGCGGTGGATCTCCATCTGCTTGGTGGAGTCGTCGATGGTTGCGACGAGCTGCTCGGGCACCGTGAAGCTCGACTTGGCGCCGGACGCGTCGATGTTGACGACGGTGCCCGCCGGCCAGAAGTCCTGGGGCCGCCACCGGACCTGCGTGTCGCTGGTCCAGTAGAACCGGCCCGGCACCGGCGGATTGGACGAGATGTGGATCGCCTGCTCGGCCATCGCGCGGTCGGCGATCGGCCGCTGGAAGTTGATGTAGATGGGCTTGGCGGCTCCGACGATGGAACCGTTGACCGGGTTGAAGGTCGGCGGCGCGAACACCGGCGAACCGACGTACGGGGTGGGGTTCTGACCGGCCGGCGTGCCCTCCGGTATGGGCAGCTGCTGGGCCATCGGGTCCGCGGCCGGGAACAGCGGGTTGGCCGCCGGCGCCAACGGGCTGGCCGGCGGGGGCGGCGGGGAATCCTAACGGATTCGCCGGCGGCGGAGGCGGCGCCGGTGCGACCGGCGCCGGGGGCGGCGGGGGCGGAGCCGGTGGCTGAGCCACTGCGGACGGGCTGGTCAGCACCATCCCGCCGACGAATCCAGCCGCCACGAGCGCGGTGAGCAGTCGCCTCCGCATACACAACCTCCCAAATCGCAGAACTTCGTCCAGTGTGGCATAGCATCCGGAACCGCCCTGCGCTTCCACGCACCACGACAAGACGGTCAGTGCCCGGCACCACACAGTGACCTGCTGTGTTATCGGCCGAGACCGGTCGGTGTTACTTCTGCCTCCCCGGTGAGCGGGAGTTCCCAGCGCCAGATCGGCCCGTCCTCGGGGTCGACGAGCTCGTGGGTTCGTGTGAATCCGAGCCTGCGCAGCACACCCGTCGACGGGTTGTCCCGGGCCAGCGTGTTGGCGATCACCGTCCTGACACCGCCGACCAACCGGTCGTCGGCGAGGGAGAAGTGCATCCACCAGTCGGCCTCGTCGGGATGGTCACGCAACCGGTCGATACTGAACCCGATCGACTCTCCGAACTCCGGCCAGCCTGCGGGCACCGCGCTCCCGATGAGCAGGCCGAACCCCGCCGGATCGGACTGCAAGGCCTGCAGGTACTCGACGGTGGCGGGAACCAGCCGAACACTGGTCATGTGATTGTTGCTTTCAGTGTGAGCCCGACAGGTGGCGACGACAGCGTGGGTGCGGCAGTGGCCGAGGCGATCCGGGCGGTCCGCGCATCGGGACTGCCCAACGAGACTAATGCGATGTTCACCAACATCGAGGGTGAATGGGATGAGGTGATGGCGGTGGTCAAGCGGTCGGTGGACGCAGTGGCGGCGGTGGCGCCGCGCGTCAGCCTGGTCCTCAAGGCCGACATCCGCCCGGGCCACACCGACCAGTTGACGGCCAAGGTCCAGCGTATCGAGGACGTCCTCGGCGGCTGACGTGCCGGACTAGGACCGCACCAGACGGGCGATGGCGGCCGACGCCTCGGCCAGCTTGGCGTCGGCCTCATCGCCGCCCTCGGCAACGGCTCGGGTGACGCAGTGACCCAGATGCTCGTCGAGCAAGCTCAGCGCCACCGACTGCAGTGCACTGTTGACCGCGCTGATCTGAGTGAGTACGTCGATGCAGTACTTGTCCTCGTCGATCATCTTGGCGATCCCGCGCACCTGACCCTCGATGCGGCGCAGGCGCTTGGCGTAGTTCTCCTTCTGCGGCGAATAGCCGTGCGTCACAGTCTCGCTCATGCTCCGCCGCCTTCCAGCATTTGTCGCATCTGCGCGATCTCGGCCTCTTGCGTGTCGATGATCGACTGCGCCAACCGCTTGGCGTCCACGTTGTCGCCGTTCGCGAGTTCGGCGCGGGCCATCTCGACAGCCCCCCGGTGGTGGCTGATCATCGACTCCAGCCAGAGCCTGTCGAACTCCTCGCCCTTGAGCGACTCGAGCCTGGTCATCGTCGCCTGGTCGACCATGCCCTGCATCGTCATGCCGTGGCCCTCGTGTCCGCTGCTGTCGTGCGGGTTCTCGTTCCACTGCACCAGGAACGCCTGCATGGTGCGGATTTCGGGTTCCTGGGCGCTGGAGATCTGCTCAGCCATCGCCCTGACCTGCGGGTCGGTCGAGCGGTCCGGGACCATCGCCGACAGCTCCACGGCCTGCTTGTGGTGGGGAATCATGTTGGTCGCGAACGCCACGTCGTCGGCGTTGAACCCCGCGGGCTCCCCGCCGATGACGGGCTCGTCCGACTGGTGACCGGAGTGCGCGTCGGACGTGGTTTCCGAACTGCTGCACGAACTGAGGAACACGACCGCGGTGAGGGCGGCCAGGATCGCGATCAAGCGGGCGGACAGAGAGATCATGGCCGCCAGCGTACCTCATACCCCAGAGGGGTATTTTTAACGGTTTGGCCGGGACAAACGCCAGAGGCATACTTGGCTGATGCCCTCAAAGACTCCCGACATCGAAGCCTCCCGTCGGGCGGAGCCCGACATCAAGCCCCGGAGCCGCGACGTCACCGACGGCCTGGAGAGGGCCGCGGCCCGCGGGATGTTGCGCGCGGTAGGCATGGAGGACGCCGATTTCGCCAAGCCGCAGATCGGCGTCGGGTCGTCGTGGAACGAGATCACGCCGTGCAACCTGTCGCTGGACCGGCTGGCCAAGGCGGTCAAGGACGGCGTGCACGCCGCCGGCGGGTTCCCGATGGAGTTCGGCACGATCTCGGTGTCCGACGGGATCTCGATGGGCCACGAGGGCATGCATTTCTCGCTGGTGTCGCGCGAGGTGATCGCCGACAGCGTCGAGACGGTGATGCAGGCCGAACGCCTGGACGGTTCGGTGCTGCTCGCAGGCTGCGACAAGTCGCTGCCCGGCATGCTGATGGCCGCCGCCCGCCTCGACCTGGCCAGCGTCTTCCTCTACGCCGGATCGATCCTGCCCGGCAGGGCCAAGCTGAGCGACGGCACCGAGCGGGAGGTCACGATCATCGACGCATTCGAAGCCGTCGGCGCATGCGCGCGCGGGCTGATGCCGCGTGAGGACGTCGACGCGATCGAGCGCGCGATCTGTCCCGGCGAGGGTGCCTGCGGCGGCATGTACACCGCCAACACCATGGCGTCGGCGGCCGAGGCGCTGGGCATGTCGCTGCCCGGTTCGGCCGCTCCCCCGGCCACCGATCGACGCCGGGACGGGATCGCGCGCCGCTCTGGGCAGGCCGTCGTAGAACTGCTGCGGCGCGGGATCACCGCCCGCGACATCCTGACCAGGGAGGCGTTCGAGAACGCGATCGCGGTGGTGATGGCGTTCGGCGGGTCGACCAACGCGGTGCTGCACCTGCTGGCCATCGCGCACGAGGCCAACGTCAAGCTGACGCTCGACGACTTCACCCGCGTCGGGGCCAAGGTGCCGCACCTGGCCGATGTGAAACCGTTCGGCAGCCATGTGATGACCGACGTCGACCGCATCGGCGGGGTGCCCGTCGTGATGAAGGCGCTGCTGGACGCCGGCCTGATGCACGGCGACTGCCTGACGGTGACCGGACAGACCATGGCCGACAACCTCGCCCACATCGCGCCGCCGGACCCCGACGGCAAGGTCCTGCGCGTGCTGACCGATCCGATTCATCCGACCGGCGGCATCACGATCCTGCACGGTTCACTGGCTCCCGAGGGTGCGGTGGTCAAGTCGGCGGGCTTCGATTCGGATGTGTTCGAGGGCACCGCAAGGGTTTTCGAGCGCGAGCGGGCGGCTCTGGACGCGCTGGAGGACGGCACGATTCAGGCCGGTGACGTCGTGGTGATCCGCTACGAAGGACCCAAAGGCGGTCCCGGCATGCGGGAGATGCTCGCGATCACCGGCGCGATCAAGGGGGCAGGCCTCGGCAAGGACGTGCTGTTGATGACCGACGGCCGGTTCTCCGGCGGCACGACGGGCCTGTGCGTCGGGCACATCGCGCCCGAGGCGGTCGACGGCGGACCCATCGCGTTCCTGAAGGACGGCGACCGAATCCGTCTCGACGTCGCCAAGGGCACCCTCGACGTGCTGGTCGATCCGGCGGAGTTCGACGAGCGCAAGGCCGGTTTCGAACCCCTTCCGCCGCGCTACACCACCGGCGTGCTGGCCAAGTACACCAAGCTGGTCGGCTCGGCGGCCGGCGGCGCGGTGTGCGGTTAGCGGCTCTGCCGTTCGGCGGCGATGGCGGCTATCCGAGGCAGGGCGATCGCGCAGACCGGCAGGTAGGCGGTCGCCCACCACGGCACGCCGAAGATGATGCGGCTTCCGCCGTCTTCGGGCCACACCTCGTGACGGGTGGCGCCGATGCCGACGACCTCCCAGGCCCAGCAGCGGCCGACCTCCAGCTCAGTGATGGTGAACGGCAGCGAGACACCAAGCAGCGTCATGACTTTCCCGTGTGAGCCGACCCGCAGGGGTCCACGCTCGGACAGTTCGGCGCCCTGCACCGTGGGGCCCCACTGGGGCCAGGCGTCGAGGTCGACCAGCACGCCCCACACCGCGGCCGGGTCGACGTCGGCGCGCAGTTCGACGGTGGGCATGCCACGCCGGAAACCGAAGCTCAACATCCCTGCACTCATGCCCCGGACAGGACGGCGTTAAACGGCTGTCACTCAGGCGGTGGCGTCGGCGGATCGATGGGTGTCAACGAGGTCGGCAGCCAGTGCACGCCGGGGCCTTCACCCGGGCATCCGGCCCCGGCCAGCATCAGGGTCCGCTCGCCGACGAAGCTGCCGTCGGGGTTCGGCGTCAGGTAGTCCGAGCGGGTGGCTTGTACTGCACTGTCAGGGTTGTTGCGATCGCAGAAGTAGGGGTACTCGCCAGTGGTCTCCCAACGGGCGTTGTTCCACCTGTACTCGTAAGCCAACGGAGCGCCCGGATTGCGGGCATGGTCATCGGAGTTGTCCATGCTCGCCACACAACCGTTCGCGTCGCACTGGGTCGTGAACGAGACGGGCACGGTGATCGGATTCATCGGCGTAGCAATACCGTTGAACGTCTGTCTCGAGAAGTCGATGAAAAGGTTGTAGTAACCGTACAGCGGTGGGGGTTCCGCTCGGTCGGCATGCGCGGCAGGAGCCACAACTAAGACCGCGCCCGCTGTCAAGGCGACTACCGACAGCCTTTTCGACATGGCTTTGATTAGCACACCGCGAGGTTCGATGTTCGGCGAATCGACCGAATAGCTCAGGCAGGAACCCGGCGACGTGGTTCATCCTCTGAGCGAACTGCACCATCAGGTCCCGCGGATCGGGCAGCTGCCGGGAGGCCACGGGCCCTAGCACCCTTTCCGCCAACGCACTTTCGGCTCACATCCGGCATCTCGGCGGCGGGGCCGTGGTTGCGGTGATGCGGCTAAGTAATACGAGTGAGGTTGTCTCGCTTGATGATCGAACCCGGCTGCCCAAACTTGTCGGACCTGGATGTGATAATGGGACCATGTCCTCGACCGCCGCCTCCGATACTTCCGATGCTGCTTCGGTGTTGCCGAAGGAGCGGTTGGCGGTGTTGTTCGAGGAGGTGGCGCAGTTGTGTGGGCAGCGCAACGCCATCGATGGGCGCCTGGTGCAGATCGTGGCCGAGATCGACCGCGACGGGTTGTGGGGTATGACCGGGGTGCGCTCGCTGGCGGGGTTGGTGGCCTGGAAGACCGGCTGCACCGAGGCCAACGCCAAAACCATGGCCGCGATCGCGGCCCGCTGTGAGGAGTTCCCCCGCTGCACCCAAGCCCTTGCCGAGGGCCGGTTGTCACTGGATCAGGTCGGGGTCATCGCCCAGAAAGCCGGTGCGGGTTCGGATGCCCACTACGTCGAGTTGGCCGGTGTGGCCACGGTCAGCCAGCTGCGCAAAGCGATCAGTTTGGAACCGCGCCCCGAGCCTGAACCCGCACCGCGGCGCGGACCTGAGCGTTCGATCAGCAAGACCTCCGATGCCCACGGGGCGTGTTATCGGATCCGGTTGTCGCACCCGGATGCGGCCACGTTCGACGCCGCCCTGCAGTCCCACCACGAGGCGCTCATCGGTGAGTGGAAACGCGACCACAACGACGATGAGCACAGTGCTGGCGAGCACGGTGCTGGCGAGCAGTGCGAGGGCGGCGGTCAGGTGCTGCCGTTTCCCACCGTCGGGGACGGGTTCATGCGGCTGGTGGAGGCCGGCTGGGACGCCGAAGCCGCCCGGCGCCCCCACAGCGCGCACACCACGGTGATCGTGCATCTCGATGTCGACAAACGCGCCGCGGCGCTGCACCTGGGTCCGCTGCTCACCGACGCCGAACGCCGATACCTGACCTGTGATGCCACCTACCAAACCTGGTTCGACAAAGACGGGCAGACCCTGGGCTGTGGGCGCACCACCCGTCAGATCAGCCGCCGGCTGCGCCGCGCGCTGGAGTTCCGCCATCGCACCTGCGCGGTGCCCGGCTGCGGGGCCACCCGCGGACTGCACGCCCACCACATCATCCATTGGGAAGACGGCGGAGCAACCGAACTCGACAACCTGGTGCTGGTCTGTCCCTACCACCACCGCATGCACCACCGCGGCCTGATCACCATCGTCGGACCCGCACCAGCGATCACCGTGTTCGACGACGACGGCGAGCCCCTGCACCCCGGATCCCTGGCACGCCCACCCACACAACCCCCACCCGACGTGCCCCCATGCCCCGGACCCCTGGGCGAACGCGCCCAATGGTGGTGGTACGACCCCTACCAACCCCAACCACCACCATCGACCGACAACTAGGTGGCTCCGACGAGGCGACTGACGGCACCCGTCATAGATTACTCGAATCAGATTGCCGCAGAGTTATTTACACCGCCATCGAAGCTGCGCGGAGTTCGCGGTCAGTCAGTGACGCGTGCGATGGCGAAGCCGTCCCAACCCTTGGTTCCAACCGTCTGAATCGCGGCGGTTTCAAGGCGCGGGTTGTCCCCCATCATCGCCAACATGTCGTGCACGGCACGGGCCTGGTGGTCGTCGGCGGCGGGTTCCAGGACCCGGCCGAAGCGAGCGATGTTGTCCACGACGATGATTGAGCCGGGTCTACCGAGCTTGATGGCCCACTCCACGTAGGCGACGTTGTTCTCCTTATCGGCGTCGATGAAGGTGAGGTCGAACGTGTCACCGCGGTCGGCGAGGGTCGGCAGGGTGTCGAGGGCGGCGCCGATGATGAGTTCGACGCGGTCGCCCACACCGGCATTGGTCAGGCTCGCACGCGCAACTTCGGCGTGTTTGGGCTCGGATTCCAGGGTGACGACGCGTCCGTCGGGGCCGACGCCGCGGGCCAGTTGGATGGTGCTGTATGCGGCGAGGGTGCCGATCTCCAGCACGCGCTCGGCGCGCGACATGGTGGTCAGCAGATAGAGCAGCTTGCCATGTTGCGCGGAGACCTCGATGGCAGGCATCCCAGCGGCATCGGCCGATTCTCGAGCGGCCCGCAGCGTGTTGTCTTCGGTGTGGAGGAGGAGGTTGAAGAGCTCGTCGAGTGCCTTGGGATCAGGTTCGGCCACACAGCGAAGACTAGTGGAGCCGGACGGCACAATTGGTTCGAACGCTTTGCTGACTCCACAGCGGTTGTGCTGTGGCCAGTGGCTCGTCACCCGAAGAAGCGACGCCTGGAGTAACTCATCGAAAGTGGCACTATGCAGATCGGGCGTTGATTCGGTGCTTATCGAGCTGGTCGAGGGCCGTTGAATTGGTGCCGGATGGGGCATTGCTGCTCCGGTAACATCTGCCTGTGACGCCTGAGGGGGCTTCCCATTCAATCAGCGCGATGCTGATCGCTGTGCGGAGTGACGATGACTGAGGATCTGCGGGTCGACACTGGCCTCGTGCGCGATGCCGGCGGGCGGTTGCAGGCCATTGCTGCCGATCTTCCCGAGCCGCCGGCCGTGCACCGCCCGGCTGGATCCGATCCGTTGTCGGCGGCGATCGCGGCGAAGGTGACCGAGGTGGTCGACCCGGTGATCGCTCAGATGCCCATCGCCAAGCAGGCGCTGACCGAATACGCGAAGAAGGTCATCGACGCGGCCGGCGTCTACGATGCTGCCGATCGTCAACTCGCCGAAGAGGTCCGCAAGCGGGTAAGCGAGTTTGATGAGACGTTCGGCGGCGGAGGGTCGGGGGGAGCGAGCTCAAGCGCGGGTTCTACGGCGAGGGCTGGTGGATCGCCGACGGTCGCTGCGGCTAAGCAAGGCGGGCAGATCGGCTCAATGGTGCAGATGCCGATGCAGATGGCGGGAACGGCTGGGTCGGCACCGCAAGCGTTGCAGCAAGGTGCGCAGCAGACGATGCAACAGATCGGCCGACTGTCGGACATGACGGGGGTTGGCGAGCCGAAGAGTGAAGAGGCCAACGCGGCCGACAATCTCGGCGCGCGACCAGACGAAGGAGCTGCCGGAGTCGACACAGGTGAAGGAGCGCCTGCTGCGTTGACGCCACCGCTGTCGCAAGCACCTGAGCAGATCCGTCCCGGACCGGAGACTCGACTGTGAGCTATCCGCCCCCGCCGGGTGGTCCGCCGCACGGTAATCCGTTACCGCCGCAGGGCTATCCGGGTCTATGGGGCCCGCCGCCGCAGCAACAGCCGTGGCCGAAGCAGTGGCAGCAGGGGCCGCCGCCGAAGAAGCGCGGGAACGGTTGGAAGTGGGCACTGGGCGCAGTGGCACTGCTGGCGGTTATCGGAGTGACTGTCGCAGTGACGGTTTCGGTCACTGCCGACGACGACGGTGGCGATACAACACAGACTGGTGACACCTATGGGTTGGCAAGCGCAGACGATACGGGGCCGGTCAACATCATCACCGAAGACCCCAGCTGCGCGGCTTGGATACCGATTCAAACGACACTTGCGAATTCACAGGGTGCGTGGGCTAACCGCGACCCATCGATACCCGAGAAACTTTGGACGGCTGAGCAACGGACCCAGTATGAAGTCGCCCGTGAAGCCTACCGAGACGCGGCGGAACGAACCGTCCAACTGTTGAAGGTGACACCCCACCGCGTGATGCGGGAGTTATACGAACAGTTCATCGCATACTCTCGCGCTTACATTGAGGCTCTGCCCCGATACTCCTCGCGCGACAACTACCTGTCAGGAGTTGCTACTGCGAGTTCCGCGGCACTCGGTTACATCTGCGGCGCCGTGTCTTACGACGCCGCGCAGGCGCGAGCGCCCTTAGTGGAAGAAGTACGGCCACCAGCCAGGCTGGCTCCGCTGACTGAGCCAAGTAGTCCGCAACGCTTCCTAATCAGTTCTGATCCGGCATGTCGTGAATGGGATCGCCTGCTCAATAAATTTCAAGCCGATACGGAGGCTTGGCAAGCCTTGGATCCAACCGTCACAGCAAGCGAATGGACACCTGAACAACGCGCGATTGTTGACGCGGTAATTCCAACTATGAGGACTTTCGCAGACAGCATCGAAGAAGTTGGGCGACAGAGTAACAATCCAATTTTTCAGGACTTCGCAGTGCTCGCAGCGCAGTACCGGCGGGCATATGCCCAAGCACTACCGACCTACACTTCGGCAGATTCCTTTCTTGCGCGGGCCGCGAACCGAACATCTGCAGTTATCTTCGACGCCTGTAATACGGTTGGCTCCTAACGATGGGCATCGCGCGACCTCCAGACCCCTACGGTCTTACGGCTTCACCGGCGTGGCCCGAGACCGATGAGGATGTTCTTCGCGCTCGCGGAGATGCTTTCGCCAGCGCTGCTGAGGCAGTACGCAAGCAATCTGACGTGGCCACAGGTGAGCGCCTGCAGATGTTTGGAGGAGTGGGCATCTGGACAGGGGGTAGCGCCTCCAACGCGAGCCGGACATTGAATGAGCGACTCGCACAATTGGATGCCCTGGAAGGAGACCTCTCATCCGCTGCCATGTTGTTCCGAGACAGTGCTGCAGAGACGGCGACCGCAAAGGCGCAGATAGTCAATCTAGTTGAAGCCGCCAATAGGGTATTGGACTGGGTTCGTGCGCATCCAGAGATTCCGGAGGATGCCAAGACAGCCGCGATCAAAAGCGCAGTTGCCGCCATCCGCGGAGAGAACATATCGACAGTCGCCGCCGCGGGCTCTCGCATTTCTGCAGGACCCCCCCGCAGGTCACAAGCTGGGGCCAGTGAAGCTCAGATGCTTCACAGATGGGAGCCAAAACGAGGTCCCCACTTCGTTCAAGCTGGTGATGAATCGTCCCTCGGCGGCTCCCTGGGGCACATGGCACCTCCAATTCATCCCGTTGCCACGCGAACGAGCCCATCGAATGCAGAGAGCCCTAATGGCTCTGGAAGATTCACGGCACCATTGCCGACTCCGGCGCAGACGTCGGATTGGCCTGGAGAGGACCTCACGAATGCTGAGACCCTAGGGGGCGGCCGTGAGATTCAAAGTCCGATAGCTTCGACTTCGACGCCGGCCACTCCTTTGCCGCCCGCGAGCACACATGGTGCACCTCGATCGCCTATTTTCAGCGGCAGCAATCCCGGCGCACCTTCTCCACCAAGTATCAGCGCACTCTCGAGCCCGCTTTCCGGATCACCCTCCGGCGGGGTGTCCACACCATCGGCTCCATTGAGCGCTACACCAAGCCAGGCGGCCACTGCCCCGGGTCCTTCGGCGGCAGCTGCCAATTCAGCACAGCTTGCGGAGATGAACCGCTCGATGGCCGAGGCCGCTTCCAGAGTTGCTTCCCAGCCGCCGATCCAGCCGCTACAGGCGAGCGCTCCCCTCAGCACTCCGTCGGGCGCGCAGTCGCCCATCCCTTCGCCGACACCGGATGTGCCCTCTGCGCCGTCCAGTCAACCCGCGGCCGCGTCCGGCCCTACCGGCGGCAGCGGTCAGGCCCCTGTTCCGCCTGCACCCGCGCCTGCCGCGCCGACACCTGCTCCCGCGCCGCCCGTCCCGCTCGGCCCGCCGGCGTCTCCACCTCCCGCCGCGCCCGTCGCGCCTGCCGGCCCGGTCGGGTCAGCCGCCCAACCGGCAGCCGCTGCGGCCGGCACGAGCACCGTCGGCGCTCCGGCCCCTGTGCCGGTGTCGGCCGCTCGTGCGCAACGCGAAGCCATCGCCGCGGCCACTGCTCGTCGTCGCCCCGGGGGCGCCGATCCCGCAGTGTTCGCCCAACGTGTCGCCGCGGCACTGAACGTCGGCATCAACGATGTCGGATTCTTCTGGGTCACCGGCGTGGCCAAGGACGGCTCGATCGTCGTCGCCAACAACTACGGATTGGGATACATCCCTGCCAACGTCAACCTGCCCGAACAGGTACGGATGGCAACCGCCGACGAGAGTGTTCCCGCCACCATCCGAGGCACATGGGCGACGTATCCTGTTCTCGCCCTTCATGGATGGGCGCAACACCACAACACCGATCTGCGAGCCGTCATCGCGACCGAAGATCAATTCAAGGGTTTCGACCCCGGCGCACCCCGCATCATTCTGCGCCCCGACGACCTACCCGACACCGGGCAGATGAACGGCCTTCACCGGCTGCAGGTGATAGCTCCCTCTGCTGCAACACAATTGGCGGCGATCTCACCCAACTGCCTGGCCGAGGTATTACCACCACCACCCACCGACGACACTCCGCCCAAGGACAATCGCGCGCTCCTGTGGTTCGAGGTGTTCCGACCTCTGCTGAGCAATGCCGCTGACCGCGGCCCCGTCCAACTGCAGGCCTTCGTCACCTATGCCGAGCATGCGCAGGAACTCGCCCTGCACCGCGCACACACCGCAACCGAAGCCGCCGACCAGCGTGCCGCGATCGCCGACTGGATCTACTGGCAGCATCTCAGCGTCCTGAACTCGGACGCCATCTCCACGGGCGCGGCCGTCTGACCGCCGAGGTTTGACGCCGGCCTCAGCGGGCACGCCTCAAGCTGACCCCGAGGAGGACGCCCATGCGAGCAATCACGTGGCAGGGCCGCCGGAAAGTCTCCGTCGACACTGTGCCCGATCCCGCCATCAAAGAGCCCAACGACGCCATCATCCGCGTCACCAGCACCAACATCTGCGGGTCTGATCTGCACCTGTACGAGGTCCTCGGCGCGTTCATGAACCCGGGCGACATCCTCGGGCACGAAGCGATGGGCATCGTCGAGGAGGTCGGCCGGGAGGTCGGCGACCTCAAGGTGGGCGATCGGGTGGTCATCCCGTTCAACATCTCCTGCGGCCACTGCTTCATGTGCGGTCAGGGGTTGCAGAGCCAATGCGAGACGACCCAGAACCGCGACCAGGGCACCGGCGCATCCCTGTTCGGCTACTCCAAGCTGTACGGCGAGGTCGCCGGAGGCCAGGCCGAGTACCTCCGCATCCCGCAGGCGCAGTACACCCACATCAAGGTGCCCGAGGACGGTCCCGACGAACGCTACGTCTACCTGTCCGATGTATTGCCCACCGCGTGGCAGGCCGTCGAGTACGCCGAGGTGCCCGACGGCGGCACGCTGGTGGTGCTCGGCCTGGGGCCGATCGGATCGATGGCATGCCGCATCGCCTCGCACCGCAAAGGTTGCCGAGTCATCGGTGTGGATCTTGTCGATGAACGGCTGTCGCGGGCCCGCGCCTTCTGTGACGAACTGATCGACCTGCGCACCGACGACGCCGACGAGATCGTCAAGAGCCACACCCAGGGCCGCGGTGCGGACTCCGTCATCGACGCCGTCGGCATGGAAGCCCACGGCTCCCCCATCGCCGAGACGATGCAGACCGCCGCCGGATTCCTGCCCTCACCCGTGGGCCGCGTGGTCATGAAGAACGCCGGCGTGGATCGTCTCGCCGCGCTGAACTCCGCCATCTCGCTCGTACGCCGCGGCGGCACCATCTCGTTGTCCGGCGTCTACGGCGGCGCCGCCGATCCGATCAACATGATGACGTTGTTCGACAAACAGATCCAGCTCCGCATGGGGCAGGCCAACGTCAAGCGGTGGGTGTCCGACATCATGCCTTTGCTGACCGCGGAGGATCCGCTCGGCGTCGAGCAGTTCGCCACCCATCGACTGCCGCTCGACGATGCGCCCGATGCGTACGAGACCTTCCAGAAGAAGGAAGACGGCATGGTCAAGGTCGTCCTCAAGCCCTGAGGCTGGCGCCACCAATTCGCTCGGTCGACGGCCTGCAAGCCCGGGTCGAAGCGACCCGAGCAGCGCGCACGCCGGACGCATCGCGGGTAACGATCTGCTCTCCGATACCTGATACCCCTGGTTTCAACTCGGAGGGTTCTGGCAACATTACCGCCGAGTAAGAAGTTTCCTCCGACATTGAGGTGGGCAAATGACGGGATCACCGGAAATTTCCTTCATGGCTCAGGACGAGGGCGGCGGCACCGCCCTTCACGAAGTCATCGGGCTTTCGGTGGCCGCAGTCATCGTGACTGCGGTGTTGCTGTGGATCGGCTGGCTGCACCGTAGCCACAAGATCACCTGGCTGACGCGACTCGCCGACTGGTCCGGCCGGCGCTTCAAGCGCCCGTCGTGGGTGGCGCTGCCGATCGCCATGTTCATCGCGTCGATCATCTGTGCCCTGTTCGGCTTCATCTGGGACGTCAGCCTGCACATCGGCAACGGCCGCGACGACGGCGCACTGGCCAACCCCGCGCACTACTTCATCCTCATCGGCCTGTTCGGCATCTTCGTCGCGGGCTGCACCGCGATGGTGCTGCCCTTCGACCGGCCCGGCCCGGCTGCCGTGCGTCTCACCGACGACTGGCACGCCCCGGTCGGCGGCATCGTGATGGCCGGCTGCGGCCTGTACGCGCTTCTCGGGTTCCCCCTGGACGACATCTGGCACCGCATCTTCGGCCAGGACGTCACCCTGTGGGGTCCTACCCACCTCATGATGATCGGCGGCGCCGGCTTCTCCACGCTGGCCGCGGCGTTTCTGGAACTCGAGGGCAAGCGTGCCGTCGGGCCGGACTGGCCGCGCGACGGCATCGGCCTGAAGTTCGTTCAGTACCTCGCTTTCGCAGGCGTGCTGATCGGCATGTCGGTCTACCAGATCGAGTTCGACTTCGGCGTCATGCAATTCCGGCAGGTGTTCCAGCCGATGCTGATCGCCGCCGCTGCCGCACTGGCGCTGGTGGCCGCCCGGATCTACCTGGGGCGCGGGGCCGCGCTCATCGCCGCGCTCATCGCCATAGGTCTGCGCGGCATCGTCGCGTTCCTGGTCGCACCGGTGCTCGGCGCGCCC
Organism: Mycobacterium sp. IDR2000157661; assembly: GCF_022317005.1. NCBI lineage: Bacteria > Bacillati > Actinomycetota > Actinomycetes > Mycobacteriales > Mycobacteriaceae > Mycobacterium > Mycobacterium sp. IDR2000157661. The sequence continues at coordinate 1,549,278 of NZ_CP081006.1, forward strand.
GAGAACTGGTTCCCGCTGTACCTCGGTGCCGCCGTGGTGGTGGAACTGGTCGCGTTGACCCCGCTGATCAAGCGTCCCGTGATGATGGGCGCCGTGGCCGGCCTGGGCGTCGGCACCATCGGCCTGTGGCTGGAGTCGTTCTGGATCAACGCCGTCTATTCCTACCCGTGGGAGACCAGTCTGTGGCCGGAGGCGCTGGCGATGGCTGTGCCGGTGGCCATTCTCACCGGTGCGTGCGGCGCGATGATCGGCATGGTGCTGACCGGTCAGCGATTGCCGCGACGCGCCATCAGCATCGGCCTGGTGGTCTTGGCGGTACTGGCGATCGGTGGCACGACCGCCAACGGGTTGCGCTACGACGTTCCGGAAAGCGCAACGGCCACCATCACGTTGACCGAGGCGCCGAGCGACGAGGGTGAGCGTTTGGCCACCGCGGACATCCAGTTCACCCCGGCGAACCTGCTCAGCGACAACCCGAACTGGGTTTCGGTGCTCGGCTGGCAGGGCGGAATCGACAACATGGACGGCCTGTTCGTCGACCAACTCGAGCAGGTCGGGCCCGGTCACTTCCAGTCCACCAAGCCGATGCCGGTGTCGGGTACCTGGAAGACCCTGCTGCGCGTGCACGACGGCAAGACGATGGCCGCGGTGCCGATCTACCTGGCCGGCGATCCCGGCATCGGGGCCGAGGAGGTGCCCGCCGAACCGTCGATGACGCGGCCGTTCATCGCCGAGATCGAGATCCTGCAGCGCGAGCGCAGCCCTGACATCCCCGAGTCGCTGTGGCTGATCGGGTGCCTCATCGTGCTGTTCTGCACGTTGGTGATGGTCGCCGGCGTCACCTGGGGCGGGGGCCGGATCGACAAGAGCCAGCCGAGCGGTAGCGAGGCCGAACTTCAACCCACAGCGCAGGCATGATGACTGATCCGGAAATCGTCTATCTGGCCGATCACCCGATCTGGATCGCCGTACCCGCGTTCGCCCCGGCGATCGCCGTCGCGGGCGTGGTGGTCTACATCGCGGTGAAGAACCGCCGCAAGAGCGACGGGAACAACGAGTGAAGACGGGAGATCGTGAAAACCTATCGGGCGCCTCTGGTTTTGACCGCCGCTGCTCTGATCACCGCCGGGTGCGGTGGCTCATCCGACAGCGAAGAGACACCGGCCGCACCGACTGAGTCGACGGTCGGCGCGTCGGACATGTCCGACGCGCAGGCGCCGCCCGAGCGGACCACGATCGACATCTCGATCGCCAACGGCGAAGTCACACCGCAAAACAAGCAGGTACAGGCCGAACTGAACCAGCCGATCGTCCTCAAGGTCACCAGCGACACCGAGGACGAGCTGCATGTGCACTCCAACCCCGAGCACACCTTCGCGGTGAAACCCGGTCCGCCGCAGACCTTTCAGTTCAGCGTGAACGTTCCGGGACGTGTCGACGTCGAGTTGCACGACACCGGCCAGACCGTCGCGACCATCGCGGTGCAGTGACGCCGGACGGTTCAGTCACGGTCCTGGCGCACGGTCTCGGCGGTTCGACCGATCTGCCGATCCCGTTCACCTACGCTCTGATCGGTGCGGCCTGGGCGCTGGCCTTCACGTTCGCCGTCGTCGCGCTGGCCTGGCGGAAGCCGAAGTTCGATCCGGCTAAACCCGCTCGCGCACTGCCCAACTGGGTCACGACCGTGGTGGATGCGCCTGCGACGCGCTGGATCGCCGCGATGCTGGGCCTGCTCTTCACGATATGGGTCGCCCTCGCGGCGTTCTTCGGCCCGCAGAACGCCGACAACCCATTGCCCGGCGTCTTCTACGTGCTGCTGTGGATCGCCCTGGTGGCACTGTCGGTTCTCCTCGGACCGGTATGGCGGGCGATATCTCCGGTGCGCGCAGTGCTGCGCCTGATGGGCGGCCGGTCGGGTGGGCGCAGTTACCCGGCCAAGCTGGGCTACTGGCCCGCGGTGGCGGGGCTCTTCGCGTTCGTGTGGCTGGAGCTGGCCAGTCCCGACCCGGGTTCGCTTGGCGCCATTCGGCTCTGGCTGATCATCTACCTGGCGGTGACGCTGGCCGGCGCGCTGTGGTTCGGCCGGGACTGGTGCGCGCGCGCCGATCCCTTCGAGGTGTACAGCACGGTGGCCTCGCGATTGGCTCCGCTGCGCCGCGACCCCGAAACCCGTCGCGTGGCGGTCGGAAACCCCTTCAACCACCTGCCGTCGCTGGCCGTGTACCCGGGCATCGTTGCCGTGATGGCCGTGCTGCTGGGATCGACTGCCTTCGACAGCTTCTCGGCGATTCCGCGGTGGCGCAACTTCGTCGATGACACCGCGACGTCGTCGCTGACGGCGACGCTGATCAGGACGCTGGGCCTGCTGCTTTTCATCGCGGTCGTGGCGTTCACGTTCACGCTGGCATCCATCGCCACCGGTGGCGTCGACCGCGAACGGCGACGTGAACTGCCCGGTCTGATGGCGCACTCGCTGATCCCCATCGTCATCGGTTACGTGTTCGCGCACTACCTGACCTACCTCTTCGAGAAGGGACAGCAGACGGTAATACTGCTGGCCGACCCGTTGAATCGCGGCTGGAATCTGTTCGGGCTCGACAACGCCGAGGTGAGCTATTTCCTGTCGCAGCACCCCGCGGTGCTCGCGACGCTGAAGGTCGGATTCGTGGTGGCCGGCCACGTCGCGGCGGTCATCGCCGCGCACGATCGGGCGCTGCGGGTGCTGCCGAGCGGCCACCAGCTGACCGGGCAACTCGCGATGATGCTGGTCATGGTCGGCTACACCTTCACCGGGCTGTACCTGCTGTTCGGCGGGTAAATTCGGGTCATGCGGGCATTGATCATCACCGACGTTCAGAACGACTTCTGCGAGGGCGGCTCGCTGGAGGTGAACCGCTGCGCCGAGGTCGCCAGCGGCATCAGCGAGCTTCTGTCAGGTGACCACAAGTACGCGCACGTGGTGGCCACCAAGGATTTCCACATCGATCCCGGCGACCATTTCTCGGAGAACCCCGACTTCGTCAACTCGTGGCCGCCGCACTGCGTGGTCGGCACTCCCGGTGCGGACTTCCATCCGCACTTGGAACCGGCCGCCGTCGAGGCGGTTTTCACCAAGGGCGAGTACTCGGCGGCCTACAGCGGATTCGAGGGCACCGACGACGATGGCACTTCGCTGGCCGACTGGCTGCGCCAGCGCGGCGTCGACGAGGTCGACGTGGTAGGCATCGCGACCGACTACTGCGTCAAGGCCACCGCGGCCGACGCCGTCGCGAACGGCTTCCGCACCCGTGTGCTGCGTGACCTGATCGCCGGCGTCGCCCCGGAATCCAGCGAGAAAGCCCTTGACGAACTGCGGGCGGCCGGCGTCCAGATCGCCTAGGACCCGACCGCGGGTTCCTCAGGTGGGAGCGCTCGGCACCCGGTCCTTCGGATCGTCGGCGAAGTCGCGCCGATGTGGTTGTGATGCCGCCTGACTGGGCACACCCGTAGGGTTCTATTCATCCCCCTTCGTCCGATCCTTTTGGAGTCCACTTTGACCCGAGCCGCCACCCCGCAACCAGCCCACGTGGAGATCTGGCCCGGCAAGGCTTATCCGCTCGGTGCCACCTACGACGGTTTCGGCACCAATTTCGCGGTGTTCAGCGAGGCGGCTGACAAGGTCGAGCTGTGTCTGTTCGACGCGGGGGGTGCCGAGACCCGGGTGACGCTGCCCGAGGTGGACGCCTTCGTCTGGCACGGCTTCATCCCCAACATCGAGCCCGGCCAGCGCTACGGGTACCGGGTGCACGGCCCGTACGATCCGCCCAGCGGTCAGCGCTGCAACCCCAACAAGCTGCTGATCGACCCGTATGCCAAGGCCATCGACGGCCACTTCGACTGGGATCAGCCGCTGTTCAGCTACAACTTCGGCGACCCGGACAGCCGCAACGACGAGGACTCGGCGCCGCACATGCCGAAATGCGTTGTCATCAGCCCCTACTTCGACTGGGGAAACGACCGGCCGCCGGGATTCGAGTACGCCGACTCGGTCATCTACGAGGCGCACGTCAAGGGTCTGACGCAGACGCACCCCGACATCCCGGAGCAGATTCGCGGCACCTACGCCGCGGTCGGGCACCCGGTGATCATCGAGCACCTCAAGTCGTTGGGCGTGACGGCGATCGAACTGATGCCGGTGCACCACTTCGCCAACGACTCGACTCTGGTGGAGAAGGGGCTGTCCAACTACTGGGGCTACAACACGATCGGCTTCCTCGCACCCGACTCGAAGTACAGTTCCAGCCCGAACCCGGGTGGTCAGGTCCAGGAGTTCAAGGCCATGGTGCGCGCGTTGCACGAGGCCGGCATCGAGGTGATCCTCGACGTGGTCTACAACCACACCGCCGAAGGCAACCACATGGGCCCGACACTGTCCATGCGCGGCATCGACAACGCGGCTTACTACCGGCTCGTCGACGACGACAAGCGCTACTACATGGACTACACCGGCACCGGCAACAGCCTCAACGCCGGCCACCCGCATTCGCTGCAGCTGATCATGGACTCACTGCGGTATTGGGTGACCGAGATGCACGTCGACGGGTTCCGCTTCGACCTGGCCTCCACCCTGGCCCGCGAGTTCTACGACGTGGACCGGCTGGCGACGTTCTTCGAACTGGTGCAGCAGGATCCGACGGTCAGCCAGGTCAAGTTGATCGCCGAGCCGTGGGACGTCGGTCCCGGCGGCTATCAGGTCGGCGGCTTCCCCCCGCAGTGGACCGAGTGGAACGGAAAGTACCGCGACACCGTGCGCGACTACTGGCGCGGGGAATCGGCGACGATCGACGAGTTCGCGTCGCGACTCACCGGCTCGTCGGATCTCTACGAACACACCGGCCGCCGCCCCGTCGCCTCGATCAACTTCGTCATCGCGCATGACGGCTTCACACTGCGCGATCTGGTCTCCTACAACGAGAAGCACAACGAGGCCAACGGCGAGGACAACCGCGACGGCGAGAGCCACAACCGGTCGTGGAACTGCGGTGTCGAGGGGCCGACCGACGACCCCGAGATCAACGCACTACGCGCCCGCCAGCAGCGGAACTTCCTGACCACGCTGCTGTTGAGCCAGGGCGTGCCGATGATCGCCCACGGCGACGAACTCGGACGCACGCAGCACGGCAACAACAACGTCTACTGCCAGGACAACGAGTTGTCCTGGATCGAATGGGCCAATGCCGACACCGACCTGATGGAGTTCACCCGCACCGTCTCGGCGTTGCGGGCGAACCACCCGGTGTTCCGCCGGCGCCGATTCTTCTCCGGCCGCCCGGTCCGGCACCGCGTTGGCGGCGCGGCAGCCACGTCGGTGACACCGGGCCTGCCCGACATCACCTGGTTCGCGCCTGACGGTTCGGAGATGAGCGACGACGACTGGGACAGCGGCTTCGCCAAGTCGATCGCGGTGTACCTCAACGGCGACGGGATCCCCGACCTCGACGTGCGCGGTCAGCGGGTGGCAGACGACTCCTTCATGCTGTGCTTCAACGCCCACCACGAGCCGATGGAATTCACCCTGCCGGCCGAGAAGTTCAGCGCGGCGTGGCGACCGGTGGTGAACACCGGCGCGGACCCCGCAGACGAGTCAGAGCCCAAGCCGATCGACGCGGGGACGGCCATGACCGTCGAGGCCAGGTCGGTGGTCGTGCTGCGGGCCGATACCGGCTAGCGGTTCACTCGACGACGGGATAGAAGGAGTCGCCGTCCTCGGGCGTCCCGCTGACCTGGCCCTCGTCGGTGCCGTGCGCCTCGGGATCGATGCGGTCCATCTGCACGCCCTCGTCGGTGGGGCGCTGGGTCACATCCGGCACCTCTGCGGCCAGTTTGTCGTCAAGCGTCTCGTCGGCCTCGCCGTCAGCGGCGATCTTGTCGGCCTCGTGCCACCGCTCGGGCGGATCGACGACGTCGTCGCCGTCGTCGTTGCGGACGTCGTCGGGATCGAGGGCCTCCATCGGGCGAAGGGTGTCGCCGACGCCACCGCTGTCGTTGGGCGAGTCACCGGGGTCTGGGATTGCGCTCACGTGTGATCGGTTGCCCACTCGCCCGGCGGCTAAACGCCGCGGCCTTGCTGTGTGCGCCACCCCGGACGCCGGTTGGTCGGCACAGCCGTCCGATCACCTTGCGCAGCAGCGCCGTTGGCGCGGATATCCACGGCTTTCACCAGCTCGTATGCTAGCGTCCCGGCTTGAGCAACCGCGACCGCTGCGATGGCAACGAGGTCCTGAGGATCCGGTCGTGCCGGCCGGGCGGGCCGGCGTAAGAGGCCGACGAGCGGCGGCGCTTACCCGGCGGTCGCGGTTGCCGGCCCGGAACCTGCGGACCGCCCGAGGGGCCACGGCGTCAGCGCACGAGGCGCGCGATCGACTTGAGCGGGATCGGCACCCAGCTGGGTCGGTGGCGGGCCTCGTAGGCCGCTTCGTAGACGGCCTTGTCCAGCTCGTAGGCCTCCAGGACGTGTTTGGAGTCGCGCGGATCGGTGCCGCACACCTCGGCGTAGCCCTCGCAGAACGACGAGGCGTTGCGGTCCACCCACTCGCGTGCCCGTGCGGCCAACTGCCGGTCGCGGTCGCCGTCACCGCCCTGCTCGATGAGGCGTTGGTAGGCGGCGTACTCGTAGGACCGCAGCAGCCCCGCGACGTCGCGCAACGGCGAGTCGGGCCGCCGGCGCTCGTCGAGGGGCTGGCCGGGTTCGCCTTCGAAATCGATCAGCAGCCAGCGCTCGGGTTTGCGCAACACCTGCCCGAGATGCAGGTCGCCGTGGATGCGCTGGACGGTGATCTGCTCCTCGGTAAGCTTGCGGTAGCGCTCCTCGATCAACGGCACGTACTGCTCGAGTTCGGGCACCGACGCGGCCGCCGACGCCAGCCGCTGCAGCGCCGTCTCGGTCGGGAAGACCGTGGTCGACGTCCCCAGTTCTGCAGCCAGCGTCGCGTGCACGGAGGCGACGGCCTCACCCAGCCGGAACGACTCGCCTGCGAAATCACCACCGACCTCGTCGGCGTACAGGTCACCTTCGGCGAACAGGTCGCGCGTGCTGGCCGTCGCCATGTCCCAACCCTCGGCGGAGTTGGCGGCGAACTCGGTCACCATGCCCAGTGCGCAGGGCTCGCCGTCCCAGTCGGTTTCGTAGGACCCGAG